>JBGSQL010000246.1:0-42392 GCA_041738105.1 Rhodobacter sp. | reverse complement strand
TCGGTGGCCCAGCAAGGCGGCGCGCGCCCCGAAGCGGCATACCGCATGGCGGCGATGGACTCGGCGATGCCGGTGGCGCCGGGGTCGATCAGCGTGACGGCGATGGTCTCGGTGATCTATGCGATCGAGTGAGCGGCGTCACATCGACGGAAAACGGGCCATTTACGGCCCGTTTTGCATCGCGCTCGCATGATTGACGCAGATCAGGCGGCTTTCGCCATCGCGCCGTTGTCGCTGTCGTCGCCGAGGCGCAGTGCGCTCGACACCCGCTCGCCGCGCTGGACGAAAGCGGCGAGGCCCTTCACGGCGCGCTCCGTCGGGTCGATGCCGGCGCAGGACAGCACCAGCCGACCGTCCTTGCTGCGCGCCCAGCGGGTCACGCTATCGACGCCCATGCCTTCACCGAGCTTTTTTTCGTCGCGCACGGCGTCATCCAGCACCGCGAGCACCACGGCGCTGAACAGTTTCCGAGCGCGATCGCCTTGGGCCTGGCCCCAGGCGAGGGCGTCCATTTCATCAAACATGCGTTATCTCCACCTGCCGGCGCGTGCAATCGCGGCCTGACGTATTTTCATGCTGTTGCCACCACTATATGCCGTCGTATGAGCGTCATGTCATCCCGTTTCGCGCAATGCCGACATGCAATTTCCGCAAGGCTGTCGCGCATCCTCCGTTTTCTCGCCAAGCCATGACACGAGGTGCCCGCATTCTGTGTGTGGCGCCAGTCCGGTCGCCCTGTAACTACGCATATGGTGATGCGATGCACGATTTCAGGGCGATTGGACGGTATGACGCGGATGTGTCCTTGACGCCCGGCGCTGGCGTTGATCTGGTTATGTCACGTTCCGGAATGGAATCGATCAATGACACCGATGGCGAACGCCACGGCCGCCGACTGGGCGGATCACAGGGAAAAAGACATGATGAATATCAGAGCTCTGCTCGGCGCGCTCACCGTGGCCGCGCTGAGCGCAGGCGCGGCCACGGCCGCTACGCTCGACGACGTGAAGGCGCGGGGCGTGCTGCATTGCGGCGTCTCGACGGGCCTCGCGGGCTTTTCGTTCACCAAGGCGGACGGTTCGTGGGACGGCTTCGACGTCGCAGTCTGCCGCGCGGTGGCGGCGGCGATATTCGGCGACGCGACCAAGGTTCAGTTCACGCCGCTGGACAGCAAGACGCGCTTCTCCGCTCTGGCGGCGGGCGAGGTCGACGTGCTGCCGCGCAACACGACCTGGACGTTTTCGCGCGACGTTGACCTCAAGTTCGAGTTCGTGGGCGTCAACTATTATGACGGGCAGGGCTTCATGACCCCGAAGGCGCTTGGCGTGACCTCGGCCAAGGAACTCGATGGCGCCACGGTCTGCATTCAGACCGGCACCACGACCGAACTCAACCTCGCTGATTTTTTCCGCGCCAACGGCATGTCCTACGATCCGGTGCCGGTCGCAGACGACAATGAGGGGCAGCAGAAGTATCTCGCGAACGCCTGCGACGTCTACACGACCGACGCCTCGGGGCTTGCCGCCGTTCGCGCCGGATTCGCCAATCCTGGCGATCACATAATTCTGCCCGAGATCATCTCGAAGGAGCCTCTGGGCCCGCTCGTCAGGCACGGCGACCATGAGTGGGGCGACATCGTGCGCTGGTCTCTGAACGCCATGATCGCCGCCGAGGAACTGGGCATCACCTCCGCGAACGTTAAGGAGCTGGCCGCCAAGGCCGGAGACAACCCCGAGATCAACCGCATGCTCGGCAACGAGGGTGAGTACGCCAAGATGATCGGGCTGAACAACGACTGGATCGTGCAGATCATCAGCCAGGTCGGCAACTACGGCGAGAACTTCGAAAACTATCTCGGAGAGAGCACGCCGATCGGACTCTCGCGCGGCCTGAACGCGCAGTGGACCAATGGCGGGCTCCTGTACGCCCCGCCGTTCCGCTGAGAGAAATGACGTGACGGGCGCCGTTGCGGCGCCCGTCCGCCTTCACGCGAGGTGGAGCAGCCAATGAGCGTCGCAGTCGAGCCGCGCGAGGGGAGCTTTCGCATCGACATACTCTGGACGGACGCGCGCTATCGGTCGTCCTTCATCCAGACCATCGCCTTGCTGCTGACCATGCTCGGCGTCGCGTGGCTCGTGAACAATGCGGTCAGCAATCTCGCGGCGCTGGGCAAGGGTTTCAGTTTCGACTTCCTGTGGCAGACGGCGTCCTACGACATCAACCAGCGGCTGATCGATTACGACTCGACCTCGACCAACGCCCGCGCCGCCGTCGTCGGCATCCTCAACACTCTGCTGCTGGCCTTCATGGGCATCGTGACGGCGACCGTGATCGGCATCTCGGCGGGCGTGCTGCGCCTGTCGAAGAACTGGCTCGTGGCGCGGCTGATGGCGGTATATGTCGAGGGGTTCCGCAACGTGCCCCTGCTGCTGTGGATCCTGATGATCGCCGCCGCAGTGATAGAGACCCTGCCGGCGCCCAACGCCTTCCGGGGCGTGGAGACGGGCGCCTTCGTCGCCACCAACCGCGGCCTTTACGCGCCGGCGCCGATCTGGAGCGAGGGCTCGGGGGTGGTGGTCGGCATTTTCGTTGCGTCGCTGGTCGCGATCATCGCGTTGCGCCGCTGGGCGCGGAATCGTCAGGAGGCGACGGGCCGGCAGTTCCCGATGTTCTGGGTCGGTCTTGCGCTGTTCGTCCTGCCGGCGCTGCTGGCCGACTTCATGATGGGCTCGCCGATCGCCTTCGAGAGCCCTGAACTGAAGGGCTTCAACTTCCAGGGCGGGATATTCATGCGCGAGAGCCTGCTCGCCCTGTGGATCGCGCTGTCGCTCTACACAGGCGCGTTCATCGCCGAGATTGTTCGCGCCGGCATCCTCTCCGTCAGCCACGGCCAGACCGAGGCCGCCTACGCGCTGGGGCTGCGGCCCAACCGCACCATGAACCTCGTTATCCTGCCGCAGGCGCTGCGGGTCATCATCCCGCCACTGATCTCGCAGTATCTGAATCTCACCAAGAACACTTCGCTCGCCATCGCTGTCGGCTACATGGACGCGACCGGTACGCTGGGCGGCATCACGCTGAACCAGACGGGCAAGGAGATGGAGTGCATCCTGCTGCTGATGGCCTTCTACCTGACCGTGTCGCTGCTGATCTCGGGCGTGATGAACTGGTACAACAACCGCGTCCGGCTGGTGGAGCGTTGAGATGAGCGACGGTTCCTCCTCACGTCCGATCGCCTACGTCGCCGACGCCATCGCGCCAGAGGCGCCGCCGCCTGCGCTGAGCGTCGGCCCGATCCACTGGGCCAGGGAGAACCTGTTTTCCTCGCCGCTGAACGCGGGCTTGACGGTGATTTCGATCATGGTGCTGGCCCTCGGGCTGCCGCCGCTGATCGACTGGGCGATCCTGAAGTCAGTGTGGAACGCGAGTTCGCTGCAGGAGTGCCGGCAGATAATCGCCGCCGAGTTCGGCGAGGGGCAATCGGGCGCGTGCTGGGCGATCATCAACGAGCGGTTCGACCAGTTGATATACGGATTCTACCCGCCCGAATTGCGCTGGCGCCCGAACGTGGCGGGGCTGCTGCTCATCGCCGCGCTTGCGCCGGTGCTGTTTGCGAGCATCCGTCCTCTCGCTTGGATCATGGGCGCGATTGCGGTTGTGATCGCCCTTGACGGGCTCTTGAGGGATGGGGCCGGTGTGTTCATGCGCCCCAGCCTGATCGCCGCTGCCGCCATCGCGGTGATGGTGTGGGTCTTCGGCGATGAGCGCCATCGGGGGCGCTGGCTGATCCTTTCAGCCGCATTTCCCGTGCTCGCCTATTTCCTGCTGTGGGGAGGTCTGGGGTTCGAGCCGGTGACGTCGAACCGTTTCGGCGGCTTCCTGCTGACCCTCGTCATCGGCGTCACCGGGATCGTCGCCTCGTTGCCTATCGGCATCCTGCTGGCGCTGGGCCGCCGCTCGGACATGATATTCATCCGCTCACTGTCGGTTATGTTCATCGAGTTCATACGCGGCGTTCCGCTGATCACGCTGCTGTTCGTCGCCTCGACGCTGCTTAACTATTTCCTGCCGCCAGGAACCAGCTTCGACCTGATCCTGCGCGTGCTGATCATGGTCGCGCTGTTCGCCAGCGCCTACATGGCCGAGGTGATCCGCGGCGGCCTGGCGGCGTTGCCCAAGGGTCAGTACGAGGCCGCCGACGCCATGGGGCTGACATACTGGCAGTCGATGCGGCTGATCATCCTGCCGCAGGCGCTGAAGATCTCGATTCCCGGGATCGTGAACACCTTCATCGGCCTGTTCAAGGACACAACCCTGGTGGCGATCATCGGCCTTCTGGACCCGCTGGGGATCGCCAAGCCGATCCGCGCCGACAGCGCGTGGACCGGCGTCATCTGGGAGCTTTACGGCTTCATCGGTTTCGTTTTCTTCCTGTTCTGTTTCGGGATGTCCCGTTACTCGCAATTCCTGGAGCGCAAATTGCGCGCCGGCGACCGCCGCTGAGGAGACGCCGCCATGACCGACGCCACCACCCGAACCGCGGAAGAAGCGCGCGCGATCGACCGCAGCAACATGAAGGTGTCCGACGAGGTCGCCATCGAAATCGTCAACATGAACAAGTGGTATGGCGAGTTTCACGTTCTCAAGAACATCAACCTGACCGTTTATAAGGGCGAGCGGATCGTGATCTGCGGGCCGTCCGGCTCTGGCAAATCGACGCTGATCCGCTGCATCAACGCGCTGGAGGCGCACCAGAAGGGGCGCATCATCGTCGATGGGACCGAGTTGACGTCCGATCTCAAGAAGGTGGACGAGATCCGTCGCGAGGTCGGCATGGTGTTCCAGCACTTCAACCTGTTCCCGCATCTGACGATCCTTGAGAACTGCACGCTGGCGCCGATCTGGGTGCGCAAGACGCCGAGGCGCGAGGCGGAGAAGATCGCGATGCATTTTCTTGAGCGGGTCAAGATCCCGGAGCAGGCCAACAAATATCCCGGTCAGCTTTCAGGCGGCCAGCAGCAGCGCGTGGCGATCGCGCGCTCGCTATGCATGCGGCCCAACATCATGCTGTTCGATGAGCCGACGTCGGCGCTCGACCCGGAGATGATCAAGGAGGTGCTCGACACCATGATCAGCCTCGCGGAAGAGGGCATGACGATGATCTGCGTGACCCACGAGATGGGCTTTGCCCGCCAGGTGGCGAACCGGGTGATCTTCATGGATCAGGGCCAGATCGTCGAGCAGAACGAACCGGAGGAGTTCTTCCTCAATCCCAAGTCCGAACGGACCAAGCTGTTCCTGAGCCAGATCCTCGGCCACTGACGCAAGTACAGGACGCCAGTGGGCCGTCAGCCGACCGGACCTCCAAGGGCACTTCTGTCGAAAAGAAACCTAGGACGCGAGTTCGCGCGGCACGATGAAATCGAGCGGTGCAGCTTGGCCGAAAGCTGCGTCAGACCAGCTGTCGATCGCAAAATCGGCAACCAGCGTCGCACCCGTCGGATACTTCTGAAAGTCGCCGTTCAGCGGGGCACGCGTGACCAGGCGGTGCGCGAACTCTGCAATGCCGGGATTGTGGCCTATCATCATGACCGTATCCCCCGCGGCGTGGCGCAGAACCGCGAGCATGACATCCGGCCCGGCATGATAGAGCGCAGGTTTGAGATCCAGAATGGGTGTGCCAGGCAGCGCAGGGGCGATGCCGGACCATGTCTTGCGGGTGCGAAGCGCATCCGAACACAGCACCTCGTCAGGGACGTAGCCGCGCGAGGCGAGCCATTCCCCCAGATCGGCCGCAGCGGCCTTGCCGCGTTCGTTCAGCGGGCGGTCGTGATCGGGGGTCAGCGGATCGTCCCAGCTGGATTTCGCGTGCCGCGTCAGGATCAGGCGCTTGGTCATCTCTGGGCTGGTCCCTTGTGAAACTGCTGCATGTGGTAGGCGGATTGGTTTTCCACTCTTGCATGTGTAACCGAGACGGGGCAAGCGCGGCGCACGGCACAGCCGCGGTCCATGCAATCGCGGCCCGCGCGGGTTTCGAGGAAATCGTGGCAGGACGGCACGTCATAGCCTGCCTCCGTCAACGCGCGCGGGGGGCAGGCAGTCAGGCAGGGCCTGTCCAGGCAGGTTGCGCAGGGCGCGGGCGGTGCCAGCGGCAGGGCAAGGCGCTCTTGCAGCGCAAGCGCACCCCTGAACGATACCATCAGCCCGGCGCTGTCATGGACCAGGAACCGCACTGGCGAGGCATGGATCCGGCCAGTTCGCAGCGCCCAACTGTAGAACGGCCGAAACGGTGGGCCGCCGAAGGGAAAATACGCCTTCGCCCCCAGATCACAGGCCATCCGCCCGATTACCCGGCGCGACCAGCGATCGACGGGGTCGGGGGACCCGTCCTGCCATTCTGGCTGTACGGTCAGGTGCGGCCAGAAGCCTGCACCGGCGGGGCCGAGCAGCAGCAGCGTGCCGCGGTCTGCCGGCAAGCCATCCTCGGGCGTCACCAGAAATCCACCCAGAACGCTCAAGGCGTGCTCGGCTGCCCGTGACTCGATCTCGCCAAGGTCGGTCATGCGTCGCGCGGCTTGATCCGAGGCTCGGTCGAGCGGATCAGTGAACCCGCTCCATGGTCGGTGAACAGTTCCAGCAGACAGGCGTTCGGGATGCGCCCGTCCAGGATCACAACGGCGCGTACGCCCTGATCGAGCGCAGCCAGCGCAGTTTCAGCCTTGGGGATCATGCCACCGGCGATGACGCCACGAGCGATGAGGTCGCGCACCTGATCCGGCGACAACTGGGTGACGACCTCGCCGGTTTCGTCCTTGACGCCGGATACGTCGGTCAGCAGCAACAGGCGATCGGCCTGCAGCGCCCCCGCGATCGCCCCTGCGGCCGTATCACCATTGACGTTGAACGTCTCGTTGTCCTCGACCCCGGTGGCCACGGGTGCCACGACGGGAATGATCCCGGCCGCGTAAAGGTCGCGCAGCACCTGCACGTTCATCTCGACGGGCCGGCCAACGAAACCCAGTTCCGGATCATCGGCCACGCAAACCATCAGATCGTCATCCTTGCCCGAGATGCCCACGGCGCGCCCGCCCTGATCATTGATCGCCTGCACGATGCGCTTGTTCACCAGCCCCGAAAGCACCATCTCGACAACTTCGACAGTGGCCTTGTCTGTCACCCTCTTGCCCCGCACAAAGCGCGATTCGATCCCCAGCTTTGCCAGCAGGTCGTTGATCATCGGGCCGCCGCCGTGCACCACCACCGGGTTCACGCCGACCTGCCGCATCAGAACAATGTCACGGGCAAACTCCGCCATCGCGGCCTCGTCCCCCATGGCGTTGCCACCGAATTTCACGACGACCACAGCGCCCGCGTAGCGTTGGAGATAGGGCAGGGCCTCGGACAGGGTCCGGGCGGTGGCGATGGGTTCACGCATCATGGCAAGCTGCTTCTTCATTGGGCGATCCCGGACTGCGTGCCCGTCGTAGCGGCTTTGCGCGGGTCTGCCAAGGGCGCTCGCCTTGCAATTCCCGACTGAACGAGTAGGGTTTGCCCTCACAGCGACAGAGGGCGCCATGAGCGAACAGAAGACACTGGTTCTGACGGGGGCAAGCCGGGGCATCGGACATGCAACGGTCAAGCGGTTCTCGGCCGAAGGGTGGCGTGTTCTGACCTGCTCGCGGCAACCCTTCGATCCGCGCTGCCCCTGGCCAGGCGGCGAAGAGAATCACATCCAGATCGACCTGGCCGACCCGAACAAGACGATCGCGGCGATCGAGATCATCAAGCGCAAGATCGACGGCCGGTTGCATGCGCTTGTCAACAATGCCGGGATCAGCCCCAAGGGGTCAAATGGCGCTCGTCTCAGTACGCTCGACACGGACCTGCGGACGTGGGGGCATGTGTTCCACGTCAATTTCTTTTCCTGCGTCGTCCTCGCTCGCGGGCTCAAGGATGAACTGGCGGCGGCGAAAGGCTCGATCGTGAACGTCACATCGATCGCCGGGTCGCGCGTGCATCCTTTTGCGGGGGCGGCCTATGCCACGTCAAAGGCGGCACTGGCCGCGCTGACGCGAGAGATGGCGCATGATTTCGGGCCATTGGGGGTGCGCGTGAATGCCATCGCACCGGGCGAGGTGGAAACCGCCATTCTATCGCCCGGCACGGACAAGATCGTGGAAAAACTGCCGCTTCAGCGCCTTGGCCAGCCGAAAGAGGTGGCCGACGTGATCTGGTTTCTGTGCTCGGACCAGTCGAGCTACATCTCGGGCGCCGAGATTGAGGTGAACGGCGCCCAGCACGTCTGAGCGGCAGCGCCGCGCCTACTCCAGCGTGGCGATGATGGCGCGGAGCGTCTCGATCCCGTCGCCTTTTTCTGAAGAGGTCACGACGATTTCGGGATAGGCGGCCGGATGCTTGGTCAACGCGGCGCGAACCTGCGCGATATTGGCTTCGCGGTCTGCCTGCGAAACCTTGTCGGCCTTGGTCAGCACGACCTGAAAGGTCACGGCCGACCTGTCGAGCAGCGTCAGGATCTCTTCGTCGACCGCCTTCACCCCATGCCGCGTGTCGATCAGAACGAATGCGCGGCGCAATGTCTGGCGACCGGAGAGGTAGTTTTTCAGCAAGCGCTGCCATTTCTCGACCACCGGCTTTGGCGCTTCCGCGTAGCCATAGCCGGGCAGGTCTACCAGATAGCGCCTGTCGCCCAGGGCGAAGAAGTTGATCTCTTGCGTCCGCCCCGGCGTGTTCGAGGCGCGGGCCAACGATTTTCGCCCGGTCAATGCGTTGATCAGGCTGGACTTGCCGACGTTCGAGCGCCCCGCAAAGCACACCTCCAGCCGGTCGGCCAAGGGCAGTCCCGGCATCGCCACAACACCCTTCACGAAGTCGACAGGCCCGGCGAACATCAGCCGCCCGGCCTCGCGTGCAGCTTCGTCAGGCTCAGGGGCAAGGGGAAAGGGCAGCACGCTCATGGCGGTGACACCCGATCGCCCACGGAAATCATACCGCCGCGCGTCACCCGGGCATAAACGCCGAAATCCTGATGCCCGAAGCCCGCCTGCAGCGCACCGAGCGTATCTGCGTCGGTCTGTCCCGTGTCCGGGTTGGCCGCAGTCGCGCGGCAGCGCGTGATCCGCGCCTCGACCTGCAGCTCTGCCTCGCCGATCCGCAGGGTCTGACCGATCAAATCCCACTCGGCCCAAGGCGCCAACCCGTCAAGCCAAAGGTTTCCGCGCCAGCGATGGATCGAAAGATCCTGCCCGATCCGTGCCGAAAGTTCACCAAGCGAGGCCAGCGACAGGATCGCCACATAGGGCTCGGGCACATCGGTCATCGCCTGGCCATCCACATGCACAAGATGCGCTGCGGCCGGGCGCTTGGGGGGCCAGAGCGGCGCCAGCCAGGCCAGCAAAGACGCCTCTGCCCCTGCGGAGTCGGGATGCAAGGTCAGGGCTGGGCGTTCCGGATGGGTCAGTGTTACGCGCCCCGTCTCTGGATCACTGTCGGCCCGGATCGCCATCAGCCGCGGCTCCGCCCATCCGCGCACGAAGTTCAGCTTTGTCGCCCAACCCTGCGGCCGCGCGCCAAAGGCTGCCGCTTCGTGCGCAACCGCCCAACGCCGGTCGAAGGGAAAGGCCTCGCCTTCGGTCAGCCGGACGCTCGATATCGTCTCGTAGCCCAGCGACTTGATCGGATGGCGGCAGAGATGGGCCAGCCGGGCCGTCATTTCTTGTCAGGCGTCTTGCGTGTGGGCGCCTTGCCCGTGGGCTTTGCGGTGCTGTTGGCGGCAGGCGCGGCGGCGGGTTTCTTTTTCACACCGGCCTTGATGTTGCCGAAGATGTCCGGCTTGTGGCCGTGGCTTCGCATGATCAGGTACTGCTGCGTGAAGGTGATGATGTTGTTGCTGATCCAGTACACCACCAGCCCGCTTGCAAAACTGCCCAGCATGAACATGAACACCCACGGCATCCAGGCAAAGATCATCGCCTGCGACGGGTCTGTGGGGGCCGGGTTCAGCTTTTGCTGCAGCCACATGGTGATGCCCAGAAGGATCGGCAACACGCCGATGAACAGCAGCGCGAGGATGCTGCCCGGCTCTGGTGTGCCCCAGGGAAGCAGGCCGAACAGGTTGTAGAGCGACGACGGGTCGGGCGCCGAAAGATCCTGCAACCAGCCAAAGAACGGGGCGTGGCGCAACTCGATCGTGACGAAGATCACTTTGTAGAGCGAAAAGAAGATCGGGATCTGGATCAGGATTGGCAGGCAGCCGGCCGCCGGGTTCACCTTCTTGTCCTTGTAAAGCTGCATCATCTCTTTCTGCAGCTTCTGCTTGTCGTCGCCCGCGCGCTCTTTCAACGCCTCCATCTCGGGTTGCAGTTCCTTCATCCGCGCCATCGAAACATAGGATTTGTAGGCCAGCGGAAGCACGATCAGTTTCAGAACAAAGGTCAGCGCGATGATCGCAAGACCCATGTTGCCGATCGCACCGTGAAGCCAGTGCAGGACGACGAAGATCGGCTTCGTCAGGAAGTAGAACCAGCCCCAGTCGATCGAATCGACAAAGCCCGGCACATTTCCTTCGTTCTGATAGCTGCGGATCGTCTCCCACTCCTTCGCACCGGCAAACAGGCGCGAGGTCGACGTGGCTGTCGCACCAGGCGCGACGCTGATCACCGGCTGGCGCGTCTCGACCTGGAAGATGTCTGCGGCAGGAACATACTTGGTGACCGACGTGAAGGGCTGACCCTGCTCGGGGATCAGCGTTGTCATCCAGTATTTGTCGGTGAAGCCGATCCAGCCGTCTTTCGCGGCATCAACGATTTCGGCCTGCGCGCCCTCGCGCTCGATCACCGGCAGATCGGTCATGTCGTCATAGCTGATCTCGGCCAGTGTGCCGTCGGTGCGCCCTACGACGCCCTCGTGCAGCACGAAGAAGTTCTGCAGATCGCTTGGCCGCCCATGCCGGGCGACGATCCCGTAGGGTGCCATCTGCACCTCAGTCGTGCCTTTGTTTTCAATGCCTTGCGTGACGGTGAACATGAAATCGTCGTCGATCTCGATCGTTCGCGAAAAGATCAGGCCCTTGCCGTTGTCCCAACGCAACGTGACCGGCGCCCCAGGGGCAAGCGCCGCGCCCGAAGCAAGCTGCCAGTTCGTGTTCGGGCCGGGCACGTCCTCGAACTTCAGATCACCGCCCGGCGCCCAGCCGTAAAGTGCGTAGTAGGCGCCGCTTTGCCCGACCGGGCTGAGCAAGCGCACAAGATCTGACGTGGGGTCGAGCGTGACGCGGTAATCCTTCAGCTTCAGATCATCGATCCGCCCACCGGAAAGCGAGATGGTCCCCGTGATGCGCGGCGTGTCGATCGCAAGTCGCGCGGCTTCGGGTACGGCGTCGGCGGCTGGTGCATCGCCGGTCGCGACACTTTCGCTCGCAGCCGACGGCGGCGTTACCGCCGTACCTTCCGCCGCTGTTTGGGTCGCGGTGGCGGGTGGGGCCGGGGCGGGTTCGGGCGGCGGAAACAGAAAAAACCAGACCAGGATCACGAGGAAACTGAGTCCGGTTGCAAGGAGGAGGTTCTTGTTCTGATCGTCCATATGGACCACCGCCGTTCCTGAAAGGGTCAGCGGTGCTTCAACAGTTGTGAGGGGGAAAGGTCAAGCGGTTTTCCCCCGCGTGCGGCTTGCCCTCGCCCCTGTCATGGTTGTGTCTGTGGGTAACCGGGTGCGGTACACGACCCGCCATCCCCCGCTCTTGACCCTGCCGACGGGATCATGGGTCAACTCAGGCGCTGGTTGATCCGCGGCGGTTCCGATTGGCGTGCCCGGTGGCGCAGGATCCAGTCTGCAGTATCCTCATAAGGCATCGGTCGTCCGATGCCAAAGCCCTGCACATGGCAGCAGCCCAATTGCGACAGCATTGCATGTTCGCCAGGCGTCTCTACCCCTTCTGCCAGCGTATCGAGGCCAAGCCGCTCCGCCATCGACAGGATTGCCGAGACGACCTTCTGTTGTTCGCGATCCTCATCGACATGCGATACAAAGCTGCGATCGATTTTCAACCGGCGCAGGGCAAAGCGGCGAATGTTGGTGATCGAGGCGTGTCCGGTCCCGAAATCGTCAAGGTCTATGCCGCAGCCCAGTTCGGCCAGCGCCGCCACGTTGCGCACAATCACGTCATTGTCGGTCTGGGCAACCACGGTTTCCAGAATCTCGACCGTCAGCCGATCCGGTTGAAGGTCGAACCTGTCCAGTTCCCACTTGATATTCTCGGGCAGCTTTGGGTTGCGCAGTTCAGCGGCAGAGAAGTTGACCGAGACGGCCGGCACCTCAAGCCCTGCCTTGTCCCAGCGCACAAGCGCCGCGAGCGCATTGTAGAGCATCACCTCGCTCAGTCGCTCCGACAACCCGGCGTCCTCGATGGCGGGCAGGAATTCGGACGGGGCGACCAATCCGCGCTCGGGGTGGTGCCAGCGCGCAAGCGCCTCGAACCCGCTGATCGCGCCGGTATCGGTTGAAACCTGCGGCTGAAAATGCGGCCGGATCTGCCCTTCGTCGAGGGCGGTTTCCAGTTCGTCGCGTCGCGCATCCCGGTCGGCGCGGGTCCGCGCCATGTCGGCAGCGAAGGCGCGGATCGCGTTGGGGCCGTGGCGCAGCGCCTCGTCTGCTGCTGTCTGGGCCGCATCCAGCATCCCGCGTCCTGACTTTTCCGGGGCCCGCGAGGCCAGACAGAACCCGACCGAACAGGTGACATAGACCTGCGCCCCTTCAAGTGCGATCGGCGGGCTGATCGCTGCCTGCACCCTGCCTGAGAGTTGTACCAGCGTTTCAAGATCCAGACGGCGCACGCCGCCGAGCGCCACGGCAAGTCCGCCCCCTTCCAGCCGCGCCACCAGATCGCCTTGGCGAAGTGCGCCCTGCAGACGGTCTGCACACCGCTCCAGCACCTCGGATTGCGCTGCGCGACCGTGCCGGTCAACCAGCCGCTCGGCGTCGTCGAACTGAACGACCAGACAGGCGGTCGTCAGGCCCCGCGCCGCCCCGTCGCGCAGAACTGCATCCAGCGCCGCTGTCAGATTGGGCCGCGCGACAAGGCCCTGCATGGGTACCGCCAGCGGCGCGCCGTCACGCTCGCTGAAGGCGCCCGTCATTACAAAGACCATCGGCAGGCCAAGCGCGGCAACGGTCAGCATTTCTTCGCCGCCCAGCCAGAACGAGGCGAGCGTTGCGGCTGGAAGGAACACCATCACCTCGGGTCGCCGCAGGATCTGCCCCGCCTGTTGAGCCGCCCGCGCCAGTTGCGTGATGCCAAATCGCATGCCCTGCCTCCCGATCCGCGGCGGGGCGCACCGTTGGCCCACGCGTCCGGTGCAGGCTAGGCATCTTGGTTGATCGCTTCGTTAATTCTCGCCTGCCAGTTGCGTCGCATTTTCTGGAACTTCCTTCGATCCTACCGTCAATCCGGCGAAATCGAACAGCGACGGATCCAGCAGATGGGACGGACGCGCATTCATCAGGGCGCGGAACATCACCTGGCGTCGGCCGGGGCTGCGTGCCTCCCAGCCATCCAGGATCGCCTTCACCTGCTGGCGCTGCAACCCGTCCTGGCTACCGCAGAGATCGCAGGGGATGATCGGAAACGCCATGGCGCGCGCAAATCTGTCGCAATCCGCCTCGGCCACAAAGGCCAGAGGGCGATAGAGAAACAGATCGCCCTCTTCGTTGATCAGCTTTGGCGGCATCGTGGCCAGGCGTCCGCCATGAAACAGGTTCATGAAAAACGTCTCGAGGATGTCGTCTCGGTGATGCCCCAGAACCACGGCAGAACACCCCTCTTCGCGGGCGATCCGATAGAGGTTGCCCCGCCGCAGCCGCGAACAAAGCGAACAGAAGGTCTTGCCCTGCGGGATCTTGTCCATCACCACCGAATAGGTGTCGGCATACTCGATCCGGTGCGGCACCTGCATCCGGGTCAGGAACTCGGGCAGGACCGTGGCCGGGAACCCGGGTTGACCCTGGTCAAGGTTGCACGCCAGAAGATCAACGGGCAGCAACCCGCGCCACTGCAGCTCCTGCAAGACGGCGAGAAGGGTGTAGCTGTCCTTGCCGCCCGACAGGCAGACCAGCCAGCGCGCGCCGCGTTCGATCATCCCATAGGTTTCAATCGCCTCGCGCACCTCTCGGACAAGGCGCTTGCGCAGTTTCTTGAACTCGGTCGTGGCGGGCGCGCCACGCAGGATCGGGGGCAGATCGTCTGTTTCGTCGAACATCGGTGTCCTCGGGGGCGGCCCTTGCATCCGATGACCGCAGGCTTGCGTATAAGACAGGTCACTTCTTGGGGAAAGCATGATGCGCTGGATGATCCTTGGACTGGTTCTGTTGCTGGGCGCCTGTGCTGGCCGTCCAGGCCCCACCGATGCGCTGCTCAGCGACCGCCGGCTGAACCTGGAAGAGTTCTTCGATGGCAGGACGGTCGCGCATGGGCAGTTCCAGGATGTTTTCGGCACTGTCCGGCGGCGGTTTGTCGTGACGATCGACGGCG
Source organism: Rhodobacter sp. (assembly GCA_041738105.1). GTDB lineage: Bacteria > Pseudomonadota > Alphaproteobacteria > Rhodobacterales > Rhodobacteraceae > Aliitabrizicola. The sequence goes on along the minus strand of JBGSQL010000246.1, from coordinate 27,850 downwards.
ACCGGGATGGTGAAACCCTGACGCTTGACGAAAATTTCGTCTACGAGGACGGATCGAAGGAAAACCGCAAGTGGACCCTGACCCGCACCGGGCCGGACACCTGGACGGGCACGGCGCCCGGTGTGCTTGGAACGGCCTCGGGGGTAGAGCGGGGCGATACCTTCAACTGGCAGTATCGGATCGACCTTCCCGTGCCCGAGGGTACGCTGCGTGTGGCGTTCGACGACTGGATGTGGCTGTTGACCGAGAACCGATTGCTGAACATCGCCTACATGCGGCGCGCCGGTGTCACGATCGGGCAGGTCGTGATCTTCTTTGAAAAGAAGTAGCTTACTCGCCTCGCGCCGGCGGCACCGGATCGTATCCTTCGCCGCCCCATGGATGGCAGCGACAGATCCGGTGGGCTGTCAGATAGCTGCCCTTGACCGCACCATGACGCTCCAGCGCTTCCAGAGCATAGGCCGAACAGGTCGGCTGAAACCGGCACCCATGGCCGACCCAAGGGCTCAGAACCAGTCGATAAGCCCGCACAGGCAGCGCCACCAGATGCGCAAGGGGTGTCATCTTGCCGGTCTTTCCGCGTGAAGGTGGTGCAGCGCGCCTGCCATCTCGGACACCATATCGGCAAAGGGGCGGGCAACGGTCGCACCGGGCCGACCTACCAGCACGTAGTCCCAACCCGGTCGTCCGGACTTGGACAGGACAGCACGTGCCACCTCGCGCAGGCGGCGCTTGGCACGATTGCGCGTGACGGCGTTTCCGACCTTCTTGGAGCAGGTATACCCCACACGGATCGTCGGGCTGGCGTCACCCCGCCGGCGTGCCTGAAGGGTAAAGCCGGGTGTGCCTTGCCGCCGGGCCTGCGCGGCGCGCAGAAAATCCGCACGTTTGCGCAATGTCTCCAGACAAAAGAAAACCGCCGGCGGCTCGGGCGTCTCGGCACTGCTGCCTGTCGCTTTGGCCTCCGGCGATGTCATCTCAGGCGCTCCCGCAGGAAGGCGCGGGTCGATCAGGCCGACAGTTTCTTGCGGCCCTTGGCGCGGCGGGCCGCCAGAACAAGCCGGCCGCCTTTGGTCGCCATGCGGGCGCGGAACCCGTGGCGGCGCGCGCGAACCAGGTTCGAAGGTTGAAACGTGCGCTTCATAGCGGCTCTCCATCACATTCGGCCGGGCTTCCCCAAGATGGAGATTCGAGCGCGGCGTTTATTCGAAGCCCGTGCTTTACGGGCGCCACGCGCGCAAGTCAATTCAAGCGCGCCGGTTTTTCTGCAACATTTCCCGTTTCCGACGGGGCGTCATCGCGAAAATGTTTCAGGTCGCCGCGCGATCACCCCAGTGCGATCAATGCAACGTGATCGCACTGTTGGTCGTATCGCGCAGGGGGCATCTTGCCACCTTACCCAGCGCAAGGCACGACTGTGGCCGACATGACACCTCCCTCGCCCCTCGAACCAAGACGATCCCGACTTCGCCAACGGGCGCCGATCCTTGTGATCTTCGCAGTCGCGGTGATCGGTGCCGTCACCCTGAGGGACCATTTGACGTTCGAGACGCTCGCTGCGCATCGCGAGACCCTGCTGGCCTTTCGCGATGCGCACTATGTCGCAGCCGCACTGATCTTCATGGCCGCTTACGCGGGCATGGTCGCCTTCAGCCTGCCTGGTGCGTTGATCGCGACCTTGACCGGCGGCTTTCTGTTTGGCGTCTTTCCGGGGGTGCTGTTCAATGTGACTGGCGCCACCCTGGGTGCGATTGCGATCTTTCTGGCCGCGCGTGCCGGATTTGGCGCCCAATTGAACACGCGGATTGCAGCCGGCGGGGGGGCGGCCGCCCGGCTGATGGCAGGGCTGCGCGAGAACGAGCTGTCGGTGCTCTTTCTGATGCGGTTGGTTCCGGCGGTTCCCTTCTTCCTTGCCAACCTGATCCCGGCCGCGCTTGGGGTCAGTCTCGGGCGGTTCGCCTTCACCACCTTCTTCGGTATCATGCCGGGGGGGCTGGTCTACACCTGGGTGGGCGCCGGTCTGGGCGAGGTGTTCGAACGCGGCGAGATGCCTGATCTTGGCTTGCTGTTCGAACCGCAAATCCTTGGACCGATCCTTGCGCTTTGTGCCCTTGCAGCGCTGCCCATCGTGTTGCGGGCCTTCCGGAAAAAGGACATCTGACATGGAACGGATCGAGACGGATATTTGCGTCATCGGCGCAGGCTCGGGCGGGCTGTCTGTGGCGGCGGGTGCGGTGCAGATGGGTGCGCGCGTCGTGCTGGTCGAGGGCGCAGAAATGGGCGGCGACTGCCTGAACCACGGGTGCGTTCCGTCCAAGGCCCTGCTGGCGGCGGCGCGCGCGGCCCACGCGATGAGGGCAGGTGCGGCTTTCGGCGTTACCCCGGTGACACCCCAGATCGACTTTGGGGCCGTGAAGGATCATGTCGCCCGAACCATCGCGGCCATTGCCCCGGCCGACAGCCAGGAGCGGTTCGAGGGCCTCGGTGTGCGCGTGATCCGCGCCTGGGGCCGCTTTGCCTCGCCCACCGAACTGCGGGCGGGTGACTTCAGCATTACCGCGCGCCGGTTCGTGATCGCGACGGGTTCGCGCCCGGTCGTGCCGCCGATCCCGGGCCTTGATGCGGTTCCCTATCTGACCAACGAGACGATCTTTCCGTTGCGCGAGAAGCCATCGCACCTGCTGATCCTTGGCGGTGGTCCGATCGGCCTTGAAATGGCGCAGGCACATCGCCGCCTTGGCTGCGCCGTGACGGTGATCGAGGGGGCCAAGGCGCTGGGACGTGAAGATCCGGAACTGGCCGCTGTGGTACTGGAGACGTTGCGGGCGGAAGATATCGATATCCTCGAGGGCGTCTCGGTGACCGGCGTCTCGGATCAGGGCGGGGTGACTGCCACGCTGTCGGATGGCCGCCACGTCACCGGCTCGCATCTCCTGATCGCGGCAGGCCGCCAGGTGGCGCTTGAGGATCTGGATCTGGAAAAGGCGCTGGTCGCGCATGACAGGCGCGGCGTGACCGTGGGCGCCAACCTGCGATCGACGAACCGGCGGATCTATGCGGTGGGTGATGCCGCCGGGAGGGCGCAATTCACCCACCTCGCCGGCTATCATGCCGGGGTCGTGATCCGGCAGATCCTGTTCGCTCTGCCGGCCAAGGCCACGATGTCGCATATCCCGCGCGCGACTTACACTGATCCGGAACTCGCGCAGATCGGCCTGACCGAGGCCGAAGCGTGCACTGCACATGGCGATCAACTGACGGTCCTGCGCTGGCCCTTCCACGACAATGACCGCGCCCAGGCCGACGGCAAGACGGCCGGCCTGGTGAAGGTCATGGTGGTCAAGGGGCGCCCCGTTGGTGTCGGGATCGCCGGGGCACAGGCGGGCGAGTTGATCGCGCTCTGGTCATTGGCAATTGCCTCTGGGCTGAAGATGGGCAAGATCGCGGGCATGGTCGCGCCCTACCCGACGCTGGGCGAGGTATCGAAGCGTGCAGCAGGGGCCTATTTCTCGCCGAAACTCTTTGATAGTCCTGTAATCAAAAGGGTCGTGGGGCTGGTGCAGCGCCATCTTCCCTGATCTGGCGCCCTAGGCTGGCGCCGGGGGGCCGTCTGCCCCCCGGACCCCCCGAGGATACTTGTGAACAGAAGATGGACAAGATGGCGTGAGCGGTAGGCGAGCTTCGGTGTTCAACACGCTTTCCGGCCGGTTCCTGCTGCTGACGGTGGCCTTTGTCATGCTGGCCGAAGTCCTGATCTTCGTGCCGTCGGTCGCGCGGTTTCGGGCCGACTATCTGCTCATGCGACTGGAAAAGGCACAGATCGCGTCGCTTGCCACGCTTGCGACGGAAGAGATGATCAGCGCTGAACTGGAACGCGAGTTGTTGGCGAACGCCGGGGTGTTCAACGTGGTGCTGCGCCGCGACGAGATGCGCCAGCTGGTTCTGTCGTCCGACATCCCGCAACCGATCGCGGCGACCTATGACTTGCGCATGGCCGGACCGATGACGCTGATCCGTGATGCGATGGCGCAGATTCTGGACCCTGAAAACCGGGTCATCCGGGTCATTGGCAATCCGGTGCAGGAAGCGGGCCTGTTGATCGAGATCACGACCGAAACCGCACCGCTGCGCCGGGCGCTGGTCGACTACGGCGCGCGGATCCTGATCCTGTCGGCACTGATCTCGGCCGTAACGGCGGTGCTCTTGTTCCTGGCCGTTCGCCGGTTGCTGGTGGTGCCGATCCGGCGCGTTGTGGCGCATATGACCGCTTATGCCGCCGCTCCCGAGGATACCCGCCGCATCATCGAACCCACTGCCCGCGTGATCGAGTTGCGCGAGGCCGAGGATGCGCTGCATGGCCTGCAGACCCAGCTTACGGGCGCTCTGCGTCAAAAGGAGCGCTTGGCGCAGCTGGGGGGCGCCGTTGCCAAGATCAGCCATGATCTGCGCAATATCCTGACCACGGCCCAGCTCTTTGCGGATCGCCTGGAAGGCAGCGCGGATCCTGTCGTTGTGCGCGCGGCCCCCAAGCTCGAAGCGTCGATCCGTCGCGCGGTTGCGTTGTGCGAATCGACGCTGGCCTTCGGGCGCGCCGAGGAACCGCCCCCCACCTTGTCGCGCTTTCCACTGAAGAAGCTGGCCGACGAGGTTGCCGAGGGCGAGGGGATGGGACCGGACGGGATGGTGTCCTGCCTGATCGACGTGCCGCCCGGGTTGATGGTTCGCGGCGATCACGAGCAACTGTACCGCGTACTCTCGAACCTGCTACGCAATGCCAGACAGGCAATCGAGGCGACCGGTGGCCCAGGCACGATCGAGATCAGTGGCGGTGAAGATGACGTCGACTGGTGGATCAAGGTGGGCGATACTGGCCCTGGCCTGCCTGCCAAGGCGCGCGAGCATCTGTTCACGGCGTTCCAGGGCGGTACGCGCAAGGGCGGCTCCGGCCTTGGGCTGGCGATCTCGGCGGAACTGGTCCGCGGCCATGGCGGCAGGCTGGAGCTGGTCCGCAGCGATGCGGATGGGACCGAGTTCCTTATCCGCCTGCCCAAGACGATCGCCGCGGCAGACGGAGCGGTCGCATTGCCTTAGGGTGTTTTGGCTCTTGCCAACATCCAAGCGCGCGGCTACATCGCGTCCACAGTGTGGACCCGTAGCTCAGCTGGATAGAGCATCAGACTACGAATCTGAGGGCCGGGCGTTCGAATCGCTCCGGGTCCACCATTAAATTCAATCTCTCAGTTCGTTTCGTGTGGCACTGCCTTCGTTTTTGGCTGCCACGGCGCGCAGGTCGGATGGCGTTTGCGTGGATTTGATCAAAGGATAGCTATGATGATGTGACCGCCCCCCCCCCGGTGGCATCGATGTGCCAAGGTGGGTCTGCGAGGATCCACAGAGGGGGCGGTCACATCATCAGAGCCGTTGTTGGCGATGCTTTCTTACGCCAATTCTTGTAGAAACAGACGCCAGTCGGCGAGGTGGGTAATGTCGCGCGCGTGTCCGACGCCTTGGCTTTCGCAGATAAAGCCGTGGGTCGTTCTGCCGTCAGACAGATGCACCGTCCCGATTGCCAGTGGCGCCGGGATGGTTTCCATAAAGCTGCCGAAGCCGGCAAGCGGAATAGCCCATAACTCGACCGCAATCTCGGCCCCCTGGCCGGAAGGCACGCGCACCAGACCGGGGCGGAAAGGCGGGCCACCGGGCAGGGCATAGAACCTGTAGTCTGCGCAGGTGGAGGCCGTACCGGCAAAAACAGCCCCGCGCGTAACGAGATCAGCATTCAGGGGCAGGCCGGACATATGCGCACCGCAGACGGCGATGGTGAGGGTATCGGCCGGGTGCCCCGACAAGAGGGGCTGCTGGACCAGGGGCCATCGGGTCGCACCCAGCGTCCGCTCGCCCGCGGTCTCCAGCGTCAGGGCCACCGAGGCAAGCAGATGGTCCTGGCCCGCCTTGGCCAGCAGGGTCACGCTGCCCGGTCGCCCATCGCTGCGCGCGGGTGTCGGGACAGCAAGACCACACATGTTCAGAAGGTTCACGAAGTTCGTATAGGTGCCGAAGTTGGAGTTGGGTGTCACCGGATCGTCCTTCAGGTCCTGCACCGTATAGAACGTCGGGATCGTCGGCACACACAGAAGGTCGAGTTCCGCCAGCATCGGTTCGGCACGCCGCGCAAGTTCCTTCAGACGATACATCCCCCGGAACGCATCCGCAGCGCTCAGCGTCTCGGCCTTGCTGATGATTTTGCGGGTGACGGGAAGGATCGCTTCGGGGTTGGACTTCAGCAGATCCTCGATCACCGTATACCTCTCGGCAACCCATGCCCCGTCGTAAAGCATCGCGGCCACCGCATAGAGCGGCGCGAAATCCACTTCGACGATCTCGGCCCCGGAGGCCCGGAGCAGACCAAGGGCGTTGTCAAAGGACGCGGCCTGAACCGTATCGCCAAAAAGCTTGATACTTTGCGGGCTGGGAACACCGACGTTCAGCACAGGTGGTGCCGGGGCAAGGTCAGGCGCGGCACAGGGACGGGCATAGGCATCTGCGGGATCATAGGCGCATGTGACCTGGTAGGCGGTCCAGGCATCCTGCACCGTGAGGCCAAAGATCGAGACGGTCTCGATGCTGCGGCAGGCGGGAACGACGCCGGTCGCGGACAAGGCACCCAAAGTGGGCTTCAGACCCACGATGTTGTTCAGCGCCGCCGGCACGCGGCCAGAACCGGCCGTATCGGTGCCGAGGGCAAGCGTTGCGATGCCCTGTGCCACCGCCACCGCAGAACCGGCGGATGATCCACCTGGAACAATGGCGGCGTCGAGCGCGTTCAGCGGCACGCCATAGGGCGATCGGACACCGACAAGCCCCGTCGCAAACTGATCAAGGTTGGTCTTGCCGATGCACAGCGCCCCGGCAGCCTTCAGTCGGGCGACGACAAAGGCGTCCTCATCCGCCATGTACGCAAAGGCCGGGCAAGCAGCGGTCGTCGGACAGCCCGCGACGTCGATATTGTCCTTGACCGCGAAAGGCACCCCCCAAAGCGGGCGCGTCGGGTCATAGGGGCCTAGCGCCGTCGCCGCGGCAAGAACCTCATCTTGCGGGATAAGCGTGATGAAGATCGCCGGATCGTTTACGGTCGCGATCCTGTCGTAGATTTGGGCAATGACACGCGCGACCGGTATTCCGGCTGCATAGGCGGCATGCAGAGCCGGGATTGTCAGGGCTATATCGGTCACAGTCTGTCCTTCTTCGGCATGCGTTTGAGCTTGGGGCAGGGTCACGCTTCATCGCGCGCAAGACAAATGCTAAGAATTCACAAAAGCGGTGCAAAAAATGCACCGGACCAGATCGGTATGGGGAGACGGATGAAGCACTTGCAGGATTTCGCCTATATCGAAGCCGTGATGCGGGCGGGGTCGATCCGCAAGGCTGCGGATGACATGAATATCACAGCCTCGGCGCTGAACCGGCGGATCCAGCGGTTCGAGGACGAGTTCGGCTCGGAAATCTTTGAGCGTTTGCCGCGTGGTGTGCGGCTGAACCCGGCGGGAGAGTTGCTGGTCCAGCATTTTCGAGCCCAAGTCTCGGACCTGCGGCGGGTGCAATCGCAAGTGGCGGATTTGTCGGGCAGCCGGCGCGGGCATGTGTCGGTTGCCTGCTCGCAGGCGTTGATCCCCTATTTCATGCCAGAGCAGATTGCGCGTTATCGCGAAAGCCATCCGGGTGTCACGTTTTCGGTCAGTGTCCGCGACCGGGAAGCCGCCGAGCGGGATCTGAGCACGTTTCGCAGTGATATCGCGCTGGTGTTCGAGCCTGTGCTGCTGGTGGACTTCGAGGTGCTGATGTCGGTGCCGCAAACCATTCATGTGCTGTTGCGCGAAGACCATCCGCTTGCCAGCCAAGCGGTGTTGCGGCTACGCGATTGCCTTGACTATCCGCATGTGGTGCCAACCAGGCAATATGGTGTGCGTCACTTGCTTGATGCCGCGGCCGCCCGTGGCACCCGCGCGATTGCCCCCGTGGTCGAAGCCGACTCGTTCGACTTCATGCGGCATTACGTGCTGCATGAAGACGCAATCGCGTTTCAGATTCCGATCGGGCTGAAGCTTTGGCCGGGGTCGGGCATGGCATTGCGCCCCTTGTCCAGCCGCGATGTACCCGCCGGGAACCTGCTGTTGGGTCAGATGCGCGGGCGTACTCTGCCCGTTGCCTCGGCTCGGTTTGCGCAAAGCCTTGGGCTTGCACTTGAGGCAATGACCTGACGTCCGCTGCAAGACCGCTGCATTTTTTGCACCGCTCTTGCGAAAAAATAGCAGACGTCAGAAGCGATGAAACACCCTAGCCTCTGCTGCAGGACCAGATTCCACTGGCCGCTGCAGGCCAGACAGCCTTGACAGGAGCGCAAAGAATGAATGCCTTCAATTCTCTATCTCGCCGACGGTTTCTTGCTTCGTCGGCCGCGCTGGCAGGTGCGTCCACATTGGGCGGCGTGTTCGGGGCAAGTGCTGCGCTGGCGCAGACGCCGCTGACCGTGGGCTTTATCTACGTCGGTCCAAAAGACGATTTTGGCTATAATCAGGCCCATGCCGAGGGTGCCGCAGCCGTGAAGGCCATGCCGGGCGTCACGGTTCTGGAAGAAGAGAATGTGCCCGAATCCGTCGATGTGCAGAACACGATGCAATCGATGATCAACTTCGACGGCGCAACGTTGATCTTTCCGACCTCGTTTGGCTACTTCAACCCCCATATTCTGGAACTGGCGCCCAAGTTTCCGGACGTGCGCTTCCAGCATGCCGGCGGGCTCTGGACGCCTGAGAACCCCGCGAACATCGGATCCTACTTTGGCTATATCGGGATGGGCCAGTATCTGAACGGGGTGGCCGCGGGCCATGCCAGTGTCAGCAAGAAAATCGGCTTCGTCGCGGCAAAACCGATCCCGCAGGTGGTCAACAACATCAATTCGTTCCTATTGGGTGCGCGCTCGGTTGATCCATCGATCACCTGTCAGGTGATCTTCACAGGCGAATGGTCGCTGGCGGTGAAAGAGGCCGAGGCCACCAATGCGCTGTGCGATCAGGGCTGCGATGTCATCACTTGCCATGTCGACGGGCCAAAGGTGGTCTGCGAAACCGCAGCCGGACGCGGGGCCTTTGTCTGCGGTTATCACGCCGACCAGACGCCACTGGCGGGCGACAAGTATCTGACTGGCGCAGAATGGAATTGGGCCGGGGTCTATACCGGCATGATCACAACCGTGCAAAGCGGCGGCACCATCGACAACTTCGTCCGCGGAGGCCTGGCCGAGAACTTCATCAAGATGAGCCCGCTTGGCCCGGCCGTGTCCGATGCCGGCCGCGCGCAGTTCGAAGCAACCAAGGCCGCGATCATGGCCGGTGGGTTTGCCGCCTACAATGGCCCGCTGAAAGACAATACCGGGGTAGAGGTGGTGCCCTCCGGGACGGCCCTTGTCGAAACCGACGTGGCAATTGAAAGCATCGGGTTCCTGGTCGAAGGCGTCATTGGTTCGACGAGCTGAGCGTGACCAACGAGGCGCAACCTGCAACCCGTCTGTCCTGGGCACCGGCACTGAGTGTCCTGATGCCCAAGACAGAGGGTTTCCTGATCCCGCTGGCGGCTTTGCTTGCGGGGTCGCTGGCCTTCAGCCTGTTCCTCTTGCTGGTGGGAAAGTCGCCGGTTGCCTTCTTCGGGCTGGTCTGGACGGCGGGGTTCAGCACAGCCTTTTCGTGGCAGAATACATTGTCTCAAGTCTCGCCGCTGATGTTCGCCGCGCTTTGCGTTGCCCTTCCCGCCCGCCTGGGGCTGGTGGTGATCGGTGGTGAGGGGGCGATCGTGCTGGGAGGCCTGGCCGCAGCAGTGGTGGGTACGATGGTGACGGACTGGCCGCCAGCCGTGGGTCTTTTGGCAATGGCCGTCCTTGCAATGGTTCTTGGCGGGGGGTGGATCGCGACGGTTGGCGCGCTGCGGATCATGCGCGGGGTGAATGAGACCATAGCTTCACTCTTGATGGCCTACATCGCCATTGCAGTGTTCAACCATCTGGTCGAAGGGCCGTTCCGAGATCCTGCGAGCTTGAACAAGCCCTCGACCCTTCCGTTGACAGAAAACCTGCGGATTGGGGACATGCCGCTGATTTCCGCACATTGGGGCGTGGCGATCGGTGTCATCGCCTGCGTTCTGTGCTGGGTTCTGATCGAGCGCACGACGCTGGGTTTTGCCGCGCGCATCGCGGGCGACAACCTTCGCGCGGCCCAGGTTCAGGGCCTGCCTGTCGGTCGGCTGGTGATCGGCTTTACCGCCCTTGGCGGTGCCTTTGCCGGATTGGCCGGTTTTTTCGAGGTGTCCGCCGTGCATGGGTCGGCAAATGGATCGCTGATTGCGGGGTATGGCTACACCGGCATCCTTGTGGCCTTCCTTGCGCGGCATAATCCGCTGGGCATCATTCCGGTCGCCCTCCTGCTGGGCGGGTTTGCCGCCTCCAGTGGCCTGATCCAGCGCAGGATGGATCTGCCGGATGCCACGATCCTGGTGTTTCAGGGCATGATCTTTGTGGCGATCCTGTTGTCCGAAACAGCCTATGGCCGGTTCAAGATATTCACCGCAGCCTATTGGGAGGCACGCTGATGGATCCGGTCGAGATCGGCATCTGGGGCGTGCCGCTTGCGATCCTTGCCGGTGCCATTCGAGTTTCGACTCCGTTCCTTTTCGTGTCGCTCGGCGAATGTCTTACGGAACGCTCGGGCCGCATCAATCTGGGTCTTGAGGGAACAATGATCTTTGGTGCCATGTCTGGCTACGCCGTGGCCTATGAGACGGGATCGCCGTTTATGGGCGTGGGTGCCGCTGCGCTGGCCGGTGTTGTTTTTGGTCTGTTCCATGGCTGGGTGTGCAAATTCAAGGGTGTGAACGACATCGCGATCGGCATTGCGCTGATGCTTCTGGGCACGGGCCTGGCGTTCTTTTTCGGCAAGCCCTACATCCAGCCTGTTGCACCGAAACTGCCCTCGATCTCGTTCGGCGGCTGGTCGGATATCCCGCAAGTACAGGCTGCGCTGCAAGTCAATGTGCTGTTCATCGTCGGCGCATTTCTGGCGGTTTTCCTGTGGTGGATGTTCCGCGCCACGCGTGTCGGCCTTGTGATCCGGGTCGTGGGTGACAGCACGGATGCAGCCCGCGCCATGGGCTTGAACGCGGATCGCGTGCGCCTTCTTGCAACAGCTGCCGGGGGGGCATTTGCCGGTATCGCGGGCGCTTACCTGTCGCTTTACTATCCGGGAAGCTGGAACGAGGGGATTTCCTCGGGTCAGGGATTGATGGCGGTGGCCCTCGTGATCTTTGCCCGCTGGAACCCGATAAACTGCTTCTGGGCAGCACTGCTCTTTGGCGGCGCGGGCGCCCTGGGGCCGGCATTGCAATCGGTGGGTGTGACTGGGGGTTACTACCTGTTCTTCGCAGCTCCTTATGTGCTGACACTGGGGCTTTTGATTGCAACCTCATCGCCGGAGCGGGCCATGCAATCTGCGCCCGCCGAACTGAGCATTACGAAATAGGGGTCTATCATGAACGGGTTGGGTGGGCTGAACAAATCGGACAATGGTGTGGTGATCGGCCTGGTGCAGCAGCAACTGCCTGTTGTTGTCACCCCTGCCGACCTTGCCCGCCAGACCGCGCGGGTGGTGGAACTGGTCGCAAAGGCCCGGCGCAATCTGGCGACGATGGATCTGGTGGTCTTCCCCGAATACATGCTGCACGGCCTGTCAATGGACACCAATCCCGCGATCATGTGCCGGATTGACGGGCCCGAGGTTGCCGCCCTGAAGCAGGCCTGCATCGACAATTCGATCTGGGGCTGCTTTTCGATCATGGAGCATAATCCGGGTGGTTCCCCCTACAACACCGGCCTGATCATCGATGACGCCGGCGAGGTGCAGCTTTACTACCGGAAAATGCATCCGTGGGTTCCGGTCGAGCCATGGGAGCCGGGCGATACCGGCATCCCGGTGTGCACAGGACCAAAAGGCGCAAGGATCGGCCTGATCATCTGCCATGACGGCATGTTCCCCGAAATGGCGCGCGAGGCCGCCTACAAGGGGGCCGAGATCATGATCCGCACCGCAGGTTATACCGCGCCCATCCGCGACAGCTGGCGTTTTACCAACCAGTCCAACAGCTTTTGCAATCTGATGGTCACGGCCAATGTCTGCATGTGCGGTTCGGATGGAACCTTCGATTCGATGGGCGAGGGGATGATCGTGAACTTTGACGGGACGGTCATCGCCCATGGCACCACAGGCCGCGCGGACGAGATCATCACCGCCGAGGTGCGCCCCGACCTCGTGCGCGAGGCGCGGGCGGGCTGGGGGGTGGAAAACAATCCCTATCAATTCGGCCATCGCGGCTATGTCGCGGTCAAGGGCGGCGCGCAGGATTGCCCCTATTCCTACATGACCGACCTTGCCGCCGGGGCGTACCGGCTGCCGTGGGAAAACACCGTCCGCATCACCGATGGCACCTCGTGCGGGTTTCCCGCCCCGACCCGCCTTTATGGTGAAACGCTGAAGGAGTCTGCCGCATGACGACAATTTCCAGCCAACCCTATGCATGGCCATGGAACGGTGACCTGCGGCCGGACAATACGGCGCTGATCATCATCGACATGCAGACCGATTTCTGTGGCCCCGGCGGGTATGTCGATGCGATGGGATATGACCTGTCTCTGACCCGCGCCCCGATTGAACCGATCAAGGCGGTTCTCGCCGCGATGCGGGCCAAGGGTTATACCATCATTCACACCCGCGAAGGGCACAGGCCCGACCTTTCCGACCTGCCGCCCAACAAGCGCTGGCGGTCGCAGCAGATCGGGGCCGGGATCGGCGATCCTGGACCCTGTGGCAAGATCCTGATCCGGGGTGGGCCGGGGTGGGATATCATCCCCGACCTTTATCCCGCAGAGGGCGAGATTGTCATCGACAAGCCCGGCAAGGGATCCTTTTGCGCGACAGATCTGGAAATGATCCTGCGCACCCGCGGTATTGCCAACATCATCCTGACCGGCATCACCACGGATGTCTGCGTCCACACCACCATGCGCGAGGCGAACGACCGGGGTTTTGAATGCGTGTTGTTGCACGACTGCTGCGGGGCGACGGACAAGGGCAATCATGACGCGGCGCTGAACATGGTGCTGATGCAGGGCGGCGTGTTCGGCGCGGTCTCGGACAGTGCGTCGCTGATCGGGGGCCTCGCATGAGCAATCCGTCCAAGACCTCGCAAGGGGCGTTCAGCGTCGAGGCGTTGAACATGACCATGCGATTTGGCAATTTCACCGCCCTTGATGACGTGTCGATCAAGATCGAAGCAGGAAGTTTTCATGCCCTGCTGGGCGAAAACGGCGCGGGAAAATCCACCATCGTCAAGGCGATCATGGGGTTCTACCAAGCGACCTCCGGCACCGTGCTTGTCGCGGGTCGTGAGGTTGAGATGACTGACCCGAGAGTCGCGCAAGGACTTGGGCTGGGGATGGTCTATCAGCATTTCACCCTTGTCCCATCGCTTACGGCGGCGGAGAACCTGGTGATCAGCCGGGCTGATGCCCCAGCCGTGATCAACTGGCGAACAGAACGCGCGGCGATTGACGCCTTCATGGCGCAGATGCCCTTTGCGGTGCCGCTGGATCAACCGGTCAACCGGCTGGCCGCAGGCGAAAAGCAGAAGCTGGAAATCCTCAAGCAGCTTTACCTTGGCCACCGCTTCTTGATCCTTGATGAGCCGACCTCGGTTCTGACCCCGGCAGAGGCGGACGAGGTGCTGGGTCACGTCCGCGCCTTGACGCGTGCGGGCGAAGTCACCGTTCTGATGATCACTCACAAGTTTCGTGAGGTGATGGATTTCGCCGATGACCTGACCGTGCTTCGACGGGGCAAGCGAGTTGGTGGCGGCATCGTGGCCGACCTGACCCCGGCCGACATGGCCAGCATGATGATGGGCGAGGCGCCGAAGCCGTCAAACCGACAGCGCGCAAAAACGACGGGCAAGGTTGTGTTGCAACTGGACGGCGTGCGGGCGACGGACCGCTCGGGCCTCAAGCCGATTGCCATCGACGGTATCACGCTGAAATCAGGAGAGATTCTGGGTGTGGCGGGCGTGTCCGGCAATGGCCAGATGGAATTGATGGAGATCCTGACCGGCCAGCGTCGTCTGGATGGCGGCAAGATCATGCTGAATGGTGCGCCCTATACCGCGACCCGGACAGAAGCGAAGCAGCATAAGGTCCGGTATCTTCCGGAAGAGCCGCTGCGCAACGCCTGCGCGCCGCGGATGAGCGTGGCCGAAAACCTTGCTTTCCGCAGCTTTGACGAAACCGGCGGGGCGAAACCGGCCTTCTGGAAAAGCAATGGCGCGATTGCCCGCAATGCTACAGCGCTGATTTCCGCCTTCAACGTCAAGACCTCCAGCCCGACCGCAAGGATTTCCTCGTTGTCGGGCGGGAACGTTCAACGCGCGGTCCTGGCGCGCGAACTGACCGGCGATGTCGAAGTGCTGATCGTGTCCAACCCCTGTTTCGGGCTTGATTTCGCCGCCGTTTCCACGATCCGCGACCGTCTGGTCGAAGCCCGCAACCGCGGTGTCGCGATCTTGCTGATCAGTGAGGATCTGGACGAAATAATGGAGCTTTCAGACCGGATCATCGTCATGTCGGAAGGGCACATTGCCTACGAGACGCCGATCGCCACTGCCAAGGTCGCTGAGATTGGTCGCTACATGGCAGGGCACGCCTGATGCCGGTGATCCATGCCCGCCCCTTCGACTTTGTCTTTGATCGTGGCACGCTGGGCCTGGTCGTCATCGACATGCAGCGTGACTTCATTGAACCCGGCGGCTTTGGGGCCTCGCTTGGCAATGATGTCAGGCTTTTGCAGGCCATCGTCCCGACAACGCGGCGCCTGATCGAGGGGTTTCGCGCTGCGGGTCTGCCGGTAATCCACACACGCGAATGCCACCTTCCCGACCTGTCGAACTTGCCGCCGGCAAAGCGGGATCGGGGCCGCCCCAGTTTGCGCATCGGCGATCCTGGACCGATGGGGCGTATCCTGATCGCCGGTGAACCTGGGGCAGATATTATTGCTGAACTTGCCCCCTCGCCGGGCGAACTTGTCATCGACAAACCCGGCAAAGGCGCGTTCTACGGCACCGATTTCGGCCAGCAGCTGCAACGTCTTGGCCTGCGCCAACTGGTTTTCGCGGGTGTTACCACCGAGGTTTGTGTGCAGACCACGATGCGCGAGGCAAATGATCGCGGCTATGACGGGCTGATCGCAACCGATGCAACGGAAAGCTATTTTCCGGCCTTCAAGGCGGCGGCAATCGAGATGATCGTGGCCCAAGGCGGCATTGTGGGCTGGGCCGCGCCAACCGATGCCATTCTGGAGGCGATCAATGGCTGACCCTGCCGCGTTTTGCGCCCTGTTGCCGGACTCGTGGCAAAGCTTGTGCTTCGAGCCTTTTCGGGAAGGTATCGAAATCTTTCATCTTTGGCGTGGCGGGCCAGAGGTTGCCTTGCTGCGCTATGCTCCGGGGTCCGCGGTTCCCAGACACAGGCATATGGGGCTTGAAACGATCCTGGTTCTGGATGGCACACAAACTGACGAATCCGGTTCCTATCCCGCCGGATCCATTGTGTTCAACCCGGCCCAAAGCGAACACAGTGTCTGGTCGGATGAAGGATGTGTTGTGCTGATTCAATGGGAAAAGCCGGTGGAGTTCGTTTGAACGAACCTCTGCGTTGACGCGCAACTCTGACCGGGACCGGAGGATGCCGACGGCCCGCTGTGTGACGTTTCACTCCACTGATCCGAAGCGCATCAAGCCGCGCTGCACGGCTCGACAGGTCTATAAACCGCGCTGGAAAACGAGACCAACCGCCGAAGATGACGCTCATTCGCTGTGCGATTTGTCCACATTTGGCCACCCCGGCAGGTGCCGCCGCTAGTCGTAGTTCAAGAGGACTTGACGTTGGGGCAAAAGGGATCAATCTCGCCGCATATTGGCAAGTCATTTGGCGTATGCCGGGTTGACCCGACTCACCTGACGACTGGTCGCTGCTGCCAAAACAATGTCAGCCAAAATACGGGATTCAGGCCCTGAACCAGGAGCGGATCGTGCTGTTGATCGCGGTGGCGATCTTTGTGGCGGCCGCCGTGGCGCTGCCGGGTTTCTTCACGTCTGGCAACCTGATTTCCATCGTCCGGTCCATCTCGGTGCTTGGCATCCTGGCGCTGGGGATGGGCGTCGTGGTGATCGGGCGCGGCATCGACCTGTCGATGGTGGCCGTCATGGCGATGTCGGTGGCCTGGTACCTGCAACTGCTCAACAGCGGCACGAGCGACGTGGCGGCGCTCGGTCTGGCCCTGGCAGGTGTGGTGGGCGTGGGCCTCGCCAACGGCTTTCTGGTCGCCTATGCCGAGGTGCCGGCGATCTTCGTGACCTTGGCCAGCGGATCATTCGTGTTCGGTTTCGTGCGGTCGCAGGTGATTGCGCAGGATGCTGTGCCGGTGCCGTTGGACCACTGGCTCATGTCCCTGGGCGCGCTGCGGCCCGCAGGCATTCCAGCCGACGTCTATGTCTTCGCACTGATGGCGCTGGCCGTGTGGCTGTTCCTGCGCTTTACCAAATGGGGCCGCTACGTCTATTACGCAGGCGACAACCCGGCGGCGGCGCGCAGCATCGGCATCCCGGTCCGCCCGATGCTGTTGTTGCGCTATGTGCTGGCGGCGCTGGCGGCCTTTGCGGCCGGGCTGCTGACGGCGGCCAGCCTGCAATCCATCAACACCCGCGTGGTGAACTCGACCCTGCTCTACGACATCGTGCTGGTCGCCGTGATTGGCGGCGTCGGGCTTTCGGGCGGCAAGGGCGGGGTGCGCAACGTGCTGATCGGCGCCGCGGTGATCGGGTTGATGCTGAACGCCATGACCATCCTTCAGATCTCGCAGCTGTTCCAGAACCTGATCAAATCCGGGGTTCTGCTGGCCGCCATCGTGGTGGATGGCATCCTGAACCCGCGGGACGAACAGACCGCTCAGCAGGGCGACATCTGAGACTGAAGACCAAACGGGCGAAGCCCGAAACAACAACAGAGAGGTAAGATATGAACACGATAAAGACTTTGGCCCTGGCAGCGGCGGCTCTGCTGACGATTGGCACCGCAGCACCTGTCCTGGCCGATAGTGACCCCGGCCCCGCCGAATATGCGGCCAAGCTGCAAGGCAAGCGGGTCATCCTGATCCCCTTGTCGATGGGCTTCGACCTGGCGCAGGGCTGGGCGGCGATACTGAAGCGCGAGGTTGCCGCCTTTGGCGGCGTGTTCGAGACCCGCGACCCGAACTGGTCCACCGAGGCCGGGGCACAGGCGATCACCGATGCCATCAATGCCGAACCGCGGCCCGACGTGCTGGTGGTGATGGCGCCAGACCTGAACTCGTTCTCCAAACTGCTGAAGAAGGCGCAGGAGAAGGGGATCTATGTTCTGTTGATCGACAACCCGGCGAACTTTGCCGCCGATGCCTACCTGGGCAGCGATTGGACGAACCTTGGCGCGCTGGAGGCGCAGGCTGCCGTCAGCTTCTGCGGCGAGGGCACGTCGAAGAAGATCGGCCTGGTGCAAGGCGACGAAGTCAACGCCACCAGCCTCTACCAGTATGAAGGCATCATGAAGGTGATGGCCGAGCATCCCGACCTGCAGGTGGTCGCCAAGCCGGTGTCGAACTGGGATCCGACCACGGCGCGCACCGTGACCGCGACGATGCTGCAACAGAACCCCGACCTCTGCGCCATCATCGACTTCTGGGACGGTGATGCTACCGGCACGGCGGCAGCGATCCGCGAGGCCGGGCTGACCGGCAAGGTCAAGCTGATCACCACCGGCGGCGGCGAAAAGACCGCAGACTGCGACGCACTTGTCGCCGGCACCTATGACGCCGTCGTCACCACCGAGCTTTACATCGAAAGCTACAACATGGTCGCCATGATCAAGTACCTGCTGCAATCGGGCATCGCGCCCGGCACCGCCTCGGCCCGCATCTACACGCTGGAGCAGGTCACGACGAAGGAAAACATGCGGCCCGACAGCTGCTGGGATCTGAAGGCGCTTCAGTCGCTGGCCGGCGAGTGAGCCACGGCACAAGGGCGGCCCATGCCGGGGCCGCCCACCCCTTGCAGACAGACAAGCGATGACCCTCCGCGAGCAGCTTCAGGCCTGGCGCTACAACCTTGTACCGGATCACGTGATCGGCGAGATCCTGCAAAAGCGCTGGACCGACAATGCCATTCCCTTCCTGGCGCTGGTCGTCGTGGTAGCGGCCTTCGGCTATGCCATCCCCGGTTTCTTTGGCCTCGCCACCGTGCAGGATTCCACCCGGCAACTGGGCGAGTTCATCCTGGTGGTGATCGGACTGACGGTGGTGATGCTGGGCGGCGGGATCGACCTGTCCGTCGGCTCGATCTTCGCCCTGGGTGCCTTTGCGGCGGTGTCCTGCTTTTTCATCTTCGACCTGCCGGTCTGGGTGGCCTATGTTGCTGCGCTTGGGGTAGGCATGCTGTTCGGGGCCGCCAATGGTTACCTTGTAGGCTACCTGAGGCTTCGGGCCTTTCTGACCACGCTGGTCACTTTCATCATCGGCCGCGCGATCTACGACATCCTTGTGGTGAATTTCGGCGTGCTGGTGCAACTGTCCGACGCGACGTCCAACACCTGGGACTTCATCGGGGACGGCACGGCGCTGGGTCTGTCTGTTTCCATGTTGGCGGCCTTGGCGCTGGCGGTGGTGGTGCATGTGGTGCTGACACGCTCGCGCCCCGGCTGGCACCTGCTGGCGGTGGGCGGCTCGCGCCGGTCGGCGCACAACGCCGGGATCAAGGTCCGGCGGACGGTGTTTTTCTCTTACGTCTTTTCGGGCGCCTGTGCGGGGTCGGCCGGGTTTCTGATCGCGGCGCGCCTGTCAGGCGCCGGGCCGAACACCGGGCAGGGTTTGGAGATCCTGGCGCTGACTGCCGCAGTGGTGGGTGGAAACAGCCTTGGCGGCGGGCGCGGCTCGGTGGCCAAGGGCCTGATGGGCGCGATCATCGTGCTGGTGATGACGAACGGCCTGATCCGGCTGGGTTATGGCACCGGCAGCACGCAGATGGTGCTGGGCCTGTTGCTGGCCGCCGCCGTTACGCTGGATATCCGCTGGCTGAAGAACCGCCACAAGGTGTTGAATGAGGTCTATGTCGCCCCCGTCTACCTGCGGATGGGCGAGGCGCAAAGCGCGTTGCCCGGCTCAGGTACGGCCTATGCCCTGAACAACCGCCTTTCCGAGGCCGGGGCGATCGGTCTGGGCGAGCTGGAAGGCCCCGAGGACGTGATCCTCGATCGTGATGACCATCTCTATTGTGGCACCCGGCATGGCGAGATCGTCCGTTTCCTGGCCCCCGACTATGCCCGGTCCGAGGTATTTGCCCATGTCGGCGGGTTTCCTCTGGGTCTGGCCTTCGACCGCGCTGGCAACCTTCTGTCCTGCGTCGGCGCGATGGGGCTGTATTCCATCAGCCCCGACCGCAAGGTCACGCAACTGACGGCCGAAACCCGCCGCTCCTGGAGTTCGATCCAGGACGACGCCCGGCTGCGCGACCCGAACGATCTGGACATCGCACCGGACGGCCGGATCTACTTTACCGACTCGACCAAGCGCTACGAAGCCCATGACTGGATGCTGGACAGCATCGAGAACCGGGCGACCGGGCGGCTTCTGGTCTATGATCCTGCCGCCGGAACGACGACGACGCTGCTGGACGGCTACCGCTACACCAACGGCGTCTGTCTGGCGCATGACGGCCAGTCAGTCCTGTTCTGCGAAAGCTGGGCCTGCCGGATTCATCGCTACTGGATCGCGGGGCGGAAGGCGGGCCAGGTCGAGTGCGTGATCCGCGACATGCCGGGCTACCCGGACAACATCAACCGGGCCTCGGACGGAACCTACTGGATGGCCTGGTTGGGGATGCGGACCCCCGCCTTCGACCTGTCGTTGCGCCACCCGGCGATGCGCAAGCGGATGGCCCGGCGGTTGCCACAGGACGAATGGCTGTTCCCGAACATAAACACCGGCGGCGTGGTCAAGTTCACCGATGCAGGCGAGACCGTCGCGACCTGGGGCGACCTGAGCGGCGAGGCACATTCGATGGTCACCTCGATGCGCGAGCACAAGGGATACCTCTTCATCGGTGGCATCCTGAACAACCGCATCGGCCGGCTGAAGATCGAGGGCGCGGATCCGACCTGGGACGCCAACACCGCCTACTGGGGGCCGCGGCGATGATCTTTGATCCGATCCTCGACCTGTTCCGTGGCAAGGCGATCACCATTCCGCCACTGGATGGCGCCTTCCGCCCCGACACACGGTTGGATGACCTGCCCGCCATGGCCGGTCTGCCCGCGCCCGACAACCTGGTCTGGTCCGAGGGGCGGCTTCTTGCCTCGACCGGTGCCGTCGTGGTCGCCCCCGGCAAGACTGACCGCCCGGTGGCCGAGTTTCCCGCCGAGATCACCGCGATGGCCGTCGCCCCGGACAGGCGGCTGGCGGTCGCCACAGATGACGGTCGGCTCTCGGTGGGCGGCACCGATGTGCCCCTGCCCGGCGGTCTGGGCTGCACTACCGCGCTGGCCTTTGGCCCGGATGGGGCACTGTGGCTGGCAAATGGGTCCACCCGGCACCCCGCCTCGGGTTGGGTCGCCGACCTGATGGAAAAAGGCGCCACCGGCTCAGTCTGGCGCCAGGCGCCCGAGGGCGGGTTCCACCAGGTGGCCAGCGGCCTGGCCTGGCCCTATGGCCTGTTGCCGGACGCGTCAGGTGTGGTGGTGGCGGAAAGCTGGCGGCACCGGTTGGTGCGGTTGGAGGGTGGCCGGGTGACGCCGGTGCTGACCGGCCTTCCGGCCTATCCCGCCCGCTTGGTCCCAGCGCAGGACGGTGGCGCCTGGCTCGCCCTGTTCGCCCCGCGCACAAGGCTGATCGAGTTCGTACTGCAAGAGAATGCCTACCGCGCCGATATGATGACCGAGGTTCCACGCGAATTCTGGATCGCCCCTGCCTTGGCCTCGGGGCGGCGGTTCCTGGAACCGCTGCAATGCGGCGGCATCCGGGTCATGGGCATCCACAAGGCGTGGTCGCCCAGCCGGTCCTACGGTCTGGTGGCGCGACTGGATGCGAATTTCCAGCCGGTCGAAAGCCTGCATAGCCGAGCGAATGGGCGACGGCATGGCGTGACTTCGGTTGTGGACACGACCGATGGTCTGTTTATCGCCTCGAAGGGGGGCGACACCGTGCTGCGGTCCAGGGGGACAGGGGCATGACGGCACTGGTCCGGACGGAGAAGATCTCCAAGTCCTACCGCGGCGTTCCGGCGGTGCGCGAGGTGGATTTTGACCTGCGGGCCGGAGAGATTCATGCCCTGCTGGGCGAGAACGGGGCCGGGAAATCGACGCTGACCAAAATGCTGGCGGGCGCGGTGGAACCTTCGGCAGGCCGCATCCTGCTGGCGGGGCAGGAGGTGCGCTTCACCAGCCCCTCGGCGGCGCTGGAGGCCGGGGTGGCGATGGTCTACCAAGAGACCAGCCTGGTGCCTTCACTGACGGTGGCCCAGAATATCTACCTTGGGTCCGAGAAGTTCTTGAACCGGCTGCGCGGAACGTTCATTTCTGCCCAGCAGTTCCTGCAATCGCTGAACTTCCCGGTCGATCCTATGGCGCTGGTGGAAAGCCTGGGTGCCGCCAAGCGGCAGATGGTGGAAATCGCCCGCGCAGTCCACCACAACGCCCGCGTGCTGATCTTCGACGAGCCCACCGCCACTCTGACCCCCGAGGAGAAGCGGCATTTCTTTGCCCTTCTGCGCCGGCTTCAGGCCCATGGCGTTGCCATCGTCTTTATCAGCCACGCGCTGGAGGAAGCGCTGGCCATTGCCGACCGGATCACCATCCTGCGCGACGGTGAGTTGGTCGCACACGGGCCAAGGTCCGATTTCGACCGCGACAAGATCATCGCCGCCATGGTGGGCCGAAGCCTTTCGGGAGAGCTTTACCGCAAGCGCTCGGCCGACAGTTTGCGCAAACCCGGGCGGAAGATTCTGTCGGTGCAGGATGTCAGTCAGGGAAGGATGGTGCGCAACACCTCGTTTTCGGTGTTCGAAGGCCAGATTACGGGCGTTTTCGGGCTGATTGGGGCGGGGCGCACGGAAACTTTCAAGATTATCGCCGGCATCACCAAGCGCGATTTCAACCGCGGTGGAACGATTCAGTTGCACGACCGCCCAGTCCGCTATGTCACCCCGGCCGAGGCGGTGGCCGACGGGATCGTCTACGTCACGGAAGACCGCAAGAGCGAGGGCTTCTTCGAGACGATGGGCGTGGCCGAGAACCTGTATGGCGGGCAACTGGCGGCGCCACACCATCGCCGGATGCTGGTCAGCATGCAGGAAATGAAGGCGCTGTCGGCCGAGTGGACCAAACGCCTGAACGTCCGCGCGATCAACGACAACGCCCGGGTGGTGGAACTGTCGGGCGGCAACCAGCAGAAGGTCGTGATCGGCAAGGGCCTGGTGCAGCGCCCGCGTCTGGTGATCTTCGACGAGCCCACGCGCGGCGTGGATGTCGCCGCAATTGCTGAAATTCACAATATAATCAATGATTTGGCTGATGCCGGCTTGGCGGTGGTGATGATCTCGTCCTACTTGCCCGAGGTGCTGAACCTCTCGGATCGTATCCTGGTCTGCCGGCAGGGCCGGATCGTGGAAGAACTCTCTCCGCTCGAGGCGAGCGAGGAGAAGATCATGTATGCCGCTGTGCATTGAGGAGGCGGACGATGAAACAGATGTGGACGTTCTGGAGGGGAAAATGGCATGAGGGTGACCTGCGCATTCTTGGCGCGGCCTCGCACGGCACGTGGCTGGGCAGCCTGGTGTTCGACGGCGCGCGGCTGTTCGATGGCGTGACGCCCGACCTCGACCGTCACTCGGCCCGTGTCAACGCCTCGGCCAGGGCACTGCTGCTGGAGCCGACGCTGACAGCGGAGGCGATCGAGCAACTGGCCCGCGATGGGCTGGCAAAGTTCGCCCCCGGCACCGACGCCTATATCCGGCCGATGTACTGGGCCGAAGAGGGCGGGCCGGGCGTGTTGCCGCCCGACCCGGCCTCAACGGACTTTGCGCTGTGCCTCGAGGCGATGCCGATGGTAGAGCCCAAGGGCTTCACCCTGACCACCACCCGCTTTCGCCGCCCGACGATGGAGGTGATGCCGGTCAACGCCAAGGCGGCGGCGCTGTACGCCAACAACGCCCGCATGGTGCGCGAGGCGCAGTCCAAGGGCTATGGCAACGCGCTGGTTTGCGATGCCAACGGCAATGTGGCCGAATTGGCCACCGCCAACGTCTTCATGGTGCGTGGCGGAGAAGTCTTTACCCCCACCCCGAACGGCACGTTCCTGGACGGCATCACCCGTCAGCGGGTGATCGGCCTGCTCCGCGCCGCTGGAATTGCTGTCCACGAAGTCACCCTCGAGGTCGAGGATTTCCACAAGGCCGAGGAGATATTCTCTACCGGCAACATCTACAAGGTGGTGCCCTGTATCGGCTTTGAGGGCCGCGATCTGCCCTATGGCCCTGTTACCCGCAAGGCCCGAACCCTGTATTGGGATTGGGCACGTTCGTAAGGAGAACATCATGGCGACCGTGAAACTCTGGACCGACGCCGAGGCCGCCGCGCACCCCGTGGTTGCCCGCGTCTTCGCTGACATCCGCGCCACGCGGAAGACCGAGTTCATCAACAATTTCTGGCGCGCCCTGGCCAACCAGCCGGACCAGCTTGACCGTACCTGGACGCAGCTCAAGGCCGTCATGGCGGCCCCCTCCACCTTGGGGCCGGCTTTCCAGGAGATGATCTACATCGCCGTTTCGGTGGCGAATTCGTGCAGCTACTGCGTTCATTCCCACACCGCAGCCGCCCGCGCCAAGGGCATGACCGACGAACAGCACGCCGAGCTGTTGGCGATCATCGGGCTGGCGGCGCAGACCAACCACCTGGTCACCGCGCTTCAGGTGCCGGTCGACAGCGTTTTCCAGGTCTGACGCATGGCAGGTAGAATCGTTGCCCGTGCGCCCGGTAGGTCGGGGGTGCTTGAATGGGACGAACTGCCCGAACGCGCCCCTGGGCCGGGTGAAGCGCTGATCCGGCAAGAGCTTGGCGGCACATGGAGAGGGGAGGTCCCGCCCGCCCCCTTCTGGACCTGAACAAATAAAGAGGTGGACGAGGGGCGGCTGATTGGGCCCTCGCGATGCAAAGGCAGCTCTGCCGCCGCCAGTCGCGCCCGGTTCTTGAAGGGGCGCCCCTTTGACGGCCACTACTTCAGTTTGATGCAGAAGTGCTTTCTCACGGGCTTTTCGATCGTCCAGGTCCCTTTGAAGCCGGGCTCGACTGCAAATGCGTCACCGGGATGCAGGGTGACGGGGGCGGCGCCATCCGGTGTGATGGTGATCTGACCTTCGATCAGATGGACGAACTCGTAGAACTTGTAGCTCGCGTGCCATGCTCCAACCGTTGCTTCCCAAGTTCCACTGATCATGCTTCCATCGAGAGACGTATGCTGGACCCATGTCTTCATGGTCGGGTTGCCTTCGACTTTGGTCCAACCCTCCAGGTCGGTCAGCAGGGGTTCGGGGCCCGGCGCGGGAAAGCGGAAAACCATATCGCTCATTTCAATCCATCCAAGTTTCGCATTGGTCAGGGTGTCGTCGTATGGCCCCACCAGCATGCTGACAAGGGACAACGCGCAGGCAACTTGCATCCGGGGCCTTGAGTGGCGGATGCGGAAATCATGTCGGCAGACGGGCGCTGCGCAAGATCCAGGTGCAAAAAGTCCGATGAATCGGATATGCACGCGATGAATTGCGCAAGGTGCAGGCAGAAGCGAGGCAAGGACAGGCATGAAGATCCGCGAAGCCAAAGCCTCAGACGCAGGTCATCTGGTGCGGTTCATCAACATGGCGGCAGATGATCTGCCCCTGCACTTCTGGCAACGATCCGTGGGCCCCGAGGGCGACCCCTGGGCCTATGGCAAAGAGCGCGCAATGCGCGACTCCGGTAGTTTTTCCTATCGAAACGCCTGGCTTGCCGAACTGGACGGCGATGTGGCCGCCTGTCTGCTGGGCTATCCGGCCGAAGACGCGCCAGGCCCGATAGATCCAGACACACCCGCGATTTTTGTTCCGCTGCTAGAGCTTGAGGCGCTTGCACCAGGATCTTGGTATTTGAACGTGCTTGCAACCTATGCCCCGTTCCGTGGCAAAGGCTGTGGCAGCGCGCTTCTTGCCTTTGCCGAAGATGTGGCTCGTGGCGTTGGGCGCGGTGCGATCAGCCTGATTGCCGCCGACACCCATCTCGACGCGCTGCGCCTGTATGGAGCCAAGGGTTACCGCGAAATCGCCCGACGTCCGATTGTCAAAGGCGACTGGCAGGTCAATGCAGAGGACTGGATCCTGCTTGCAAAAACCCTGGATCCCGACAGTCCGCGAACGTGATCGCCTTCGCTCGGGCACGTCCGAGATGCCGCGCGCCCGCCAAGCGGAGCGGCAGCTTTGGGGCTGCACGGGTCTATCGTTGCACCATGCTCGAGTGGCGGCTTCGCGGGGCAGGGCTCCAGGGGCCCACCGGCGGGAAAGGCCTGGGACAAGGTTGCGGCCGGGCCCAAGAAGGATGCGGCGCTGAAGCACGATCAGGCGGCCGAGAAGGCCCAGACAGCCAAGCAGGATGACGCATGCAACCGCGCGCTCGACGCCGCGGCGCGTGCCTTGGTGTAACCCTAGCCTCCCCTGGCAAGAGACCTCTCCGGTGCGATCCGCCGGGGGTGAAGCGTCAGCGGAGCAGTGGCCCCTGGTGATCGAGGTAGGCCGTGTCGAAGCCCGCAAGATCCTTGAGCCGGTCGATATCGTCGAAGTCGACGCGTCCCTTCTGAAACGTGACGAGACCGTTTTCGCGCAACTGGCGCAGAACGCGGTTCACATGCACGGCGCTCAGGCCGAGTGCATCTGCAAGGTGATACTGCGTCATCGGGCAATCGAACCCCGTCCTGTCACCCACACCTATGAACCGCAAACGCACCCCCAGTTCGAGCAGGAAGTGCGCCATGCGCTCTTCGGCGGTGCGTCGACCGATGTTGACCAGATGCTCTATAACCATCGCCTCATCCCGCGAGGCCGCCCAGAGCACGGCGGTCGCAAGGCGCGGCGCGTGCGCGAAGGCATCCAGAATATCCGAGGCGAGCACTTCCGAGGCTTCGATCTGGGTCAGGGCTTCGACGCTGTGATCGGATGTGCGGAACAGGACGCTGCGCAGCCCTAGGAAATCACCCGGGATCTGGAACTCCACGATCTGTCGCCCACCATCCCTCAGCATCTTGTAGGAACAGGCCCAGCCTTTGGCGAGGATAAAGGCCGATGCATTGTGCTTACCCTCATGGATCATCTCCTGCCCGGCCTGGAACGTCCTGCGGCGCCGGAAGAAGCCCTCGAGCGTTGCCAGATCGACGTCCGAAAGGGCGACGAAGGCCGAGAGCTTTCGTGTCAACGGGCTTTGCATGTGTGGCATTTACGCTTTCGCATCGGACTGGCTGCGGGTCATCCCTGATGCAGATACCCGAGGCAAAGGCACGTCAGGCTGCTCCAGATCAGTGAAGGATACCAGATTTCGGTTATGATCGCGAGACGCTCCGGCCAGGCGATGCCGGATGCCTTGCCTCAAAGTTGAAAGCGAAGCCGATCATGACAGTGCCAAACGACATCGCCGGAACCGCTGCGCTGGCCATCTGCGAATCTTTGCTGCTGGCTTTGAACGATCACAAGATCCTGCCCGAGACAGAGATCGTCGGCATTCTCACGGATGCGGCTGCAGGACATGAAAACGCGCCACCAAGTGATCGGGATGAGCTTCACGCGGCCGTGGCGTCGCTGATCAACAGTATCCTGGCCAGCGGCAATTCGGTGCGCCGGCGCTGAAGGCGCCGGCGGGGCTGGTCGCGTCAAAGACGCCCCGTGACCACCAGAACGATCAGGATCAACAGGATGATCCCGACCCCACCACTGGGACCATAGCCCCAGGACCGGCTATGCCCCCAGGTGGGCAGTACGCCGAGCAGCATCAGAATGAGCACGACGATAAGAATGGTGCCGAGCATGGCGCTGTCCTTTCAAGTTCCAAGTGATCGGCCCCGCCGCGCGAGGGATAACGCGGCGGGACCATCCGGCAGCGGCATCAGCCCTTGCGCAGGGCATCCTTCGCCTCGCCGAATGCTTTCTGGATGGTGCCTTCGGCCTTCTTCAACTTGCCCTCGGCCTCGAGAGAGGTATCGCCCGTCAGCTGGCCGAGTTTCTCCTTGACGGTGCCTTCGGCCTGCTTGACAGTTCCCTTGATGCGGTTCTTGTCCATGGTCAGAGTTCCTTCTGCTGGGGGGACGTAGTCGACGATTGCCGGCCGTAGACTCGGGTGTGCGGCCATACATATTCGATGATTAAAACATGTCGCGACCGACGCGACGCTAACCTCCATCAGCGATGGCATGGGCGCCGACCGATGCGCGTCACGCGCCGAGCCCGCCCCTTGGCTCTGCGTCCGGCAACAACCTGTTTGATTTGCCCACGATAACTCTGCGGTCACGACCGCCTTGCCAGGGCAAAGGCCGCGAGGAACGCCACGACCGGCAACAGCGGGCGCGACGACCGGGCGAGCGTCGTTGCAAGCGCGATGTCGGCCGCGGCGCGGCTTTGG
>JBGSQL010000245.1:0-3724 GCA_041738105.1 Rhodobacter sp. | reverse complement strand
TGCCGCGGTTCTGGGCGACCTCCTACGCCGATGTGCGCAAGGACATGCGCGGCCAGTATCCCCGCCATCCCTGGCCCGAGGACCCCACCCGGGCCGACCCGACGCTCAGGGCGAAGCCGCGCGGCACCTGACCGGTTTCTTCTGTTCCCGAGTGTCCTCGGGGGGTGAATGCGCGCGAGCGCAGAGGGGGCGGACGGCCCCCCTGCCCGGCCTGTCACATCGCGAAACCTCCCGTGATAGCACCCCCCTTCCGCCTCCCGTTCGGCCCCGATATGGAAGTTGGCGCTAACAGGGAGGCGGCGGATGGACCGGCAGGCGGCACGGGCAAGATGGGCAGTGGCGGCGATGTTCGGCGCGAACGGCTTCGTGATGGGGGCCTGGGCGCCGCAGATCCCCCTCCTGTTGCCGCGCCATGACATTACCGAATCGGTGCTGGGCCTCCTGATCCTTGTCCTCGGCATCGGCGCCGTGGGCGCCATGCTCTTCGCCGGCCGGCTGATCACCCGCTTCGGATCGGCGCCGGTGCTGCGCGCCTTCTCGATCTCGGTGATCCCGGTGCTGCCGATCGTGGTCTTCGCACCCAACCTCTGGGTGCTGACCCCGGCCATGGCGCTCTTCGGCGCCATGGCCGGCTGCATGGACGTGGCGATGAACGCCCAGGCGGTGCAGATCGAACGCCGGCTGCACCGCGCCATCATGTCCTCGAGCCATGGGTTCTGGAGCCTTGGCGGCTTTGTCGGCGGTGCGGCGGGGGCCTTCGTGCTGGCCCCCCACCCCGAGCGGGTGGAGCCGTCGCGCGATCCTTTCGTGCTGTTTCCGCGCGATCTGGCGGGCTGGACCGGCGCGGTGGGGACGCTGGAGCCTGATATCGAGCGGGTGCTGGGGGCGGATGATTACATCACGGCAACCTATGCGGCAGCCGGGGAAAGCGGCTATGTGAACCTGTTCGTCGCCTATTACGACAGCCTGACCGAGGGGGAAGGGCTGCATTCGCCCGAGGTTTGCCTGCCCTCGGGCGGGTGGGAGGTGTTCTCGATCGACCCGCATGAGGTCAGCCTGCCGGGCACGGTGTACGGCACCTTCAACGTGAACCGGGCGGTGATCCAGAAAGGGCTGTCGAAACAGGTCGTCTATTACTGGTTCGAGCAGCGCGGCAAGCGGATGACGAACGATTACCTGGCCAAGGCCTCGGTGGTCTGGGACAGCCTGACGCTGGGGCGGGCGGACGGGGCGTTGGTGCGGTTCGTGACGGCGATCAACCCCGGCGAGACCGAGGCCGACGCCGATGCCCGGATCGCGCGCTTCATGGCCGAGGCGTTGCAGGACATGCCCCGTTTCGTGCCGGAATAGCGGGGCAAGACGGAGCCAGAGCGGGGGCGGAAACAGGGGCGATGTCGCACAGGTGTAACGCTGACCAAGTCCTTGTTATTCCTGCATTTAACGAAAACTGTTAGGCCTTTGTAAAGCTTTGGCCGGCCAAAAGCCGCCCTGGGCGCCTGCGGGACGCGCCCGCGACCAGGCCGGCAGGCATGGACAGTGCCCCTGATCCGTGGCTTTTCTGACCACGGGACAGGGCGCGCGGGACGGCCCCGTCGGGGATCGAAGAGGAGCGGCAGCCTGCGTCTGCGACCGATATCGGCGGTGCTGGCCGTGGCGCTTTTGTGCTGCGGGATCGAGGGGCTGTTGCAGGCCGCCGATCACGGGCTGATCGGATCGGCCCGCTGGCGCCCGCTTGCCTATCAGAACGGTGCCTTCTGGGCGGGGCTGTTGCGCGACTGGAAGCCGAACTATACCGCGCAACCCTGGCTGATGTTCATCACCTATTCGGCCCTGCACGGCGGTTTCAGCCATCTGGCCGGCAACATGGCCGCGCTGGCCGTGCTGGGGCCGATCGTGACCGAACGCAGCAGCGCGCGCGGCTTTCTGGGGCTGTGGCTGGTGTCAGTACTGGGCGGGGCTGCGGCCTTTGGCCTGCTGTCACAAAGCCCGCAGCCGATGGTGGGCGCCTCGGGCGCGCTCTTTGGCCTTGCGGGCGCCTGGAAGGCCTGGGACTGGCAGGCGGCCCGGCAGAGCGGCACCGCCCGCTGGCCGATCCTGTTGTGGCTGCTGGGGATCGCCCTGCTGAACCTGGTGCTGTGGGTGCTGCAGGACGGGTTGCTGGCCTGGGAGACGCACCTGGGCGGGTTTGTCGCGGGGTGGGCCTGGGCAATCTGGGCGGGGCGCCGGGGGCACGGGATACCGCCACTCCGGCCAACCAATCCCTGACCGGCGAAACAGGCGTCAGCGCGGCTGGATCACATCCCCCTGCCCTGCGGGGGCGCCGGACCGCAGACGATCAAACACCCGGTCATAGGCCGCCAGCAGATGCGGCACGGAGCTGTCCCAGGACAGGCTGTGCAGCACGCGGGCGCGCCCTGCCCTGCCCATGCGGCGGCCGTCCTCGGGGTGGTCGATCAGCCAGGCGATCCTTGCCGCGAAATCGGCGGGATCGTTGGCCTTTGCATAAAGCGACGCCTCGGCGGCCGAAGTGCGACCCTCTTTCAGGTCGAACTGCACCGAGGGTTTTTCCAGCGTCATGTATTCCATGATCTTGTTCATGGTCGAGATGTCGTTCATCGGGTTTTTCGGATCGGGCGCCACGCCGATATCGGCGGTGTTGAGCACCGCCAGCAGATCCTCGCCGTAAAGCGGGCCGGTGAAGGTGAACCAGGCGTCAAGGCCGCGCGCGGCGACATCGCGCTGTACCGCCGGCAGTTGCGGGCCGAACCCCACGATGGCGAAATGCACGTCCCGGTGGCCCAGGCGGCGGATCAACTGATCGGCGGCCTCGACCAGCAGATCCATCCCCTCTTGCTGGCCAATGACCCCGACATAGCCGATGAGGGTGCTTGCGCCCTTTTTCAGCTCGGGCCGGGGGGGCCGCAACTCGAACCGTTCGATCTGCGGGGCCGAGCGGACGACGAAGACATCCTCGGGCTTCATGCCGCCCCGGCGCAGAGCGATCTCGCGGAAGCTTTCGTTGGTGGCGATGGACACCGAGGCGGTGGCAAAGGTCAGCCTCTCCCACAGGCGCATGATGCGGTAGAGCAGACCCTTGCGGCCAAACTTGGCCTCGAACAGCTCGGGGCAGACATCGTGATGATCGAAGAGGTAGCGCACCCCGGCAAGACGGTAGCGCAGCGCCAGCAGCCAGATCAGGTCGGGCGGGTTGCAGCCGTGGATCACGTCAAAGCCGCGCTCGCGCCGGACCAGACGGGCAAGGCGGAACATGTGCCAAAGCGCGCCGCCCCATTCGCGGGCATAGGCCAGCGCGCCGGAATGGGCCTCGGGCGGCTCGGGGTAGCGGTAGATGTGGACGCCGTCGATCTCTTCGCGCAGCTTGTCCCAGCCGCGCCCCGTGGGGCAGATCACGCTGACCTGATAGCCATGGGCCACCAGCGTCGTCGCCTCGAGCCAGACGCGCCTGTCCAGCGGCACGGGCAGGTTTTCCACCACGATCAGGACGCGGCGCGGGGGATCGAAGGGGGCGGTCATGCGGGCCTCGGGCGGGGATGCGCCGAGATAGCCGGAGCATCGTGACGAAGAAAAGGCGAAACGGCGGGGGATTGATGAATGTTTCGCACGCGAAACATTTGCCGCTCAGCGCTGGCTGCGCAGCCAGGCGGCGAGGCGGGGGGCGAAGCCGGGGTCCAGGGCGGGGCCGGAGAGGGTGTAGCGCGGGCCG
>JBGSQL010000226.1:0-5426 GCA_041738105.1 Rhodobacter sp. | reverse complement strand
AGTGCGCCGTGCACCACTGGCACTGTAGTACTTAGCAGCTGCAGAACCTGGTGACGTGCCAGACCCACACAGGATCAGCGGAACAGCTTGATGATTTTGAACGCCACTAGGATGCCCAGCGCGTGCAGATGCTGTCGGATGGCCAGGAACGGCTGACGGGCGGGCTGAGCCATGTCTCCGAGGCACAGGCCGCCAGCCAGACGGCCATGTTGCAACTGATGGAACGCCGTCTGGCCGAGGTGCAGGCGGCGATGGGCGAAAGCCTGCAAGGCACGTCGATGCGTACCGCACGCAGCCTGGGCGAGTTGCAGCAACGGCTCGAAACCATCGACAAGGCCCAGGCCAACATCGAGAAACTGTCAGGCAACGTGCTGTCCTTGCAGGATATCCTGTCAAACAAGCAGACCCGCGGTGCGTTTGGCGAGATCCAGTTGCATGACATCGTGCAAAAAGCGTTGCCGGCGGATGCCTACACGATGCAGGCCACGCTTTCGAACGGGCGCAGGGCGGATTGCCTGATCCATCTGCCGAACCCGCCCGGACCGATCGTGGTGGACAGCAAGTTTCCGCTGGAGGCCTATGAGGCCTTGCGACGCGCGGAAACGCCGGCGCAGGTTGCCGAGGCCGGTCGGGCGTTGCGCACCGCCGTGCGGGCCCATATCCGGGCGATCAGCGAGCGCTACATCCTTGAAGGCGAGACGGCGGACGGCGCGATGATGTTCCTGCCCTCGGAAGCCGTCTACGCCGAGTTGCACGCGAACTATCCCGATGTTGTCCGCGAAGGTTTTGCGGCACGCGTCTGGATCGTGTCGCCCACGACCTGCATGGCCACACTGAACACCATGCGCGCAATCCTGAAAGATGCGCGGATGCGCGAACAGGCGGGCGCGATCCGGCGCGAACTGGCGCTGCTGCATGGCGATGTGGAACGGTTGTCTGGCCGGGTTGAAAGCCTTGATCGGCATTTCGGCATGGCGGCCAAGGATATCTCGGATATCCGCATTTCCGCCGACAAGGCCGGGCGGCGGGCGCAGCGGCTGGACAACTTCGACTTTGAAGAACTGGCGCCGGACCCCGCCCCGCCCGCCGTGCCGCTGATCCTGAAGGATGCCGCCGAGTGAGGCACCTGTCTTTGGCCGATTATCGCCGGGTTCCCTGGGCGAATGGCCAAGGCTCGACTGTCGAGATGCTGCGCGAAGAAGGGCCGGACGGGATCTTGCTGCGCCTGTCGATGGCAAGTGTCGTGCAGGATGGCCCGTTTTCCATGTTTCCGGGGATCGAACGGAACCTGACGGTGATCTCGGGCCCCGGGTTCCGGCTGGAGGGCGATCTGGCGCTGGAGTGTCGCCCGCTGAGCCCTGTCGCCTTTCCGGGCGATGCGGCGGTTCGGGCGGTGGGAACAGGCGGCTTGCCGTCCGAGGATTTCAACGTGATGACGACGCGCACCTTGCCTCGGCCGCGGGTCAGCATCGTGCGCAATGCGAGACTTGCGGCAGACGGCAGGACGGTCTGGTTGTTCGCACTGGACGCAACAAGGGTGAATGACGTCACCTTGGCACGCCACGACCTGCTGCGCGTCGACGGAGACGCAATCTTTGCGCGGCCCGGTCCCGTCATTGCAGTTCAACTCTGCGATTGGGCCGTGGGCGGCTAATCCGATCAGATCCGGAAGAACGGTTGCGCCATCCGTGGCAGCAGCTTGTTGAAGCGCAGCGGCGCATCCGTTGCGGCGAGGCAGATGCAATCCATCCCGCCTTCGGCAACCGGGGTATGTTC
This sequence comes from Rhodobacter sp., assembly GCA_041738105.1. Lineage (GTDB taxonomy): Bacteria > Pseudomonadota > Alphaproteobacteria > Rhodobacterales > Rhodobacteraceae > Aliitabrizicola. The sequence goes on along the minus strand of JBGSQL010000226.1, from coordinate 3,650 downwards.
AAGATCCTCGGTCGCGATCTCGACATCGCCGGGGCCGAAGCGATCTTCCGAGTCCCGGAAGGCGCCTTGCAGGACCAGCGTCAATTCCATTCCGCGGTGGCCGTGGTCTGGCACCGCCTGGCCCGCGGAAATGTAAAGCAGACGTGCCGAAGCGTCGCGCCCCGTGGGCAGGATCGCCTGACGCACCCCCATCCCGATCGGGCGCCATTTCACTTCGGCCAGATCGCCGCCCACATAGTCACGCAGCGGGGCCGGGAACAGGGACTTGGCCGCCGGCTTGGCACGCAGAGGCACCGGTAGTTGCGGCAGGCCTGTGATGCGCGCCATCGCCGCCTCAAGGTCGGCATCGTCCAGGGCGACGGCATCCTCCTCGATCAGGGAACCGCCAATCGCATCGAACGCCATCAGGCGCGCCCTACAGTCGTCGCACAGCGAGATGTGGGTTGCCACCACAAGGCTGAATGCCTCGGGCAACTGGCCTGCAGAATAGGCCATCAGAAGCTGGTCGGAAATGTGATGCCGGATCGTCATACTTCTAGCCTTCAGCTCATTTGATGGCGCAACCGTTCCAGCGCCAATCTGATACGTGATTTGATCGTGCCAAGTGGCAGACCGGTTTCTGCGGCGATTTCCGAATGGGACAAATCGCCGAAATAGGCGCGCTCGATCAGCGCGCGCTGCTTTTCGGGTAGCTGCGCCAAAGCCTCGCCAAGCCGGCGGCTTTCCTGTTGCAGCACCATGACATCGGCCTGATCGGGCTCTGGCTCGGGCCCCCACGACAGCTCTTCTGGTTCCGGCCGGCGCGACTTGCGCAGCGCGTCGATCCTGCGGTTCCGGGCAATCGTGAACACCCAGGTCGCTACGCTTGCCCGCGTCGGATCAAAGAGATGCGCCTTTTGCCAAAGCGTCGCCATCACGTCCTGCGCACATTCCTCGGCCAGAGCGTCGGTGGCGCCAGACTTTCTCAGGAACGCCTTTACGCGCGGGGCAAAGTGGCGAAACAACTGTGCAAAGGCTGCCCGGTCGGCGTGGTCGCGCACCGCGAGCAGCAGCACAGCCCAATCCGGTTCGGTTTCTGCACCCATCACAGCTTTTCCCCTGACCTGCCGGATACGCACCCTCGCGTGCGCAACATAAGCAAGCGCTTCGTGCGGTGCATCCGGTTTTTCAAGTGAGGGCATGTCGAATGTCATGCAGCAGTTACGCAACGCAGGTGCGATCAGATCACTTTGCGCGGCAACGTTCAGCAAGCACGGGGATGCGCTTGCAATCTGATCCGTTTTGAAGACCGCTGCGTAGAACGAAAAACACGGAATCGAAGGGGCCGAGCAACCATGCCGTTTGAACGACTGTCAGGCGCACCGCGGCGCATCGCGGTGATCGGAGGAGGTATATCCGGTATGGCAGCGGCGCATCTTCTGGCCCAGCATCACGCCGTGGTGCTGTTCGAGGCCGAGCCGCGTCTTGGTGGACACGCGCGCACCGTGATGGCTGGCAAGCGCGGCGATCAACCCGTCGACACCGGGTTCATCGTCTACAACAAGGTGAATTATCCGAACCTCGTCGCGCTGTTCGCTGAGCTGGACGTGCCTGTGGTCGAAAGCAACATGAGCTTTGGCGCCTCTATCGCGGGCGGGCGGCTGGAATATGGTCTTGCGTCGCTCGACGCGCTGTTTGCGCAGCGCCGCAATGCGTTCGATCCCCGATTTCTGGGGATGCTGCGTGACGTGATGCGTTTCAACAAACACGCGCTGAACATGGCGCAGGACGATGCGATCAGCATCGGGGCGTTTCTGGAAAAACTGGGCACCGGGCGCCGGTTTCGCGATCACTACCTGCTGCCGCTGTCAGGTGCGATCTGGTCAACGCCGATCGAAGGGATGCTCGAGTTTCCGGCGCAGGCCCTGATCCGGTTTTTCCGCAACCACAACCTGCTTGGCTATTACGGCCAGCACCAGTGGTACACGGTGCAGGGTGGGTCGGTGGAATATGTCCGCCGCCTGCAGGCAGCGATGATGGCGCATGGGGTGGATCTGCGCCTTGGCGCGTCGGTCGTGGGCGTGCGCCGGGGGCCCGTCGGGGCGGCGGTTCGTGCCGCAGGCGGCGAGTGGGAACTGTTTGACGAGATCATCTTTGCCACCCATTCGGATGACACGCTGCGGATGTTGTCCGATGCAACGGCAGAGGAACGTGCGGCGCTTTCTGCGGTGCGCTATCAGCCTAACGAGGCCGTGCTGCATGCCGATCCATCCGTCATGCCAAAGCATCGGTCCTGCTGGGCCTCATGGGTGTATGTCGAACCCGCCGGCCCCCGGCCCGAGCGCATCGACCTGACCTACTGGATGAATTCATTGCAACCTATCCCCAAGGATGATCCGCTGTTCGTGACGCTGAATACCAACAAGCCGATCCGCGATGATCTGATCCACGATACCGTCACCTTCCGCCATCCGGTCTACGACATGCCCGCGCTGCGCGCGCAGGCAACGCTTCGCGCGATGAATGGCACGCAGAACACCTGGTTCTGCGGCGCCTGGATGCGCAACGGGTTTCACGAGGATGGCTTTGCAAGTGCGGTTGACGTGGTGGAGGGGATCCGGGCGCGGCAAGGGCAGCTGGCGGCATGAGCATGGTCGATCATATCCGGGGCGAGACATTCCACGGCCGCAAGGGCGCCGTGACGAACAGCTTTCGCTACGGGGTGGATTACCTGATGCTGGACCCCGAGACGGCGCGTGGACCCACACTGTTCTCGCGCAACGGGCGCAACCTGCTGTCGCTGCATGACAGCGATCATGGCGGCGCGCCCAAAGCGGGCCGGGGTGTCGCCTGGGTGCGCGAGGTGCTGGGCGCCCATGACCTGCCCGGCGCGGACCGTATCCTTCTGCTGGCGCAACCACGGGTGTTGGGCCATGTGTTCAACCCGGTGTCGTTCTGGCTGTGCCATGACGCCAGCGGCGCCCTGCGCGTCGTCATCGCCGAGGTATCCAACACCTTTGGCGATCGCCATGCCTACCTGTGCCACCGCGAGGACACGCAGCCGCTGACGCGCGAGGATACGGTGCGCGCGACGAAGATCTTTCATGTCTCGCCGTTTCAACCGGTCGAAGGGGGCTACACCTTTCGCTTCGACATCCGGGACGACCGGATCGGCATCTGGATCGACTATACCGCCGGCAATGGTGGCTTGATCGCGACGCTGACGGGGCCACGTCGGCCACTGACAAATGGCGCGATCCTGCGCGCCTGTCTGCGCCGACCGTTCGGGTCACGTCGGGTGCTGGCGCTGATCCACTGGCAGGCGATCAAGCTGTGGTGGAAAGGCGCGCCGTTCCGCAGCCGCCCGGTGCCGCCAACGGACGAGGTCACGCGGTGACGGCGATCGCCCAGCCCCTGGTGGGCCCGCGCCTGGGGGCCTGGGCGCTGTTCTCTGGCGTGATCGCGGCCGCCGGCCTGCCGATCTATATCCATGCGCCAAAGTTCTACGTCGACGAGTACGGCGTAAGCCTGGCCGCGCTTGGGCTGGCGCTGTTTCTGTTGCGGCTGATCGACGTGGTGCAGGATCCTGCGCTTGGCTGGTTGTCCGAGCGTGCCGAGCGGCACCGTGGGCCGCTGGTCGGCGGCGCGGTCGTGCTGATGGCGGCGGCGAT
>JBGSQL010000213.1:0-6569 GCA_041738105.1 Rhodobacter sp. | reverse complement strand
GCACGCACCGCTTCGGCGCTGCGCAGACCGGCCAGCGAGGCCCCGATGATCACGACGCGCGGGTCCATCGTCAGCCGTCGATCCGGATTGCCTGCTCGGGGCAGGCATCGGCGGCGGCCTCGACATCGGCCCGCAAGCCTTCGTCACATTCGGCAACCCAGACCAGCGCCCCGTCCGCGTTGAAGGAAAACACCTGCGGCGCGGCGATCACGCATTGGCCGTGCAAGAGGCAGATCGAGACGTCAACGTGGACCTTCATTCCATTTTCCCGTTGGTTATCTTGAGTATCCTGGCCACTCTCAGGCCTTGTCGAAGGCCAGCGGCATGGTCACGGCACCGGTATTTCCGCTGTCGGGCAGCCAGATCACCGGACCGGCGTAGCGCGGGTTTTTGAGACGGCTGGCCAGCAGCGCCAACGCGGCCGTCATGTCGCCCCGCGCGATGAAGTGGCCCAGGCAATGGTGCGTGCCGCCGCCAAATCCGAAATGCGGCTTGCGGCTGGCCGTGATGTCGAACGTCTCGGCATCGTCCATGGCCGCTGGGTCGGTCGCCGCGGCCTGCCCCCAGAGGTGCAGCGTCGTGCCCGCCTTGATCGGCAGACCCTGAAACTCGAAATCCTCGGTCGCGGCGCGGGTGACCCAGGTGGTCGTGGGCCGGGTGCGCATGACCTCTTCCACCGCCGCGCGGGCAAGGTCCGGCTGTTCGCCCAGCAGCGCCCATTGATCGGGGTGCTGCACGAACATGTCCATCGCCAGGCCGATCTGGTTGCGCGTGGTGTCGATGCCGCCAAAGATGGCCAGCACGATCATGTCCAGCATTTCCTGGCGCGACAACTGATCGGGGTTTTCGCGATTGGCCTTGACCAGAAGGCCGATGAAATCCTCGGACGGATGCGCCTCGCGGTCGGCCACCAGTTCATCGGCATAGTCGAACAGGCGCGCGACGGCGGCCTCGATCTTGGGCAGGTCTTGCTTGAAGGTCACCCCAAGGGCCAGCCCCATGTCGGCGACAATATCTGCCAGCTCGCGCCATTTCTCGAACGGCAGGCCCAGCAGATCGCAGATCACGCCGGTGGCGTAGGGCTCGGTGAACTCGGCGATGAAATCGCAGGTGCCACGGTCGATGAAGGCGTCGATCAGGCGGTTCGCCAGCGACTGGAACTTGGGTTGCAGATCGGCGATCAGGCGCGGGCTGAAGGCCGGGTTCGCCATGCGCCGCAAGCGCGCGTGGGTGTCGCCCTCGACGCAGAGCAGCATGTTGCACCACCAGGTCGCGAACTTGCCCGAGGTGACGCCGTTGTGTTGCGGCCAGAGGTGGCTGCCCTGGCGCAGCTTGGGGTGGCGCAGCATCTTCTGCACCTCGTCATAGCGCAGGACGGCAAGGCCATAGGGCGTGCGGGCGAACCAGCTTTGCGCGCGGGCGTCCTTGACCGCTTGCGAGCGGATCGAGAAGGCGGGATCGGCAACATCCAGATAGGGCGCATCGGCGAAGGCGGCATCGGTCATGGCTGGCTCCGGGAGGGCGGGCGGTTACAAGCCTACAAGCAAACTACGTGCCAGGACTGCCGGACTGCGGGGCAAAGCACTGTTTGCCTGCAAAAAAATAAAATGCGCTGGAGTCTGCGGGGCTAGGTCGCGGGGCGCTGGCCGGGACAAATGCTGCGCCTTTGCAGCGCAGGAGGGGAAAATCACATCGGCCGCATCCGCAGATCGGGCGACGGGACGACGCGGCCTTAGCCGCCGATCAGGTTGCCTACGGTGCGTGCGCCGCCCGAGATGTCTTCGCCGACGCCTTCGACGGTATTGCAGCCGGCCAGCGCAAGAAGGGCGAGGGTAAGGATCAGGGGCAGTCTTTTCATGCAGGGCCTCTTGGGGTGTGAGAGTTCGGTTTGTTCAGTCTTCATACCACCATACCTCTGGCTGAAAACCCAGCCAGTCGCCGTAGATCGGCAGGCGGTCGGGGTAGTGCAGTTCCTTGCGGTGCGCGATGCGCGAGACGTCGGAATACCAGATCGGCACAACGTAGCGGCCGGTTGTCAGCACCCGGTCCAGCGCCCGGGTGGCAGCCAGGAAGGTGTCCTGGTCGGTGGCGGTCAGCAGGGTCTGGATCATCGCCTCGGCCGCTGGCGACGCCATGCCCATCCAGTTGCGCGTGCCGGGTTCAGTGACGCCGGCCGACCCCCAGTAGAGGGTCTGTTCATTGCCCGGCGACAGCGAGAGCGCGCGGATGAAGTGCGTCATGTCGAAGTCATAGGCGTTGGTGCGTTCCTTGTATTGGGCGCTGTCGACGCTGGTGATGCGCACGTCGATGCCCAGCCGTTGGAGGGCGGCCGCATAGATGGTGACGATCGACTGCATCTCGTCGGCGCCCTGCACCAGCAGGATTTCAAAGGCGAAAGGGGTGCCTTCGGCATTTGTCAGCGTGCCGTCCTGCACCGCCCATCCGGCCTCGGCCAGCAGGGCCGAGGCGGCGCGGATGCCCTTGCGGTTGGCCTCGGACCCGTCCGAGACGGGCAGCGCATAGCCGTCGAGCGCACCGGGCAGGAGCGTGTCGGCGAACGGTTCCAGCAAGGCGCGCTCGGCGCCCTCGGCGGGGGCGCCGGGGGTCATGCCCAGGATCGAGTTCGAGAAATAGGACTGGATCCGGGGCTGCACGCCGCCGGTCAGGGTGCGGTTGATAAATTCGAAGTTGAAGGCCTGGATCAGCGCCTCGCGCACGCGCCAGTCCTGGAACAGTGGTTTGCGGGTGTTGAACACCAGCCCTTCGATGCCCGAGGGACGCTGGTGCGGGATCTCGGACAGCACCACGTCGCCGGATTGCACGGCGGGGAAGGTATAGTTGCCGGCCCAGGCGGCGGCGTTGGCCTCGCGGTAGCTGGTCAGCGTGCCGGCCTTGAACGCCTCGAACACCACGCCGCCATCGCCGAAATAGTCGTAGCGGACTTCATCGAAGTTGTGCTGGCCGCGGTTGAAGGGCAGGTCCGCCCCCCACCAGTCGGGGGTGCGGCGATAGGTGATGAAGCGCCCCGGTTCGAACTCTGCGACCGTGTAGGGGCCCGAGCCGATCGGCGCCTCGAGCGAGGACTGGGTGAAATCCTTGCCCTGCCACTGGACCTTCTTGAGGATGGGGCGCAGGCCGAGGATCAGGGGAAGCTCGCGGTCGGCGGTGTTGAAGGTAAAGCGGACGGTGCGCGGGCCGGTGATCTCGGCCTTCGCGATCTTGCTCCAGGCGCCGGCATAGCGCGGGCTGCCCTGGGTGCCCAGCGTCTCGAACGACCAGAGCACATCTTCGGGTGTGACCGGGGTGCCATCGGAAAAACGGGCGCCGTCGCGCAGGGTGAACGCGACGTAGGTGCGGTCCGCGTCGGTGTCGACCGATTCGGCCAACAGGCCGTAAAGGGTGAAGGGTTCGTCGTACGAACGCCCCATCAGCGTTTCGACGGTGAGGGCCGAGAGGCCGGCGGGCGGGTTGCCCTTGAGGATGTAGGGGTTGAGCGAATCAAAGCCGCCCGACTCGCCAAAAACGATTCTTCCGCCCTTGGGGGCCTGTGGGTTTGCATGGGGCAGGGACACAAAATCGGGTGGAAGGGCGGGGGCCCCATACATAGCTATGCCATGTGCGGGGTCCGCCCGCAGGGGCTGCGTTGCAAGGATCAGAAGGGCCGCCGCAAGGCAGCAAAGACGGAGGGGTGTGGGGGATTTCATGCAAGTGTCCTGCCTGCTGTGCCTGACTTGTTTTGCACGAAGTTACCTGTAGCGCGTTGCCTTATCAAACTTTTAGCTTGGACTGCCTGTTCGGAGGGCGTATATAGAATGCACTGCTCGATAGGTTTCTTGCCTGTATGAAACCTGCCTCATGACTTAGCGCCGGCCTTGTGCCGGCGCTTTTTTTTGGTCTCGCGCAGAGGTGTCATTCCCTTCGCGGTTTCAAGTTGTATCGTGCCGCAGGTGCAGCATGGAGGCGAAGATGACGCTCAGGGGCAAGACGGCGGTTGTAACGGGATCAACCTCGGGGATCGGGCTTGGCATTGCCGAGGCGCTGGCGGGGGCCGGGGCGGATGTGGTGCTGAATTCGTTCACCGACACGCCCGAGGATCATGCGCTGGCCGCACGAATCGCGAAAACGCATGGTGTGCAAGCGCGCTATATCCAGGCCGACATGTCCGATGGCGCGGCCTGCCGGGCGCTGGTGGCGCAGGCGGGGCGCTGCGACATCCTGGTGAACAACGCGGGCATCCAGCATGTCGCGCCGATCGACGAGTTTCCGACGGCCAAGTGGGACGCGATCCTGGCAATCAACCTGACGTCGGCCTTTCACACCACGGCGGCGGCGCTGCCGCTGATGCGCGCGGCGGGCTGGGGTCGGATCGTCAACATCGCGTCAGCCCACGGGCTGACGGCCAGCCCATTCAAGGGGGCCTATGTGGCGGCCAAGCATGGGCTGGTCGGGTTCACCAAGGTCACCGCGCTGGAGACGGCAGAGGAACCGATCACCTGCAACGCAGTCTGTCCTGGCTATGTGCTGACGCCGCTGGTCGAGGCGCAGATCCCCGAGCAGATGAAGGCGCACAACATGGATCGCGAGACGGTGCTGCGGGAAGTGATGCTGGATCGTCAGCCTTCGCGCCAGTTCGCCACGACCGAACAACTGGGCGGGACGGTGGTGTTCCTGTGCAGCCCCCATGCCGAACAGATCACCGGTACCACGATCAGCGTCGATGGCGGCTGGACCGCGCTTTAGGGCGCGGGCTTCGAGGGCCGCAGATCGGGAGGGGGCAGCGACGGATCCTTGGGGTTGGGGTAGACGAGACCGGCCGAGATGATCAACTTGGCCGCGTCCTCGATCGACATGTCCAGCATCATCACGTCTTTGGCCGGGACATAGATCAGAAAGCCCGAGGTCGGGTTCGGCGTGGTTGGGATGAAGACAGTCAGCGTTTCGTCCTGGGCAGGCAGGCGGGCTGCAATCTCGCCCTTGGCGCGCGTGGCGACAAAGCCGATGGCGTGCACGCCCTTGCGGGGAAACTCGATCAGGCAGGGCTTTTCGAAGTTCGACTCGCTCTGGGCGAAAACGGTTTCCGCGATCTGCTTCAGCCCGTTGTAGATCGAGCGCACGATCGGCATCCGATCAACCAGGTGTTCGGCCCAACGGATCAGCGAGCGGCCCAGCAGGCCTTTGGCGATCCAGCCCACGACGATCGTGAACACCAGGAAGACCACGACGCCGACACCGCGGACGCTGTATTTCGTGTCCTGTCCGAAATAGGTCTTGAGCAGCGTTTCGGGCTGATAGGCTTGGGGTATCAGCGGCAAGACCCAGCCGTCGATCCAGCCGATGACCGTCCAGATCAGATAGATCGTCAGCCCGATCGGCAGCACCACGACAAGCCCGGTCAGGAAGCTTGCGCGCAGCGCCGCAAAGGGGCCGCGCTTGCGTTTGTGCTGCGGATCTTCGGTCATGGTGCCTTCCTGCGGGGCGTGCCATCGGGGGCGCCCTTTGCGCCGACTGTATGAAGCGCCCGGAACCGGAACAATCCCCAAAAACGCTGCATGATCAGCGCGCGGCGGCGATCGCGATGGCAATGCCCGAGGCGAGGCGCGCGTTGTTCAGAACGAGTGCGATATTGGCGGCAAGCGAACGCCCTTCGGTCAGCTTGAAGAGGCGATCGAGCAGGAACGGCGTTACCGCCTTGGCCGCGATGCCCTGGGCTGCGGCCTCGGCCAGCGCGGCCTCGATCACCGGGTCGATCACGGCGCGGGGAATTTCGTCAGCCTCGGGGATCGGGTTGGCGACAAGCTGTCCGCCGCCCAGCCCAAGGCGGGCGCGCATCAGATGGGCCGCTGCGATCTCGGCCGCGCTGTCCATGCGCAAGGGGGCGGCCAGACCGGAGGTGCGCGACCAGAACGCCGGCAGGTCGTTCTGGCCGAAGGCGATCACCGGCACGCCCAGGGTTTCGAGCACTTCGAGCGTCTTGGGCAGATCAAGGATAGCCTTGGCGCCGGCGGCGACGACGGTGACCGGCGTGCGGCCCAGTTCCTGCAGATCGGCCGAGATGTCGAAGCTGGTTTCGGCGCCGCGATGCACCCCGCCGATGCCGCCGGTGGCAAACACCTCGATCCCGGCGAGATGGGCCGCGATCATCGTCGCCGCGACCGTAGTGGCGCCGGTGCGTCCTGTGGCCAGGCAGACGGCAAGATCGGCACGCGACAGCTTCATCGCATCGCGGGCATGACCCAGGCGTTCCAGTTCGGTTGCCATCAGACCGATGTGGATGCGCCCGGCCATCACCGCGATGGTGGCGGGCACAGCCCCGGCCGCGCGCACCTCGGCCTCGACCCGCAGGGCGGTCTCGACGTTTTGCGGAAACGGCATCCCGTGGGTGATGATGGTTGATTCGAGCGCCACGACAGGCGTGCCGTTGGCGCGGGCCTGGACGACCTCGGGCGAAAAGGTGAGTGGGGCGGTGGTCATGATCCGATATCTCCTGACACGTAGTCGGCGGCGGCGCGCAGCGCGGTGGCAAGGGCGGTTGCCCGATCCGCGCCGCGCCGTTCAGCCACCAGGTGCGC
>JBGSQL010000175.1:0-11495 GCA_041738105.1 Rhodobacter sp. | reverse complement strand
GATGCCGGGTTTGGTTTCGACATTGTTGAACCAGGCGTATTCCATCCCTTCGCGGCTGGTCCACACGTTCTTGCAGGTGACCGAGCAGGTGTGGCAGCCGATGCATTTATCAAGGTTCAGAACCTTGCCGATTTGCGCGCGAACTTTCATTCCGCTGCCTCCACGTTGCGGGTTGCGGGCGTGTCCAGCCAGTCAACTTTCTTCATCTTGCGGACAATCACGAATTCGTCGCGGTTGCTGCCCACGGTGCCGTAGTAATTGAAGCCGTAGGACAGTTGCGCGTAGCCGCCGATCATGTGCGTGGGCTTGAGCACGACACGGGTGACCGAGTTGTGGATGCCGCCGCGATGGCCGGTCTTTTCCGATCCGGGCGTGTTCACGATCTTTTCCTGCGCGTGATACATGAACAGGGTGCCCTGCTTGATCCGCTGCGACACCACCACCCGCGCGGTCAACGCGCCGTTGATGTTGTAGGCCTCGACCCAGTCGTTATCGACAAGGCCCGCCTTCTGTGCGTCCACCTCGGACATCCAGACCACCGGGCCACCCCTGTTCAACGTCAGCATCAGAAGGTTGTCGGTGTAGGTCGAGTGGATGCCCCATTTCTGGTGCGGCGTGATGAAGTTCAGCACCACATGCGGATTGCCTTCAGCCGCGTCGTTGTTGACGGCCCTGGTGATGGTTTTCAGGTCCACCGGCGGGCGGTAGCTGACGAAACCTTCGCCAAAGGCGCGCATCCACAGGTGATCCTGATACAGCTGCTGGCGGCCCGTCAGGGTGCGCCACGGGATCAGCTCGTGCACATTGGTGTAGCCCGCGTTGTAGCAAACCGTTTCGCTCTCGATCCCGGACCAGGTGGGCGACGAGATGATCTTGCGCGGCTGGGCGGCGATATCGCGGAAGCGGATCTTGGTGTGGTGCGCGGCTTCGGCCAGATGGGCATGATGGCGGCCGGTGGGTTTCTCGAGTTCCTCCCACGCCTTGACAGCCACCTCGCCATTGGTTTCCGGCGCCAGCATCAGGATCATTTCCGCCGCGTTGATCGCCGTGTCCAGCTTGGCCATGCCTTTCGACACGCCTTCATCCAGCACGACCCCGTTCAGGTCGCGCAGGTGTCCGACCTCGACCTTGGTATCCCAGGTGATCCCCTTGCCGCCGTTGCCGAGCTTCTCCAGCAGCGGCCCAACCGAAGTGAACTTCCTGTAAAGGTTCGGATAATCCCGCTCGACCGCAATGTAGTTCGGGGCGGTCTTGCCTGGGATCAGGTCACACTCGCCCTTCTTCCAGTCACGCACATGCGCCTGCGCCAGTTCACCGGGGGTGTCATGCAGCAGGGGAAGCTGGACGATATCGGTTTCAACGCCCAGAACTTCGGGCGCAACCTCGCTGAACTTCTTCGCGATGGATTTGAAGATCTCCCAGTCGGATTTGCTTTCATAGGCCGGATCCACCGCCGCCTGCAGCGGGTGGATGAACGGGTGCATGTCCGAGGTATTCAGATCGTCCTTTTCATACCAGCTGGCCGTTGGCAGCACGATGTCGGAATAGACGCAGGTGGTGGACATCCGGAAGTCGATGGTCACCAGAAGGTCAAGTTTGCCCTTCGGCGCCTGGTCATGCCAGACGGCCTCTTTCGGCATGGCGCCGCCTTCCTCGCCCAGATCCTTGCCCATGACGCCGTGATCGGTGCCGAGCAGGTGCTTGAGGAAGTATTCATGCCCCTTGCCGCTGGACCCCAAGAGGTTCGACCGCCAGACGAACAGGTTGCGCGGCCAGTTTTCCGGCGCGTCCGGGTCTTCGCAGGACATTTGCAGGTCGCCGGATTTCAGCTGTTCGGCGACGTAGTCCTTGATCTCCTTGCCCGCCGCCCTGGCGGCTTTCGCGACCTCCAGCGGGTTTGTCTTGAGTTGCGGGGCGGACGGCAGCCAACCCATGCGTTCCGCGCGGATGTTGTAGTCGATAAGGCTGATGTCCCAATCGCCCTCGGGGGCGGTGGGCGACAGGATTTCGTCGGCGCGCAGCGTCTCGTAGCGCCACTGGTCGGTGTGGGCATACCAGCACGAGGTCGAGTTCATGTGCCGGGGTGGCCGCGACCAGTCCAGCGCAAAGGCCAGAGGTTGCCAGCCAGTTTGTGGGCGGAGCTTTTCCTGGCCCACATAGTGCGACCAGCCGCCACCTTCCTGCCCGATGCAACCGCACATCACCAGCATGTTGATGATGCCACGATAGGCCATGTCCATGTGGAACCAGTGGTTCAGCCCGGCCCCGAGGATGACCATCGACTTGCCGTGGGTCTTTTCGGCATTGCCCGCGAATTGACGCGCCACCGCGATGATCTTTTCGCGCGCGACACCGGTGATCTTTTCGGCCCAGGCGGGGGTGTAGGGGCTGTCTTCGTCGAAGTCCTTCGACACCCAGTTCCCGCCAAGCCCCCGGTCCAGACCATAGTTGCCGCAGAACAGGTCGAACACCGTTGCGACCAGCGTCTCTTTGCCGTCGGCCAAGAGGACGCGCCGCGCGGGGATGTTGCGGGTCAGCACCTCGGGGTGATCGCATTTCACGAAATCACCCGTCGCAGCACCGCCGAAATACGGGAAATCCACACCCACGACCTCGTCATGATCCTCTTCGAGGACCAGGCTCAGGCGCAGTTGGGCCTCGGCCCCCTTGGCGCGCTGTTCAAGGTTCCACTTGCCGGTCTCAGCCCAGCGGAACCCGATGGAGCCGTTGGGGGCGACAATCTGGCCCGACGCCATGTCATAGGCGACCGTTTTCCAGTCCGGGTTGTTGACCTCGCCCAGCTTGTCGTCGAAGTCCTCGGCGCGCAGCATGCGGCCCGGCACCAGATGCCCCTGCTTCTCATCCAGCCGCACGAGCATCGGCATGTCGGTGTATTTGCGGGCGTAGTCCTCCAAATATTCGGCCTGCCGGTCAAGGTGGTATTCACGCAGGATCACATGGCCCATCGCCATCGCCAGCGCGGCATCGGTGCCAGCCTGCGGATTGAGCCAGATGTCACCAAACTTGGCGGCCTCGGAATAGTCGGGGCTGACCACGGCGGACTTGGTGCCGCGATACCGGACCTCGGTGTAGAAATGCGCGTCGGGCGTGCGGGTCTGCGGCACGTTCGAGCCCCAGAGCATCAGAAAGCCCGCGTTGTACCAGTCGGCCGATTCCGGCACGTCAGTCTGTTCGCCCCAGGTCTGCGGGCTAGCGGGCGGCAGGTCGCAATACCAGTCGTAGAACGACATGCAGGTGCCGCCCAGAAGGCTGAGGTAGCGCGATCCGGCGGCATAGCTGACCATCGACATCGCCGGAATGGGCGAGAATCCGAATACCCGGTCGGGACCATAGGTCTTGGCGGTATAGGCGTTGGCCGCCGCGACGATCTCGGTTGCCTCGTCCCATGTCGCACGGACAAAACCGCCCTTGCCGCGTGTCTTGGTGTAGGACGCCCGCAAGATGGGATCATTCTGGATTGCGGTCCATGCCGCCACCGGTGTCATCGTCTCGCGCATCTGGCGCCAGGCGCGCATCAGGGCGCCCCGGATCAGCGGGTTCTTCACCCGGTTGGCGGAATAGAGATACCAGCTGTAGGAGGCGCCGCGCGCGCAACCGCGCGGTTCGTGGTTGGGCAGGCCGGCACGCGTGCGTGGATAGTCGGTTTGCTGCGTCTCCCAGGTGACAATGCCGGATTTGACATAGATCTTCCACGAACACGACCCGGTGCAGTTCACCCCGTGTGTCGAGCGGACAATCTTGTCGTGCCGCCAGCGGTTCCTGTAGGTGTCTTCCCAATCCCGGTTCTCACGCGTGGTCTGTCCCCAACCATCCGAGAATTGCTCCAGCTCCTTGCTCTGGAAGAAGTTCAGTCTGTCGAGCAGATGGCTCATCTTGCTGTCCTTTCGGGTGTCTGGCCTTGGGCGGCGGTTTGCGCCGCCCGGAACATTGGTCGGATCATTCGGCGGGCTGGGATGCGGCGCCCTTGGGCATGCGGCCGTGTTCGATGTCGTGCAGCAGGCCACCGGGGCGCGTGTAGACGGCCCAGGTGATGACAAGGCACAGCACATAGAAGATCAGGAACAGCCACAGCGCACCGATCGGGCTTCCGGTCATCGCGATGGACGATCCATAGGCCTTGGGGATGAAGAAGCCGCCATAGGCCCCGATGGCGCTGGAGAAGGCGACGATCCCACCCGACTCCATGGCGATCTGGCGGGCGCGATCCGCGCCGGTCAGTTGCGGCATCAGGCGTGGCACCTCTTTGCCCATGATCACGGGGATCATCTGGAAGGTGGAGGCATTGCCGACCCCGGTGAAGAAGAACAGCGCGATGAAACCCGCGAAGAACCCGGCAAACGTTCCAGCCTGGAGCGACAGGATCACCGCGAGGACAGAGACAATCATGCCCACGAACACCCAGAAGGTAACGCGGCCACCGCCGTATTTGTCGGCCAGCCAGCCCGTGCCGGCACGGCTCAGCGCGCCGACAAGCGGGCCAAGGAAGACGTATTGCAACGCGTTCACATCCGGGAAAGCAATCTTCGACAGCAGCGGGAAGCCTGCGGAATAGCCGATGAAACTGCCGAAGGTGCCGATGTAGAGCACACACATCAGCCAGTTGTGCGTGCGCCCGAAGATAACCGATTGCTGCGCAAAGCTGGCCTTGGCATCGGCAATGTCATTCATGCCCACCCAGGCCGCGATGGTCGAGACGATGATGAACGGCACCCAGACAAAGCCTGCGTTCTGGATCCACAGCTTACCCCCGTCAGCCAGAACCTGCGGTGCCCCACCCATTGCACCGAACACACCGGCGGTGATGACCAGCGGCACGAGGAACTGCATGACACTGACGCCCAGGTTGCCAAGACCTGCATTCAGCGCAAGCGCGTTGCCCTTTTCCGCCTTGGGGAAGAAGTAGCCGATATTGGCCATGGAGGAGGCGAAGTTGGCCCCGCCCAGCCCGCACAGAAGCGCCAGCACCAGGAAGATGAAGTAGGGAGTTTCGGGGTTTTGCACCGCATAGCCGATACCGATGGCCGGCAGCAGCAGCGATGCGGTGGAGATTGTCGTCCACAGCCGCCCGCCAAAGATTGGCACCATGAAACCGTAGAAGATGCGCAGCGTCGCCCCGGACAGCGCCGGAAGTGCTGCCAGCCAGAACAGTTGTCCAGAGTCGAAGGCAAACCCGATGGCCGGCAGGCGTGCCACCACCATTGACCACACCATCCAGACCGAGAAGGCCAGCAGCAACGCCGGGATCGAGATCCAGAGGTTGCGGCGCGCGATCGAGCGGCCCTTTTCGTTCCAGAACTGCGGGTCTTCGGGGCGCCAATCGTCCAGCGTCCGTGGCATGGCGGTGCGTTGGGGGTCATGGATCGGCTGCATCTCGGGCAGTTGCGGCAAGCTGTCCAGCATCGCGCCATGCGCCGCGCGTTCCATCGCCCGGATCGACAGATGCATCCAGCCAAGCGAGATGGCGACAATGATGAACAGGAACGCAAAGCACGATGTGTAGATGCCCGTCAGGTCAAGCAGCGCGCCAAAGACGATCGGCAGGATGAAGCCGCCAAGGCCGCCGATCATCCCGACCAGACCGCCAACGGCGCCCACATGTTTGGGGTAGTAGACAGGGATGTGCTTGTACACCGCCGCCTTGCCGAGGCTCATGAAAAAGCCCAGTGCAAACATGGTGATGATGAACGGCCACAGCCCCATCTGGGTCGAAAAGGTGATCGGGCCGTTCTTGCCCTCGATGATGTAGTTCGTGGGCGGATAGGACAGCATGAACAGCAAGATCAGCGAAAAACCGAAGGTCCAGTACATGATCGATCGTGCACCGAACTTGTCGGACAGGTGTCCGCCATAGGCGCGGAACAGCGAGGCCGAGAGGCTGAAGGACGCCGCCGCCATGCCCGCAAAGCGCACGTCGATGCCGTAGACGTCGATCAGGTAGTGCGGCAGCCACAGCGCCAAGGCGACGAACGCGCCGAAGACGAAGAAGTAATAGAGCGAAAAGCGCCAGACCTGCAGGTTCTTGAGGGGCGCGAACTGCTGCGCGAATGTCGGGGCCTTTGCCCCCGACTTGCGCCGTTCCACCAGTTCAGGGTCGTCCTTGGCAAGGATGAAGAAGGCGACGCCCATCAAGGCAAGCCCTGCGGCCCAGACGTTTGCCACGCCTTGCCAGCCATAGGCCACCATGACAAAGGGCGCGACGAACTTGGTCACCGCCGCGCCGACATTGCCAGCCCCGAAGATGCCCAGCGCCGTTCCCTGGCGCCCGGCGTCATACCAGCGGCTGACATAGGCCACACCGATGATGAACGATCCGCCCGCCAGACCGACCCCCAGCGCTGCCACCAGATACATGGTATAGGTATGGGCCAGCGTCAGCGCCCAGGTGGCCAGCGCCGCCAGGATCATCTGCCCCGAGAACACCAGCCGCCCGCCGTATTTCTCGGTCCATACGCCCAGAAAGATCCGGGTCAACGATCCGGTCAGAATGGGTGTCGCAACCAGCAGGCCGAACTGGAATTCGGTCAGGCCCAGTTCAGCCTTAATAGCGACGCCAATGATGGAAAAGATCGTCCAGACCGCGAAACAGGCGGTGAAGGCGACGGTGCTCAGGCCCAGGGCGCGCGTCTGATCGGCGCGTGAGGCTGTGGCTTCGGTCTGCATGGCGGGGTCTCCGGCAAGAGTGGCGTGTCCAACCCCAAGGGGGCATGTGCCAGACCTGTCTCCAGTGCGACCAGGATGATTTGATCTAGATCACTCTGCAAGTAGAAATACAATGAAATAAATGGTTTAAGGAATTAATTGGGTCGCTCGACACGGCCCGATCAACCCCTGTCTGGACACATGGCAATTGACTGCTTGACAAATATCAATCGGGCCATCGATCATTGCGTCGAAGAGATGGAGGGGGCGCCTTGGCATGCCCAAGACAGACTACCCGGAGGTCCGGACGCTCGATCTGTTTTCACGGATGGAGGATGAGCATTTCCAGTCGCTCATGCGCGGTGCCTATGTGCAGAATTTCCCCCAGCAGATCGAATTGATCACCGAGGGCGAGCCGAGCGATTTTCTGCATGTCGTCCTTGCCGGATCGGTCGATCTGTTCTCGCGATGGAACGGGCGGGAAACCAGCCTGTCGACCGTGCGGCCCATTTCCACGTTCATTCTTGCCGCAACGATCAAGAATGCCCGCTATCTGATGTCGGCGAGAACGCTGGAGAAAAGCCGCATCGTCCTCATTCCCAGTCAGGACGTGCGCGCCATCTTCGATGTCGACGGCAACTTCGCGCGGGCAATCGTGACAGAACTTGCGATATGCTATCGGTCGGTCATCAGAACGCAGAAGGATCTGAAGCTAAGAACCTCGCTTGAACGGCTGGCAAACTACCTTTTGCGGCTGCAAAGACGCCGAGGCGGCGAGGCGGCGTTTGACCTCGACGTGGAAAAGCGCCGACTTGCGTCTGTCCTTGGCATGACGCCGGAAAACCTCAGTCGGGCCTTCAAGGGCCTGCAGCCCTATGGGGTCATGGTGGAGGGCGGCCGCATCACGATCGGCGATCAACTGGAGCTGGAACGGTTTGCCAAACCCAGTCCGCTGATCGACGACTTCTCGGCGTGATGGACCGAGAGATGGATCGGCACCATCAAGGATTGCCCCTCAGGGCAACGGGCTGACCCCGAACAGGACCGGGTGCAGCCAGATCAGCATGACATAGAGCGACAAGCCCGCTGACAGACGCAAGCCAACGCTGCCGGAAAGCGCGGGCGAAGGAAGGGGCGCGGTTGCGATCGCGGACCGCAATCTGTGCCACTCTGCCCCCAGTTCGCGCTGTTTGCGCCGGTCAACCAGGCGGCCGCCCAGCAGCGCGAAACCCGCAAAGGTGCCAAACAGGATCACATGCGCCAGATCTCCGTTCGGCACGACATGTGCCGCAGCCCAGAGCGCCAGCGCCAGCAACAGCGGATGCCGCGTCAGGCGGACGATGCCCGGCCTTGCGGGATCGAAACGATCGTTCCTCGCGCCGCCAAAAGACAGCGGATTGGGCCGCGCGATGCTCGTCGCAAGGAGGAGACAGACCGGCAGCATCACCACCAGCGGCACACGCAGCTGCCATGGAGCCCAGTCCCAGAGCGGCACGTGGGGCGCCCGCTGCGCCGCCCCGATCAACCACGCAAGAGCCGCAAGTGACAGCAGGGAATAGGCCAGAGTGAATCCGCCCCGCCCCAGCCGCGCCTGCAGGAACGGCCGCAACGGCGCGCGCACCGGCAGCGCGTTCGACAGGAAAAAGACGGCGTAGGCTGCCACGAACTCGGACCACCCCATTGGCCTGCTGCCTCAGACGCGCCTGGCCGCCGGCAGGCGCAGCAGAAGCGGGCCGTAACCCACCGCAAACCCGCCAATTGCGGCGATCCATCCAAGGCCCGCAAGCGTGTGAAGCGGGCCGGACAGGTCGGGCCAGAGGCCCGCTGCAACCCGTGCCAGCACCGCAAGGACCAGCGCGGCGTAGATGGTGATTGTTCCCGGCCCCGCCGTCAGGGTTTGACCGGTATGGCCCAACGTGGCCCGTGTCATCACGGCCAGCGTCATGAGGCCGATCGCGCCCGCCATCCACAGATGCTGCGCCGGTGCCATCCCGATGGACCCCGGCACAAGGATTTCAGCGGCAAGCGCCAGCGCGCCGAGGGGCACAAAGGCGTAGCCTGCATGCAGCACCGTCACCAGCGGCTCGGCCAGGGTCCGGTGGCCCGCCCAGCGCGCCAGTCGCGCCAGGTGCAGGGCACCGGCCAGGGCAAGCGCGGCACCCGTCAGCCCGTGCAGCGGCAGCACGACCCACAGCAACAGCGCCGCCAGAAGCGCGATCAGCGCCATCTTGTCAAAGGCCTGCATCGGTGGCGTAGGGAGGGGTCCGTTGCGGCGCGAAACCAGCCAGTTCCGGGTGAATGATGGCACGATCCGCCCGCCGATGACCGCGATCATCATGATCCCGGCCCCAAGACCCAGCCGCAGACCCACACCTTGCGCCGCGTAACCGCCATGCGCGGCCTCCCAGTGGAACAGGCCATTGGCAAGGGCGAAAACAGCCAGCATCCCCAGCACGATCAGGTTGCGCCAGTTTTTCCCGGCCAGGATCTCGCGCCCGATGGCCACCGCGACCAGCACGGGAAAGGCCAGATCGACGGCGGCGACCAAGCCCGCGGGCAACCCCGCCGAAACGGCTATGGTCAGGCGTCCGGCCAGCCAGACCAGCGCCAGTGCCCCCAGACGCCAGCCGACGATGGGCAGGCGCCCTGTCCAGTTCGGGACTGCCGTCAGCAGGAACCCCGCCATGACAGCGCCAAGATGCCCATAGAGAAACTCATGTGCGTGCCAACTGACCGGATCGAACGCGGTCGGCAGCGCCAGACGCCCCGACAGCATCGGCACCCAAAGCACCATCGCCAGCGCGGCCCAGACGGTGGCCCCGAAAAAGAACGGGCGGAAGCCATAGGTCAGAATCGCGGGACCGGTCCAGGCGCGCATCTGCTGGGTTGTGGTGGCGGTCATTTGGGGGCTGTCCTTTCCGCCCCGACGCCGTCGTCGGTCAGGATCATGTCGAGCGGTATGTCATGGGGTTGCGGATAGATCGTGGGCAGGCGTGCGGCGGCGAGCGCGATGCCGATGGTCATGGGTCTTGGGGCCAGCACGCCAAGCGTGCGATCGAAATACCCCCCGCCCCAGCCCAACCGATAGCACTCACCATCCCAGCCAAGGCAGGGGGCCAACGCGATATCCGGGATCAGGACGTCGGCCTCTGGCGGGGGTATGGGAATGTTCCAGTCGCCGCGGATCATGCGGGTTTCTGGTGTCCAGCGACGAAACAGCAGAGGCGCGGCGCGGGTCACAACCACGGGCAAGGCAAGGGTGATCCCCGCGTGATGCAGGTTGGTCATGAGCGGGCGCAGGTCGGGTTCGCCCTTGATCGGCCAATAGCCCGAAAGGATGCTGCCCGGCCCTGCCCCGCGCGCCGAGAGCACGGCTTGCAGGTGCTGGATGATCAGATCGCCAACTTGCGCCCGTCCGGCCTGGCCCAGAGCTTGCCGCAGCCCGGCCAGCCGGATCCGTTCCGCGCGGCGCCAGCGCGCGACATCGCGGGCCTGATCCGGATCGACCGCTAACGGATCGAAATAGGCAGGATCGACTTCTGCCGCCATGCAGGGCGGCGAGGCATATGTCCCGCCTTTGGTCATGTGTCGGACTCGGATTGAGGGGAAAGTGCTTTGTTGACCAGTGCAGTATTGGCGGTCATTTCCTGGGGCACGGGGGGTGTGACGCGGTGTGGCAAGGCTGGCCCTTTCCCCTGTGGTTCGTCCGGTCTGGGCGAATTGGCATTTGCTTTGCTGATTAGGCTCATTTAATACGCATTGTAAATACCAAATCAGGATCGCGACCTTGCGCCTCACCTCTTTCACCGACTTTGGGCTGCGCGTCCTCATGCGCCTGGCGGGAGAGCCAACCCGTGCCTTCACCACCGCCGATCTGGCGACCGAGTTCCGAGTGTCGCGCAACCACCTTGCCAAGGTGGTTTCGACGCTGGCCGCTGCGGGTCTTTTGCAG
This sequence comes from Rhodobacter sp., assembly GCA_041738105.1. GTDB lineage: Bacteria > Pseudomonadota > Alphaproteobacteria > Rhodobacterales > Rhodobacteraceae > Aliitabrizicola. The sequence goes on along the minus strand of JBGSQL010000175.1, from coordinate 883 downwards.
ACCCGGCGCGGGGGCGGCGGGGGCGTCCTGCTGGCGCGGCGCCCAGAGGACATCCGGCTGGGCGATGTCGTGGCGCTGCTCGAAGCAGACCAGGCGCTGGTGGAATGTTTTGCCCCGGCTGGAAATGGCTGCACGCTGACCCCACACTGTCGCCTGAAGGCGCGGCTCGCACATGCCGGGTCAGCCTTCCTCGCCGATCTCAACCGCAGCACGTTGGCCGACTGCGCCTATCGTCCAAACGGGTGATGGAACCGGCGCTTGGGCGCAGGATCCATCGATCTTGTGTTGCAGGCGGATGTCAGGCGCCGCAAGGAGATCGGAAGGCCGTTCAGCAAAGGGCGTGACCGGCTGTCCTTGCCGCCTACTCGGCGGCGTGCAGGCGGCTGATGCCCGAGCCGGCTGCCACGGCCGCTTCCCGGCTGCGCAACGCATCCTCGCGTTCACCGATCCTCGGCTCTTCGCCCCGATGGACGAGATCGCGCATCAGGGGCTCGCCGCGCAAGCTGAGGATCATGAGCAAGGCGATCAGCGGCAGAATGTCGATGGCGCCTGCCGCAATCCACGCGTGCATCGCGGCGCCGAAAGCCTGGGCCCGGACGGCCTCGCCCAGGCTCATCGGCGCCGGGATCGGCACCGTGACGGGTTCATGCAGGTCCGACCACGCCTGGGCCTGCGTGACCCAGCTTTGGGTCGGGGCGTCGAGACCCGCAATGTCATCGCCCTGGATCCTGACGATGCCGGTCGTCTGCACGACGACGCTGGGGTCGAGCGATTGCAGGTCCGTGACCGCCGCAGACACGTCCTGAGCCGCATTGAGGAAGGCCGTCTGGTTGCCAAGGGCCGCAGCGCCGCGCAGGGCGGCCACGGCGGCTTCGCCCCGGGC
>JBGSQL010000161.1:0-2223 GCA_041738105.1 Rhodobacter sp. | reverse complement strand
CGATGGACAATGCTCTGCCGCTATTCACCTTGAACCGGAACAAAAACGGACCAAATCTGGGAAACCGGAAGGATTCGCCATGCCCCACAACAACACCAATATGCCGATGTACCGCCCCGAGGTGCTGACCCGCCCCAAGCTGGAAGGCGGCCGTCGCTTCGTGCTGCAAACCCCTTTCCAGGCAGCCGGCGATCAACCCACCGCCATCGCCGAACTGACCGAAGGCGTGCGCGCGGGTGAGCGCAACCAGGTGCTGCTGGGGGCCACCGGCACCGGCAAGACCTTCACCATGGCCCGCGTGATCGAGGAAACCCAGCGCCCCGCAATCATCCTTGCCCCCAACAAGACGCTGGCGGCCCAGCTTTACAGCGAATTCAAGGGCTTCTTCCCCGACAACGCGGTGGAGTACTTCGTCAGCTACTACGACTACTACCAGCCCGAGGCCTATGTGCCCCGCTCGGACACCTATATCGAGAAGGAAAGCCAGATCAACGAACAGATCGACCGGATGCGCCACTCGGCCACCCGGGCGCTTCTGGAACGCGACGATGTGATCATCGTCGCCTCGGTGTCCTGCATCTACGGCATCGGCTCGGTCGAAACCTATTCCGCCATGACGCAGGATCTGGTCGTCGGGCAGCGCTATGACCAGCGTCAGGTGATCGCCGAACTGGTGGCCCAGCAATACCGCCGCAACGATCAGGCGTTCCAGCGCGGCAGCTTCCGGGTGCGCGGCGACAGTCTTGAGGTCTGGCCCGCCCACCTTGAAGACCGGGCGTGGCGCTTTTCCTTCTTTGGCGAAGACCTCGAGGCGATCCTTGAATTCGATCCGCTCACCGGCGCAAGGACCGACAATTTCAAGCAGATCCGCATCTATGCCAACAGCCACTACGTGACGCCGCGCCCGACCATGCAGCAGGCGATCCAGGGCATCAAACGCGAGTTGCGCCAACGCCTTGACCAGTTGGTGAACGAGGGCAAGCTGCTCGAGGCACAGCGGCTGGAACAGCGCACGAACTTCGATCTGGAAATGCTCGAGGCCACCGGCGTGTGCAACGGGATCGAGAACTATTCGCGCTACCTCACCGGGCGCGCCCCCGGCGAACCGCCCCCCACGCTGTTCGAGTTCATTCCCGACAATGCCATCGTCTTTGCCGACGAAAGCCACGTTTCGGTGCCGCAGATCGGCGGCATGTATCGCGGCGACTACCGGCGCAAGTTCACCCTGGCCGAGCACGGCTTCCGCCTGCCCTCCTGCATGGACAACCGCCCCCTCAAGTTCGAGGAATGGGACGCCATGCGACCGCAATCGGTGTTCGTCAGCGCCACGCCAGCGGCGTGGGAACTGGAACAGACCGGCGGCGTCTTTACCGAACAGGTGATCCGCCCCACCGGCCTCGTCGATCCGCAGGTCGAAATCCGCCCGGTCGAAATGCAGGTCGATGACCTGCTTGACGAGGTGCGCAAGGTCGCCCTCCGGGGTCTGCGCACGCTGGTCACCACCCTGACCAAGCGCATGGCCGAGGATCTGACCGAATACATGCACGAACAAGGCATCCGGGTGCGCTACATGCATTCCGACATCGACACGATCGAACGCATCGAGATCCTGCGCGACCTGCGCCTTGGGGCCTTCGACGTGCTGATCGGCATCAACCTGCTGCGCGAGGGGCTCGACATTCCCGAATGTGGGCTGGTCGCGATCCTCGATGCCGACAAGGAAGGGTTCCTGCGGTCCGAAACCTCGCTGATCCAGACCATCGGGCGGGCGGCACGCAATGTCGAGGGCCGGGTGATCCTTTATGCCGACCGGATCACCGGCAGCATGGAACGCGCGATCCGCGAAACCGACCGCCGGCGCGAAAAGCAAGTGGCCTACAACCTGGAACACGGCATCACGCCGCAGACGATTCGCAAGAACATCGACGACGTGATGGCGGGCCTGTTCCAGGCCGACACCGACATGGCCCGCGTCACCGCGACCGTGGACAAGCCGATGGTCGGCGCCAACCTGGCCGCCCATCTCGACGGCCTGCGCAGCGCCATGCGCAAGGCGGCCGAGAACCTCGAATTCGAAGAAGCCGCCCGCCTGCGCGATGAGGTCAAACGGCTGGAAGCGGTGGAACTGGCAATCTCGGACGATCCGCTGGCCCGGCAATCCGCGGTCGAAGAGGCGGTCGAGGCCGCCGTCGCGGTGCGCGGCCGCTCGACCGGCGGGCGCGG
>JBGSQL010000145.1:0-1680 GCA_041738105.1 Rhodobacter sp. | reverse complement strand
CGATTTGCGAAGCTATATCGATCGCCGCCGACAGACTACCTTGAGACGCCAATTCAGCATCTCGAAGGCCACAAGCCGCGCCCGCCGCGCGGCCCGCCTGACCCGCAGGATGGGCCCCTGATCCGCCTCAGCGGAAATGCTTCGACAGCTTGAGCCCCTGGCCCTGATAGTTCGACGCCAGCCCGGCCCCGTAAAGCGTGTCCGGTCGCGCCGCCATCCGTTCATAGACAAGGCGCCCGACGATCTGGCCATGTTCCAACACGAACGGCGCCTCGTGGCAGCGCACTTCAAGCACGCCGCGCGACCCGCTGCCACCGGCGGCGCTGTGCCCGAAGCCGGGATCGAAGAAACCGGCGTAATGCACCCGGAATTCGCCCGCCATCGCCAGATAGGGGGCCATCTCGGCCGCGTGGTCCGGCGGGATCGTCACCGCTTCGCGACTGACAAGGATGTAGAACGCCCCTGGATCCAGAATGATGCGTCCGTCCCGTGACCGGACCTCTTCCCAGAAATCGGCGGGCGCATAGGTGCCGATCCGGTCCAGGTCGATCAAGCCGGTATGCGGTTTTGCGCGGTAGCCCAGCAGATCATCCGACGCGGGCCGAAGATCGACCGAAAATCCAAGACCTTCCGAGATCATCGGCGTGCCGTCCACCAAGGGGTCGCGGCGATGCAGCGCCAGCAGATCGGCATCCGTCAAGGTCGCGTGCCCCTGCCGAAACCGGATCTGATTGAGCCGCATCCCCGGTCGAACCAGCACGGAAAAGCTTCTCGGGCAGATCTCGGCATAAAGCGGGCCGTGGTAGCCTGCCGGGATGCGGTCAAACTCCACCCCACCATCCGTGATCGTCCGGGTCAGCAGATCAAGCCGCCCGGTCGAGCTTTTGGCATTCGCCACCGCCGTGACCGACGCGGGCAGGGCCAGCGCTTCCATCAAAGGCACGACATAAACGCAGCCCTTTTCCAGCACCGCCCCGGCCGTCAGATCGACCTGATGCATCCCGAACTCTTCGATGCGGTCAAGAACCTTGCGTCCCTGGCCGGTCAGAAAGGACGCGCGCACCCGATAGGCCGTTGATCCCAGGCGCAGATCCAGGCTGGCGGGCTGGATCTGTTCGGGCAGAACCGGCGATCCGGCGCGGATCACGCCATCGACAAGGAACTGTCGCAGCACTTGCGAGGGAAGCACGCCATCGGTCATCCTGCACTCCGCCGCTTTGAACGGAACCGCCCGCGACTCTTGCGAGTGCGGGCGGTTTCGTGTTGGTCGGGCCGGCGAGATTCGAACTCGCGACCTTCCGCCCCCCAGACGGACGCGCTAACCAGGCTGCGCCACGGCCCGACGAGGCGGATACATACTGATATTCCGGGCAGGGGCAAGCGGGAAAGCATCCGCGACAGTCAGCGCCCTGCGTCGCGTGCGGTCGTCACCAGGCGCGCCCTCAGGGATTGCAGACGCGACGCGATCTTCGACAACTCGGCCTGCCGCCCCGCCGCCTGCGCAGGGCAAGATCCGGCAGGACGGCAGCGGGCTCGCCACCTTTCAGGCGACCTTCCAGTGCATCACCTTCCGGCCCTTCAAGGTGGGGCAGGGACTGCTCGCCAGACCGGCCAGCTGTGTGTGTTGAATGTGCGCGTGCGCGCGCACATGCCGTGCCGTGCGGCCGGCTGCCCGGGCCC
>JBGSQL010000111.1:0-3364 GCA_041738105.1 Rhodobacter sp. | reverse complement strand
GGATGTCGCCGTGGCCCGCGCGATGCGCTTTGCCTTCGAGCGGCTGAAGCTGGTGCTCGAGCCGTCCGGCGCGGTGGCGCTGGCGGCGGTGCTGGACGGCGCACTCGATGTGCGGGGGCGCAACGTGCTGATCTTTGCGACCGGGGGCAATGTGGCGCTTGACCGCTTTGTGTCCCTTGTCGGGGCGGAGTAGGGAAATGACGTCTGATGTGGTGATTGTCGGTGCGGGATCGGCGGGTTGCGCGATGGCCTATCGGCTGGGCGAGGCCGGGCTGAGTGTCACGGTCATCGAACATGGCGGCAGCGATGCCGGGCCGTTCATCCAGATGCCGGCGGCGCTGTCCTATCCGATGAACATGGCGCTCTATGACTGGGGTCTGAAGACCGAGCCCGAGCCGCATCTGGGGGGCCGGGTGCTGGCCACGCCGCGCGGCAAGGTGCTGGGCGGATCTTCCAGCATCAACGGGATGGTCTATGTGCGCGGTCACGCCCGCGACTTCGACCATTGGGCCGATCAGGGGGCGACTGGCTGGTCCTATGCCGATGTGCTGCCCTATTTCAAGCGGATGGAAAGCTGGCACGGGGCTGCGGGCGATCCGGCCTGGCGCGGCACGGACGGGCCACTGCACATCACGCGCGGCCCGCGCGACAACCCGCTGTTCGATGCCTTCATCGACGCCGGGCGGCAGGCAGGTTATCCGGTGACGGACGATTACAATGGTCGGGCGCAGGAAGGCTTTGGTCCGATGGAGGCGACGATCTGGAAGGGGCGGCGCTGGTCTGCGGCCAATGCCTATCTGCGCCCCGCGATGAAAAGTGGCCGGGTGCGGGTGATCCGTGCGCTGGCACGTCGCGTGGTGATCGAGTCCGGCCGCGCAACGGGCGTCGAGGTGTTGCAAGGCGGCGCGGTCCGGGTGATCCCCGCCGCGCGCGAGGTGGTGCTTGCCGCCTCGTCGCTGAACTCACCCAAGCTTCTGATGCTGTCGGGCATCGGTCCGGGCGCGCATCTGGCCGACCATGGCATCCCGGTGGTGGCCGATCGGCCCGGTGTGGGCGCGAACCTGCAAGACCATCTGGAGCTGTATCTGCAATTCGCCTCGGCACAGCCGATCACGCTGTTCAAGCACTGGAACCTCTGGGGCAAGGCCAGCATCGGCGCGCAATGGCTGTTGACCGGTCGCGGGCTGGGCGCCTCGAACCAGTTCGAGGCCTGCGCCTTCATCCGGTCCAGGCCGGGTGTCGATTACCCCGACATCCAGTACCATTTCCTGCCGATCGCCGTGCGCTATGATGGCAAGGCTGCGGCGGAAGGGCACGGGTTTCAGGCCCATGTCGGCCCGATGCGGTCGAAATCGCGCGGATCGGTGACGCTACGGTCTGCCGATCCTGCGGCGGCGCCGGTGATCCGCTTCAACTACATGTCGCACCCCGAGGATTGGGTGGATTTCCGCACCTGCATCCGCCTGACGCGCGAGATCTTCGCCCAGCCGGCCATGGCGCCTTACGTCAAGCACGAGATCCAGCCGGGCGCGGCCGTTCAGACGGACGCCGAGCTTGACGCCTTCATCCGTGACCATGCGGAAAGCGCCTATCACCCCTGCGGCACGGCGCGGATGGGGCGGGCGAGCGATCCGATGGCGGTCGTCGATCCGCAGTGCCGGGTGATCGAGGTCGAGGGACTTCGGGTTGCCGACAGCTCGATCTTTCCACGGGTCACGAACGGCAACCTGAACGGCCCGTCGATCATGGTGGGTGAAAAGGCGGCGGATCACATCCTTGGCCGAGCGCCGCTGGCGCCTTCGAACCTGGAACCCTGGATCCACCCGCACTGGGCGACTGCGCAACGCTGAGCAGGCGGTGCCTTGATCGGGGTCAAGGTTTCGCCGCCGCCGGCAGCCTAGACTGCCCCGCAGGCACAGCAAGGAGCGCGCGATGACCCACACCCCGCATGAACTGGCCGAGGAGTTTCCGGCCGAGGCGGCCCGGATCCAGCAGCTGCGGCAGACCGACCCCCACTTTGCCCGCCTGACCGACGAATATCACGAGGTCAACCGCGCGGTGCATCGGGCGGAAACGCGGATCGAGCCGATGCACGCTGCCGCAGAGGACGCCTTGCGCCATCGCCGGGTCCATTTGAAGGACGAGATCCTGCGGCGGCTTCAGATGGCTTGAAGCCTGTCCGATGCGGATAGAAATGCCAGACAGGCGCTCGCTTTGCTTCGGGTCGCCTGTTCCTCTGCAAGACCGGTGCCCAGGTATGTCAGGCAGGCTCTAGCCGGCAATCTCGTAGGGCAGGGTGCCGCGCCGGTCGGGATTGACGCGCAACCGCCGCTCCAGCGGCGGAACCGAGCGTTGGTGGCAGGTGGTGCGTTCGCAGATCCGGCAGGAAATCCCGATCGGCTCGAACCGCCGCGTCAGATCAAGGTCATCGGCATAGACCAGTGCGCCCGCGTGCTGCACCTCGCACCCCAGCCCGATCGCAAAGCGCCGCACCGGGGCGTCAAACGATCCGCCCGGTTTGGACACGTCGCGCGCCAGGCAGAGATAGCGCACGCCGTCGGGCGTTTCGGCCAGTTGGCGCAGAAACCGGCCGGGGGATTCGAACGCCTGATGCACGTTCCACAGCGGGCAGGCGCCGCCGAACCGCGCGAATTGCAGCCGCGTTGCGGAATGGCGCTTGGTGATCGTGCCGGCCTGATCGACGCGCACAAAGAAGAACGGGATGCCCTTGGCGCCGGGGCGCTGCAGCGTGGCCAGCCGGTGCGCCACCTGTTCGATCGAGGCGCCGAACAGATCGGCCAGACGCTCAAGATCATGGCGCGTGTCGCGCGCGGCTTGCAGAAAGACGCGATAGGGCAGCAGGGCGGCGCCGGCGAAATAGTTGGCCAGCCCGATCTTCGCGATGTCGCGCGCCTCGGGGGTCTGGAAGCGCGCCAGATCGAGCGTCGCTTCCAGCAGGTCGTTCTGTGCAAGCAGCGCGATCTGGTGCAACACCTGAAACCGTTGCGTCGGCCCGGTGGCCCGGCTGGATACGGCAAGCGCGCGGGTTGCGGGATCATAGACGCGCAGGGTGGGCGCATCGACAAACTCCAGCCGGATGCCCCGCGCGCCCAGGGTTTCCCGCGCGATGACCAGGGGATCGCGCCGCGCGCCGCCCCCCGTTGCGAATTGTTCGGCCGCGTGATCGACCGCGTCGAGGTAATTGTCGCAGTAGTGGAAGAAATCGCGCACCTCTTCCCAGGGCGACGGGCGCAGCGCCGAATCGTCGCGCCCCAGCGCCTCATCCAGCGAGGCGAGGCGTTCGTGGTTTTGCCGGTAGGCCCGGTGCAGATCGAGAAACGCACGCGCCAGCGCCGGCGCGTTC
>JBGSQL010000104.1:0-7789 GCA_041738105.1 Rhodobacter sp. | reverse complement strand
CGCAGAGGTGCCGCAGGGCGACGAGATCGCCCGCACCGCGCCGGTGATCGCGGCACTGCAGGGGTTGGGGGGGACCGTTTCGGTTGATACCCGCAAGGCGGCGGTGGCCGAGGCCGCATTGGCTGCGGGGGCGGGGATCGTCAACGATGTGGCGGCGCTGCGCCATGATCCGGCGCTGGCCGGCGTGGTGGCGCGGGCGGGCGTGCCGGTGATCCTGATGCATGCCCAAGGCACGCCCGCCACCATGCAGGAAGATCCGCACTATGCGGACGTGCTGCTGGATGTGTATGATTTTCTTGAGGAACGTATCGCCTTTGCCGAGGCAGCGGGGATTGTGCGCGGGCGCATCGTGGTTGATCCGGGCATCGGGTTTGGCAAGACGGCGGCGCATAACCTGGCGCTATTGCGCGGGTTGGCGCTGTTTCACGGGCTGGGTTGCCCGATCTTGCTGGGCGCCTCGCGCAAGCGCTTTATCGGCACGATCGGGGGCGCCGATGTGCCCGAGCGGCGGCTGGCGGGATCGCTGGCCGTGGCCTTGACGGGGGCGGCGCAGGGGGTGCAGATCCTGCGGGTGCATGATGTGGACGAGACGCGGCAGGCGCTGGCCCTGTGGCAGGCCGTAACGCTGGGAGACGAGGCATGAGCCGGAAGCTGTTTGGAACCGACGGGGTGCGGGGCACGGCCAATTCGCATCCGATGACCGCCGAGATGGCCTTGCGGCTGGGGGCGGCGGCGGGGCGCTATTTCCGCAGGGATGGCACGGGATCGCATCGTGTGGTGATCGGCAAGGATACGCGCCTGTCGGGCTACATGCTGGAAAACGCGCTGACGGCGGGCCTGACCAGCACCGGGATGAACGTGCTGCTGCTGGGCCCGGTGCCGACGCCGGCGGTGGGGTTTCTGACCCGCTCGATGCGGGCGGATCTGGGGGTGATGATTTCGGCCAGCCACAACCCGGCGCCGGACAATGGCATCAAGTTCTTCGGCCCGGACGGCTTCAAGCTGTCGGATGAGGCAGAGGTCGAGATCGAGGCGCTGCTGAACGGCGAGATGCACCTTGCGCCGCCGGATCAGATCGGCCGCGCCAAGCGGATCGACGATGGTCGGGCGCGCTATGTCGAGCGGGTGAAATCGACCTTTCCGCAGGGGCTGACGCTGGAAGGGTTGAAGGTGGTGGTCGATTGCGCGAACGGCGCCGCCTACAAGGCCGCGCCCGAGGCGCTGTGGGAACTGGGCGCCGAGGTGATCCCGATCGGAACCACGCCGAACGGCCACAACATCAATGACCGTGTCGGATCGACCCATGTGACGACGGCGGCCGAGGCGGTGGTGGCGCACGGCGCGGATGTGGGCATCTGCCTGGATGGCGATGCCGACCGGGTGATGATCATGGACGAGACCGGGCGGGTGGCGGATGGCGATCAGATCATGGCGCTGTTTGCCGCGCGCTGGGGGCATGAGGGGCGGCTGAACGGCGGCACCTTGGTGGCCAGCGTGATGTCGAACCTGGGGCTGGAGCGGTTCCTGACGGGGCGCGGCCTGCGGCTGGAACGCGCGCCGGTGGGCGACCGCTATGTGGTCGAGGCGATGCGGCGGGGCGGCTGGAACCTGGGCGGTGAGCAGTCGGGGCATATCGTGATGACCGACTATGCCACCACCGGCGACGGCCTGATTGCGGGGGTGCAGTTTCTGGCCGAAATGGTGCGCACCGGGCGCCCGGCGAGCGCGCTGACGCAAAGCTTTGAGACGGTGCCGCAGATGCTGAAGAACGTGCGCTATCAGGCGGGGCAGGAACCGCTGCTGACCGCCTCGGTTCAGGCGGTGATCGCCGGGGCCGAGGCTCGGCTGAACGGCAAGGGCCGGCTGTTGATCCGCAAGTCGGGCACGGAACCGCTGATCCGGGTGATGGCGGAATGCGAGGATGAGGCGGTGCTGGCCGAAGTGGTGGACGGGATCGTCGAAGCCGTCGCCTCGGCCGTTCGATAATGGGGCAGGCACACGTTAGGTGGGTGTTTAACCACCACGCGGCGCCGAAACAACCTTGCTGCCCGATTGGAGCGCCTTGTGCCCCCAGGCAGCAACAAACAGCGGGATAGGTGAAATCAGGATCAGCAGGTTGGCGACGACAGGTGAAGGACGTGTGCCGTTCAGAATGGCAGCCAGCAAATAGACGCACAAAATGTGGGCGGAGAACACATGTAGCGAATGCTGGCCAAGGAAAACGAGCGGTCGAAAAGTGAACACACGATGCATCAAATGGGCAATCCATGCGATCGGCTTGTGTTGCGATGCCATTCCTGGGCCTAGCAACCAAACCACTGCAAAAAGGTCGAAGCTGAAAGCAACCAGATAGACTGTAGAGAAGTTACCACGATCTACTGTAGTCAGTACCGCCTCGTGAAACTCAACAGAGATCCAATTGTCGTATACAATACGGTCATAGAGACCGAGGAAAATTATCACCGCGAATACTAAAAAGAAGGCTTGCTCCATGTCTCGTGTATAAAGGAACTCGGTTTTGAGTTTTTTTTGTTGCCATAAGATATCCAAGCGTCAGGCCACTGAAAAAGATGATCTGCCAACCGAGTGGGTTAAAAAAGATCCCCAGCTTCATCGGGTGTCCGATAGAGGTCATCCAATCATTGATAGCCTGCTTGAATTGCTCAATCAGACCGGTTTGCGCCACGAGCCAAAGACTCATACTTATAGCAAAGACAGTTGCAAACTGCCCTCGCTGCAAGAGACGCAATGTGAAGGGCGTTGCCATAAGAAAAAAGATGTACATCGGCAGGATGCCCATGTGATTTGAACCTGTCATCAGCAATAATGATCCAAGGGTGAACAAGACTGGTTCAGCCTGATACTTGCTGAAGTTTGAGATGCCAATTTCTGCTGGTAGCAACAGCGCAACTGATAGGAAGATGAAAATCAACCCCGCTTGGTGCGAGTAGATGGTGCGGATTCGCTTCCAAATTCCTGCAACCATCGCACCTTCGCCATGACGCAGCATCCGGCCTGTGTATACCAACCCCACGACCATGCCGGACAGAAACACAAATCCCTGCGCATCCTCGACCCAGCCAAAATAATGATGGTTTAGTTTTCCCAGAGTTGCGTCAAGTAACGCATTGCAATGGATGATCATCATGAACACTAAAAAGAAACCACGAAATCCATCTACTATGCCAATCCGCACAACGACCCCCTACGCTACTTACATTTAATTCTCGAGCCCTCGACACCATAGAGTCAAGTGATATCAAGTGTTCTGCGGTTGACACACGTTGGTCGTCTTGCGGGCGTGTGGCCGGCTACGCGCGCGGGTTTGTCTGTTGACCTGACTTCGGGAATATCGTGGCTACGGTTGAAGCGGCGGTCTGACCTGGGGCGGCCTGACCCGGCGGTCAGGGCAGGGCGGCCAGCAGGATCTCGCCGCTTTCGGTGGGGCAGGCGATGCCGGTGCCGGCGATGGGCAGGATGGCGTGGCGGATCCTGTGGGTCAGGCGGTGCTGGCTGTGGTTGCTTCCCTGCGCCCGGTCCAGCACATGCAGCACATTGGCCATGTCGAGCACAAAAAGCCGATCATCGAGCGTCTGCAACTCGGCCAGGACCGAGGCCCAGTTGGTATCTGTCTCGTCATAGTCGGTGGTTTCATAGCGCCAGCGCACCTGACCGGTGCCGGTATTGATCGCGTAGATCCAGCCGGTCGGCGACCACAGATAGGCGGACCCATCGTCCACATGCTGCGAATTGATGAAGTTCCCGGCGTTGAACGACCAGAGTTTGGCGCCATCTGTCAGCGACAGGCCGGTCAGGTTTTCCTTGTAGGTGCCGGCAACCAGCACGTCGCCGTCAACCTGGATCTGGCGCAGGTATTGCCAAGTCTTGCGCCCGTCCACTGCCCATTTCAACGCGCCATCCGCAAGGTTCAGCGCGTAGAGGTGGCCATCGCCGGGGCCGACATAGGCGGTGTCGCTGGTGCCCGTCGGGGCATAGCTGGCCAGCGTGTCCTCGATCCCCGCGTGTTGCCACACCCGTCTGCCCGTCGCGGTATCCAGCGCGGTGATCTGGTGGCCGTCGCCAAAGATGGTGCGGGTGGGCGTGACCCACGGCACCCCAGTCTGGATCTGCGCGTCACGGCGCCAGACCTGCGCGCCGGTCGCCACGTCATAGGCCGCCAGCCATTTGCGACCGCCGCAGATCATCAGCCCCGCTGCGACCCGAGGGCGGTATTCGGCCGGGCTGTCAAAGCCATGCGCCAAAGACCAGAGCGGTGCGTTCTGTGCAATCGACACCGCGCCCACGGTGGCATTGCCGCAATAGAGGATCAGGCCCGCATCGTGCGTCAGCGGGTTCAGCCGTTGGTTCCCGGTCGGAAACAGGCCCAGAAGGGGAAGATCCGGTGTGTGGCCCTGCGCAAAAGCCAGCGCCGGTCTGAGAACCAGACCGGCGGCAAGCCCTTGGACAAAGCAGCGCCGGTTTGGCGTTACTTGCATTGCGCCCCTTGCTTGATCCAGGCGAACAGAATCTGGGTGTTGGGGTGATCGCGCTCTTCGCTCGGATCAATGCCGGGGGGCATGCGGTCTTCGGTCAGATGCTGGAACACACCGCTCAGCTCGGGGCTGCCGGGGATGATGACCTTGGTCGCATGGTCCACGCCCTTCGCCACCGAGTCCGCCCCAAGCATGATGCCTTCGTAAGAGGTCATGTCCAGTTCGTGAAAGCTGGGCGGCTCCTGGTTGGACATGTGGCAGGTCGAACACGCGGGGGTATCTTCGGCAAAGACGTTGTCCGTGTTGAACAGCGGCAGGATGTTCTTCTGAAAATCGTCATCGTTGGCCGCGCCACCGGCGATCCAGGCTTCGATGGCCAGAATCTCTTTCGAGTCGTGCGGCACGTTGAAGCTTACGCCCAGGGGCATCCGGTTGTTGCGCAGGCGGCGACCCATGATTTCGCGCTTGGGGTCTTCGCCCGGCACAAAGAGGGCCCGCGCCGGTGCTTCGGTCGAGCCTTGCTTGATGCCGTCGCAGGTGGACAGGTCGAGCCCGCGATAGCTGGTCGTGGGATCATTGGACGCGTGGCACACGATGCAGGCAGGGCCAGAGCCAAAGGCGTTTGGCGATGACATCAGCTGCGCGATGTAGCTGTAGGGAATGGGCAGGTTCTTTTTCAGGATCAGTTCGGTGACGGCGGCATGGTCGCCTTCGATATGCACTTCCCCTTTCCGGATATCATCGGCGTATTGCTCGGACAGGGTTTTTGAGTGGTTGTCATCGTCGTCATCGCTGTCTGCCTGGGCGACACCGGCAAAGCCGAGTGTGGCCGAGCAGAGTGCCGCGACCAGTGTCATGCGGTAAGTGATGGGTTTCATCGGGTCCTCTCCCTTGGGTCTTTGGGTCAATGGGGCCGTTGGATGGCCCTCTTGTTGGTCTTGGTGTTGTGCTGCGACTTGATCGGTCGCTGGTCATTGGCGATGGCTCTCCACAAACTTGGGGTATAGTGCTCTCAAACTTTCGGTGCAGAGCGCTTGCAGTGGTCGTTCCTCCTCGTCGCCCGTTCACGACAGCAATCCGATGCGGTTGGCGCAATGGGCGTGTTTTCCCTTTGAGACGCCGAGGGACTGTGCCTAGACTTAAGTTGACGGCTTTCAGACGAAAGTAGGAAAACCTATGGTTGCGGCAGATGAGTTTCACACAACCTTAAGCGGAAAATCAGAGCGCGCCGCTGCTGTGGTGGCGCCGTCCGGGCGCCTTGACGAAAAGCTGATCATCGTTGTCTTTCAGCTGATCTGCGGCGTGATCCTGGTGTTCGATGTCGGCGGAGAAATTCACGCAGCCTTGCTGGACGATGAACCAACCGGCGCTTTCATGTTGTTCCATTTGTGGACCGAGGTCTTTGCGACAGTTCTGATGGGTGCGGCGTTCGTGCTGTCTTTCCGGCAATTGCGTGCGCATCGGCATGCCCTGGCGCAGGCGAAGGGCCGGATTGACGCCGTGCGCGACAATTTTGCAGAGCTGGTCGGGGCGCGATTTCGTGAGTGGGGCTTGTCGCCGGCCGAGTTCGAAATCGCCCTGCTCACGGTGAAGGGGTTGCGCATCGCCGAGATCGCGCGTCTGCGGGACAGCCGCGAAAGCACGGTCAAGTCACATCTTTCGGCGATCTTCCGCAAGGCTGATGTCAGCTCCCGCACCGAGCTGCTGGCGAAGTTTGTCGATGACTTTCTGACCAGGTCGTCGGAGTTGTGACGCCGCAAACGGCTTGACGACACGCCGGATCTGCAAGCATCGGATCCGGCGCCCTCTTTCTGCGTCGATCGGGAAACGCGATGGCCGCAGGCGATGGCGCGGCTGTGGCCAGACCGAACCCCCGAAGCAGCCGGCCCATGAGCGGGATCATGCAACGGTCAGGGGGGCATGCAGACTAGGGCGCAGCGGGCAAGGCCCTGTTTGCTGCAAAGACCAATCATGCGAAAAGCCGGGGCTTGCGCCCCGGCTTTTTTGCTTGCGCAAGGTCGGTCGCGATCAGTTGCGCGCGCGATCGACCATCTTGCCTTTGGAGATCCAGGGCATCATCGCGCGAAGTTTCTCACCGACCTTCTCGATCTGGTGTTCGTCGTTGATCCGGCGGGTGGCCTTGAAGAAAGGCTGGCCCACGGCGTTTTCCTGCATGAAGTCGCGCACGAACTTGCCGGTCTGGATGTCCTTGAGGACGGCTTTCATCCGGGCCTTCGTCTCGTCATAAGGCAGGATGCGCGGGCCCGAGACGTATTCGCCATACTCGGCGGTGTTCGAGATCGAGTAGTTCATATTGGCGATGCCGCCTTCGTAGATCAGGTCCACGATCAGCTTCACCTCATGCAGGCACTCGAAATAGGCCATTTCGGGCTCGTAGCCGGCCTCGACCAGTGTCTCGAAGCCCATGCGGATCAATTCCACCAGGCCACCGCAAAGCACGGCCTGTTCGCCGAAGAGGTCGGTTTCACATTCCTGGCGGAAGTTCGTCTCGATGATGCCCGAGCGGCCGCCGCCGATGGCCGAGCAGTAGGACAGGCCAAGCTCCATCGCGCGGCCCGAGGCGTCGTTGTGGACCGCGACCAGGCAAGGCACGCCGCCGCCCTTGACGTATTCGCCGCGCACGGTGTGGCCGGGGCCCTTGGGCGCCATCATGATGATATCGACGCCGGGCTTTGGCTCGATCAGGCCGAAATGCACGTTCAGGCCGTGGGCAAAGGCGATGGCCGCACCTTCGCGCAGGTTGTCGTGGACATACTTCCGATAAGTCTCGGCCTGAAGCTCGTCGGGCATGGTGAACATGATCAGGTCGCACCAGGCGGCAGCCTCGGCGATGCCCATGACCTTGAGCCCCTCGCCTTCGGCCTTTTTCGCGCTGGGCGAGCCGTCGCGCAGGGCCACGACCAGGTTCTTGGCACCCGAGTCGCGCAGGTTCAGCGCATGGGCATGGCCATGGCTGCCATAGCCGAGGATTGCGACCTTCTTGTCCTTGATCAGGTTGATGTCGCAGTCACGATCGTAATAGACGCGCATTCGCGTGCTCCCTTTGATGATCTTGCGGGCAGTATAGGGATGGGGCGGCGATAGGCCGTGCAAAGTTTGACGTTTCTGCCGAGTTCTGAAAAGGATCATGTGCGGAAAGCGACAAATGCGGAGAGATCATGCTCGATGATACGGATCGGCGCATCCTGCGTCAGCTGCTTGCGGATCCGGCGCTGGCGACCGCCGATCTGGCAGAGCGGGCCGGCGTGACGGCCGCGACCTGCTGGCGGCGGCTG
>JBGSQL010000101.1:0-17384 GCA_041738105.1 Rhodobacter sp. | reverse complement strand
GCATGCGGGACACCAGCCGCAGCGCGCTCGACATGGCCGTGGCCTCGTTGCTGGCTCGCGCGGGCTTCAGCTACGGCGAGATCGTCTGGGCGCTTCTCACTCAAGACGAGGCTGGCGAACGGTTTTTCCGGCACGGCGTCGCCGCCCGCGACGGCTGGGATGAGCGGACGGAGCGGCAGGCGCGACGGGCCGCATGGCGCGCCTTCCAGCAGTACGCCGACGAACAAGCGGAGCAAGTCGAGAGCTTCAGGAAACTGGCAGAGCTCGCTGCACGGCCGGGCGCCCGTCAGCCCCAGGAGATCAAGGGAGTAAGAGCATGACGCAGAACATTGGGTCGAGCGACATGCCGGAGGCCGGCAGCGGCAGACTCTCAAGCAACGTCGTGCCGCTGCGGCCGGCCGCGGCGGCAACCAATCTCGTGCACCAGCATCCCGGTCCTCGGCCGAAGGAGCCGACAGGCATCGCTGCTTGGAAAGAGGCCTACGAAGCGTGGTACACTGATCAGATGGGCGCCTACGTCGGTGAGCTGGTGATGCAGGGGAAGAATCCGAAGCCCGTCTGCAACGCGGCGAACGCCGAGGCGGCACTGCGTCTGCATCCCGAGCTGCACAATCTGCTGGCCTTCGACCAGTTCAAGTTCGCACCGTTTCTTATGGCTCCTATCCCGGGGACCGATGAGGCGGCGCATCCCAAAACCTTCACGCCGCGTGAACTGGCCGACGCCGACGCCTTCCGCCTGTTGACATGGCTCCAGCGCAATGGGCTGCCTAGCGTTTCGAAAGAGGCCGTCTGGGGGGCAATCGGTGCTGTCGCCCAGCAGGCGACCTTCGACCCGCTGCGCGACTACGTCGAGCACTGCGAGCGTGCGTGGGACGGGACGCATCGGATGTACGAACTCTTCAGCCGCTACCTCGTGGCAGCAGAGTCGAACGCGTACATCGAGTGGCTCGGCGAGGTGGCGATGATGACGCTCGTGCTCCGCGCGCTCGAGCCCGGGGCCTTTCAGAAGATGGTGCCCATCCTCGAGGGACCGCAGGACATCGGCAAGTCAAGCGCGCTCCTTGCCCTGAGTCCGGATCCGCTCTGGTTCGGAGGCGACCCGCCCGACAAGGTCGATGGCAAGGATGCAAAGTCCTACCTGCGCGGGCTGTGGATTGTGGAGCTGGCCGAGCTGTCGGCCATGCGCAAGGCCGAGATTGAGGCGCTAAAGGGCTATCTCACGACCCAGAGGGATCGCTTCCGCCCGGCCTACGGGCGCGGCGAGGTGACCGTGGGCCGCCGGTGTATGTTCTGGGGCACGACGAACGACGACGACTACCTGAAGGATCGCACTGGCAACGTGCGCTTCTACCCCGTCAAGCTCGCGCGGGTCGATCTCGAGGCGATTCGCCGCGATCGCGAACAACTGATTGGCGAAGCGGTGTTCACGCTGAGGGACATGCAAGCCCAGGGACTCAAGTGGTGGGAGCCTCCAGCGGAAGCGCGAGCAATCCTCAACGAGGTTCGCGAGGCGCGGCAAGAGGTGGACCCGTGGACCTCGGACGTCGAGGTCTTCGTGAAAGACCTATCCGAGGTAACGCCGAACATGATCCTCGGGGGCAGCTGCAATCTGGTACTTTCAGACGGTACCGAGGTCGTTCGCCGTGGGCTCGGCTACGAGCCGGGTCAGATGAATGGCGCCCATGCGCGGCGGGTGTCGAGCCTCCTGCATCAGCTGGGCTGGCAAAAGGAAGGACAGATGCCGCACGGACACCAGTTTGCTCGTGCGGCGCGCTTCGTGAAGCGGAAAGATGCGGGATGACCCGCCCGCTCTTGCGATCATGGCGCCCACTCTGCAGGCGGGCTTCGACAGTGCAGTCGCCTGCAGGGTGCCCACTGCTCGGGCGGGGGCGCCTTCTGGAAGGAGACGCCTAACGGATCCTTCCAGCGAAGATTGCAGGATATCAATGGGCTGGAGGCATGGAAGGATGGAAAGATCAGGACTGAGACAGACAACGAAACATTAGGAGGAGTACCCAATGCACTGATGGGATGCGTCTCAGGAGATCACCGCTCCATTCCTCCATCCTTCCATGCGCATCTGGTGGGCAGCGCCCCCGCACACGCCGTGGGCTCAGCCGGCGCTACATTCGGGCGCGGAAGGATTGGACCCAGAGTTCCCGAGGGCCCGGACTTTGGAGAACTTGCCTTGTTTTCGCTCGAAAAGGCCACCGGAAGTTTCGTCTCCAAGACCCCGGAAGAGTCCGGGTTCGCCGACCTGCGTCGAAGAGATGACTTCCCCCTCTACTCGACGAAGGTACCGGCCCTTACGCGCGACAGCTCCGACCGACTCCGCTGGCATCCGGAAGCCACCAGATGGTAAACCTCGACCGCCTTCTCGATCTACCGAGAATCACGCTGCTCGGGACCCCGACGTTGGCTTACGGCGACGGCATCGTGCCCGATCCCGATGATTCTGGGCACGGCAGCCGTTGGCTCTGGCTGGCTCTCCTCCTCGGCTACCCTCCCCCAACGCCGCCCGTAAACACGTCCCGCGTCTACCGCCGATTCCGCGACGTCTACCCCGTGAGCTCGGCCACCGACTGGCTTCGATCGGAACTTGCCGAGTTGCACCGCCGGCCGGGGCGCGTGCTCCCTGCCCGCCTGACCGCCTATCGCCCTGGGCGCGGCGCGGCACAGCACGACGTGTTCGTCCACGTCCCGCCGCACCACCACGCCCGCGGACACCTGAAGGGCCTGATCGAGAGACTGAACACCCGCTCCCACATCCGCGACCACGGGATCACCATCCTTGGCATCCTGGGCGGCGACACCACTGTCTTCAAGCCTGCGCCCAAACTCTAGTTCTCGCGCCATCTGACCCCGGCTCAAACCCTACGGTGCCTAATTTAGGAAACGAACCAATTGAGTATTCCTTAGCAAACTTCAGGTCACTGGCTATCTACCACATTTTATCCCCCGAATTATCCCCCTTTTGGGCTTGCCCTGGACAAATCTGGGTGCCCTTAGACCCTTGCATAAATGATAGTTATGTTATATCATTACATTAAAAATAACATCGGAGAACAACTTGATTACCGCTAGCGCCAAGCAGACCCCCAGTGATGGCGCACGTCAGGTGACGGACATCCGCCGCCATGTCGAGGTTACCGTGACCCCAGGCGACAGGGCAACGCTTTCCGAGTTGCTCGCGCGGCTCACCGTCGTGGAGCATGATCCGCGCACACTGCTTGTGCTCGTATCCTCGCTCCTTGCCACCATTCTTGTGGATGGCGCATGACACAAAAGTCTGATCGCGCCGCACAGGCCGCCGACCGCAAGCGCATCCGCGATGCGGGCGTCCTCGACGCCCTGCTCACAGTCGCCCGCGGCGAGCCTCTACCCGTGCGCGATCTGGCCGGGGAGATTGTCGGCTGGGAGCGACCCGATGCCGCCGTCCGCGTGGCCGTCCTCGAGAAGCTCGCTCAGCGTGTGCTTCCCACGCTCAAGTCGGTCGAATTGACCGGAGACAGCGGGATGACCTTCGTGGTGAATGCGCCCTTCGCCGTGCCGGGCTCGAAGCGACCAGCCGTTCTCGAGGCGCAGATGACCCACTCCCAGTTCGAAGCAGGTCTCCGCCGCGTCGCCGAGGCCGTGACCGAAGAGGAGGACGACAATGAGTGATCTGCAGACCGGCTCTTCCAGCCTCGGGCTGACCCATGACAACGACGAGGTCCAGACAGTATCGCTGCGCTATGCGCCCCGCTCCTGGGCACTAGAGCTCCACGAGGCGCTTGCGACCCACAAGAACGTGGTCTGCGTCGCCCCCCGCCGTAGCGGCAAGAGCACGGCCGCCGCGGCCGCCATCTGCATGGCAGCCCTCGCGAAGCCAGGTCGCTATGCCATCGTGCTGCAGACCAAGAGCCATGGCCGCCTGATCTACTGGGCGATCCTGAAGGAAATGCTGGCCGATATCCCGGGCGTGAATTTTCACGAGGGTGACTTGCGCGTCGAGCTCCCGACGGGCAGCGAGATCATCTTCTTTGGCGCGGCAGACGGTGATGGGGCCTCCGTCCGGGGTCTGGGCCTCAGCGGCGTCATCTGCGATGAAGTTCAACTTCTCACAGAGGCCGCCATCGCGGGCGCAATCCTACCCGCCCTGTTCGATCGGCAGGGATTCCTTCTGGCGATCGGAACGCCGGCGGAGCCCTCGACGCTGGGTATTCTGTTCGAGAAGGCTTCGTTTGACGTAAGCGGCGAATGGAAGGCCCTGCACTTCACGATCCACAACGTCGGCGTGTTCACGCCCGCCCAGATCGAGCAGCTGAGGGCCGAGGCCCTTAACCCGGCCGTCTGGAAGGCCGAATTCGAATGCGACATGACCGCCGGGGTCGATCGGGCACTCATCCCGCTCAGCGCCATCGTCGAGGCGACCAAGCGAAAGGCCCCCGCCCGCTTCGCTCAGCTCCCCCAATACCGCGACGGCCCGCGCGTCGTCGGAGTGGACTGCGGCGGCGACGGGCTTGACGCAGACCAGTCCGCCATTGCCTGCCGCATCGGCTCACTGATCCTGCCGCCGATCCTGATCGACAAGGAGGAGCTCAACCAGCTTCCGCTCCGTGTCGCGGCCGCCGCGATGGAAATCAGTGCTGACCTGATCGCGGTCGACAGCACCGGCGGCCATGCCAGCAACTTGTTGCCGCGTCTGCAGGAGATGTTTTGGAACCCGATCCCAATCGTCTTCTCGTCTTCGAGCACCCGGCCTGACGTCCACGCCAACAAGCGCGCGGAGCTCTACGCGCGGCTGGCGGAGTTCATCCAGAAGCCCGACACGATCTTGCCCGACGACCGCGCGCTTCTTCAGGAGCTGGCCTCGGTCACCTACTTCCACAATGCGAAGGGCCTTCTCGCGCTGGACCCGAAAGCGAAGATCAGGTCGCGCTTGGGCCGCAGCCCCGACAGCGCAGATGCTCTCGCGCTCACCATGGTGGGCGACTACATCGCACCAAAGCGAACCATGCCCGGCCTCAACGGAGGTGTGATCCCCCGCCGCGAAGACGGCTCCCGCTATCAGAGCGACTACCGGCGCCAGCAACTGCAGCCGCCGAGCTACGTCCACGACCCGTTTTCTTGAGGTCCCTGCCCGTCACGCAGGAAAACTGCTGCAGCGCCTGCCATGGCATGTGCCGAGAGATCCGCAAACCCGAGCGAAGTTGGCTCGCGCGGTGCGCTCTCCTCTCCCGCCTGCAGCGCGCATAGGAGCCACACAGCGACAGTTTGTTTCGCGGGGATAACTTGCGTTCCTGCGCCGGAGGAGCTAAATTTTTTGTGCATCCAGAGAAGAGCGCCTCGCGCTCTCCCCAACCTGCCATCCCGGCAAGGTGGGACCCCAATCCGGGGGATGCGGCCAGAGATCAGGCAAAAAAGGGGACCTCATGACTGACAATCCAAATCTTCCGCACCACCGCTTCGCGGTCGCCTCTGCGGCGCTCAAGGCCGCCCTTGAGGCCTACGTCGCGCCGGAGGCGCCACCACCACTCGATGACAGAACGCCCCCGCGCTTCGACCGTTCCGCAAAGACCGAGTTCCTGCGGCGAACGATCGCCCGCGCCGTGACGCCGCGACAGGAGAAACGGGTGTTTCCCCTTCGCCGGATGGAGGACCTGCTGGCGCGTCAGGAGGCAGGCGGCACGCTGGGGCATACAGGCTTTCTTCTGGGCTCGATCGCGCAGGCTTTCCCTGTCAGCCACCGGGCCATGCGGCTCGAGCTGCGCGGGCTCGGTGTTCAGAACCTCGTCGAGGCTGCCGAGCAGATCGAACTGGGCTTCTGGGCCGCGCCTTACCGAAGCCAAATTCCGCGCTGACCTTTGGTCTTAACCGGCCCCAGGCCCCATCCCTTATCCCCTTTTCAAGGAGGCAATACGCGTGTTCGACATCATCCCTGACATCCATGGCCAATCCGGAAAGCTCGAGGCACTCCTGCTCAGGCTCGGCTGGTGCCGCACCGCCGCGGGTTGGACCAATGACGACGCAACCCGAGAGATTATCTTCCTCGGCGATTTCATCGACCGCGGGCCAGACAATGCGGGCGTGCTCCGCATCGTGCGCAGCCTGATCGATGCGGGCAAGGCCCGCGCCGTGATGGGAAACCATGAGCTGAATGCGATCCACTTCCATACGCCCGATGACGCCAACTTGGGTTCCTATCTTCGACCGCATACGCCGAAAAACCTCCACCAGCATGCAGCCTTCCTGCGGGAGTTTCCGCTGGGCGCACCCACGACGCGAGACGCGATTGCCTGGATGAGGTCTCTGCCGCTGGTTCTCGAGACCGACCACATCCGGGCGGTGCATGCCTGCTGGGACAAGGAGAGCGTTGCCGCCCTTCGCGCGGCCGCCCCGGAAGGCGTGCTCTCGGAGGCGCAGCTCATCCAAGCCGCCCGGAAGACCGATCCGCTGCATGCAATCGTCGAGGTGACGACCAAGGGGCCAGAGGCCGATCTGCCCCATGGCTACAGCTTTCGCGACAAGGACGGCATCAACCGCGGCGAGGTCCGGCTCCAGTGGTGGAAGCGCGGGGCTGTCTCGTGGACCGAGCTGGCGATGTGCGTCCCTGATCTTGGCGAGTTGCCGGTGACCGCGCCCCCGGCCAAGGTGCGGACATCACCTATCCTGTGGAAGCCAAGCCCGTCTTCTTCGGTCACTACTGGCTCACTGGTGCGCCGGTACTTCAGGCGCCGAATGCGATCTGCCTCGACTACTCCGCCGGAACGGACGGGCCTCTGGTGGCCTACAGGCTCGAGGACCCGACAGCGCCGCTGAGCCTCGCGCGGATCGTGGGGGCAAAGAGGCATAGTGCGTCGCACTCGGTCGCGAGGACCGCGTCATGAACCGGCCTCCGCCGCTCCCGATGACGCCCGACCAGCTGCCCGAGCAGCGCTTGGTCGAGGTGGTTGATCTGCCGCAGGTCCCCGACAGCTTCGAGCCCATCCCCTGCCTCTTCTCTATGCCGGACTACATCCTGCCAAAGAGGCGCCCGCGCGAGATGACCTTTCTCGGAACCATCGAGTGGGCTTGGGGGCCGATGTCGAGCCGTGTCGAGACCTACTGGCTCCACCGCGCCCGGAAGCACTGGGTGGTCTGGATCGAGGACCGCGACTGGACCAATGATCCGGACTACAAATGGCAGGTCGCCGCTTGTGTGGAGCGCAAGGGCGTCTCCGCTGAAGCCGCGGCCCCGCATCTCATCGCGGCCCGCTGGGAGCTCGAGATGGAAGAGCGGCAGCTAGACCATTTCCACTTCATCTCGAACGAAGGGGCGTTGTCGGTCCCCGTATGGATGGCGATCGGACGCGCGGTGTGGCGGTAGTGGAAGCGCCGTGATCGGCTAAGGCACAACATCAATCCTTCTCGATTGATCGCAGCTCGCGCTGTTTCAAGGGAGCGCATAGTCTGCGGAGTCTTCACTCTTCAACGCGCCCTTGATGATCGTACCTGCACCAGCAACGCCTTCCGCAACCGTCTCGGTCCGCTTGGTCTGGTCTGGGCTGGCAACTGTAAGCGCCAAAACGAAGGCGGCGCTGCTCAGAAGAAGTGCCAGGGTTCGCGCGATATGCATGGAGGACTCCTCCAATTTGGCTCAGTCCCTTCCGGCGGCAGGGCAGCTGTCCTCGGATCATGTGTCACGCGAACTTTGGCACGGCGCCATCCGAAGGGCGAAGGGCGACTGCACCCACCTGATCGAACGGCTCGGCACCGCTCTATGTCGAGATGATGGGCGGGGCGGCAGCGATCATGGCGCGGGCGCGGACGCTGCATGACGAAGGCAACTATCTTCTGGCGACCGAGATCCTGAACAAGCTGGTCCAAGCCGAGCCGGGGAACCAGGACGCCAAGGACATGCTGGCAGACGCTTTTGAGCAGATCGGCTACCAGCAGGAAAACCCGGGCTTGCGGAACTCCTTTCTTTCTGGCGCTTTCGAGCTCCGCTCAGGAATCCCAACCGGGGATACTGCGGACACCTCCTCGCCCGACGTCATCCGCTCTATGACGACCGAGCAGTGGTTGAACTTTCTTGGCATCAAGCTGGACAGCCGCAAAGCGGGCGAGGCGGCCTTCAAGATCAACCTCGTGACCACGGACAATGGCGAGTCCTTCGTGATCGAACTGGCGCACGGTACGCTGACCAACATCCAGGGCTACACCGCGCCCGACGCCCAACTCAGCCTGACCCTGAACCGCAGCGACCTGAGCAACGTGATGTCCGGCGCAGACACGTTCGAGGCAATGGTCGGGGCCGGAAAGGTAACGGTCGATGGGGACCTGTCGGTGCTCGGGCAACTGGCGGGGATGATGGGCAGCTTCGATCCGCTGTTCGAGATCATGCCCGGCACTAAAGTAAGGGCTGAAGGAGATGAAGGGGCCTCGCTTGAGGCCGTGGTCGGCAAGGCCGTCGTAGAGTAGACTGTGGCGGCCTGCGGTTCGTCAAGTGACCGCCGCGGGTCCGCGCATTGGGGTGACGGAGTCAGTCGGACGGAACCTTGCATGAAACGGACAACAGCAACCAGTCCATGATGGCGACGAGATCGAGGAAGCCCTTTCTCATCGGCAGGTAGGTGATGTGTCGGCGCACCAGACTCGATTGGTCCGTTCCACCCGCAGCCCGCCCAGCAGGTAGGGGCAGGTCTTATGCCCCTCCGCAGGTCGGCTGGTGTCGGGCTTCTGGTAGATCGGCATCAACCGCATGAGGCGCATCAGCCGCCGGATGCGCTTCTGGTTCACGCCATGACCCTCGTTCTGCAGGTGCGATGTCATCTGCCGGACGCCGTAGAACGGGGTGTCCAGGAACTGCTTGTCGATCAACAGCATCAGGTCGAGGTTCATCGCCGTCTCGCCCCGCGGCGCGTAATAGAACGACGACCGCGAGATCGAGAGAAGGCGGCATTGCGCCCCGACCGACAGCTTGGGATGGTCGCGTTCGATCATCCCGCGCCTCACTTGCCGATCCAGGGCTTGAGCGCGAAATCCTGAAACACGAACGCCTGGTCGGGCCGCTGTTCCCGGTGTCAAAGGTGGGCCATCCCGACCACGGGCGGATCGAACTGAAGGTGAACGGCACCGTTCGCCAAGAGGGGGACCTGAACCAGATGATCTGGAAGGTGCCAGAGATGATCTCCTACCTTTCCGAGTATTTCGAGTTGCAGGCAGGCGATGTGATCATGAGCGGAACGCCATCAGGCGTTGGTCCGGTTGTCCGTGGCGACACGCTGGAAGCCACAATCGAGGGGCTTGGCAACCTGGTGGTGAAGGTCGTCTGACAGCGGTTGATCGCTGTCAGGAATGGTGACGCACTCCATGCCCGGCTTGCCATTCTTGCGGCGCAAACCAACTGCAATTTGTCTCGCACAAATCGTCTGGAGCAGCAGCGCTGGCAACCACAGCCCATGAGCCAGCGCTGCAACCAGAGCGCCGCCAGAGATCAAGGCCGATCCGGGGCCGACCGCAAATGTCATCACCGATCCACGGGTTTCCACGACCCCCGCCCTGCCAATGCGCAACATGACAGCCAGAGTGAACTGAACTGGCGCCCGCTGTTCCATGTGCTGCCGACCCGAGCCAACCACCAAACCGCAAAGGCTCTGCGCCCTGTGAGAAGTGCCAAGAGGCTTTTTTCAAGCGTTTTCAGTCTCCCTTGACAGAGTTGCCGGAATAGATGCGCGACCAGTCAGCGGCCATATCGACGACGATCCAGCCTTTGGCAGCGGCATCGTCAAGCCCGCGCTCAAGATGCCCGAAGTGGCTCTCGCGGTCGTAAACCCATTCGCGCGCCGGGTCGGTGTGGTGCAGGATCAGCCCAAGCGACGGCCCCGGTCCGGTTGTGGTGTACTCGATCATTTCGTAGTCGCCGTCCGAATTGCCGAAGGCCAGAACGGGACGGCGCCCGATGCTGCGGTCGATCCCCACCGGCTTGCCACCCTTGTCGTCGATGAAGGCAAGGTCCGGCAGTTTCCAGATCTGAGCCACACCGTCGATCACGCGGTATTCGGCGTCGATCATCGAGCCCACCACCTGCTCGGGCGGGATACCATAGGCATCCTCGGCCAATGCGCGGACGAAATGGCTGCCGCCGCCGGTAACGATCCAGGTCGAGAAGCCCTCGTCGCGCAAGTAGCGCAGCAGTTCGGTCATCGGCTGGTAGGTCATGTCGACAAAGCGCAACCCGGTGTCGGGATGGATCGCGGTCGCGGCCCAGTCTGCGACTGCGGCCTGAAAATCCTCGGCGGTGATCTCGGCATGGCTGGCCATCACGATCTCGCCCAGTGCGGCCGTGCCGGCGGCAAGCACGGTCTCGAGGTCGCCAGCCGCCGCTGCCTTGAGGATATCCGAGGTCAGGATCAACGGGTCGGCCTCGGCCCGCGCACGTAGCGCGTCCAGCGCGAAGTAGACCTGGAAATACATCGGTTGTTCGGCCCAGAGCGTGCCGTCGTTGTCAAAGACGGCGATCCGGTCCTCGGTCGGCAGGAAGTCGGCCGAACCGGGTGTGGTGACGCCTTCGACAAAACCGATGATCGCGTCCTTGGTCGCAGTCTCGTTCCACGATGGCAAAGGATCGGCCTGAAGTTGCGAAGCGAACGCGACCATAGATAGGGCAGCCGATATCAGACGCATGGCTTGGTCTCCACCTGAAGAAAGAGAACATGGAACAAATTGCCCGACCGCATAGTCGCGCGGCCGGGCGTCACTCGTTGACAGTTTAGCGTTGGACGGTGCGCATCGCATCCATCGCGGCTTGCAGATCAAAGCTGCCTGGCTCCATGCGGACCGGGAATTCCTTGAAGCTTTGGATCCACTGGTTGATGAATGCCATGGCCGGGATGAACATGAACATCCGCTCCATGTACCAGCGCTGGTAGCCCATCGCATCCTCGTCCAAAGCCTTTTCGAAGGGGTCCATCCGAAGGTTTGTCAGGTAAGGCGCGCGCAGCGTGACGAAGGGTTGCCGCCATACTTCCAGGCCGTGGGCCGGCTGGTCCAGATACTGGGCCTTCCAGTTGCCATAACGCAGCGCAGCCACTTCGCCGCCATCGGTCCAGTAGATGAACGACTTGCGTGGCCACTCGGCCTGGCCCTCAAACGCCGGACGCAGGTCCGACCCGTCGAGGTGCACCTTGTAGTCGCGACCGTTGACGGTCTTGCCCGCCTTGAGGTCCTCGACCACGGTGGGATCGCCGGCGGCGGCCAGCAACGTCGGCAGCATGTCCTCATGCGCACCGATTTCGTTGATGATGGTGCCTGGCTTGATCACGCCAGGCCACTTGATCAGCGTCGGGACGCGGTAGCCGCCTTCCCAGGGCGAGTTCTTCTCGCTCTTGAACTGGGTAGTGCCGCCATCGGGCCAGGTGAACACCTCGGCCCCGTTGTCGGTGGAATACATGATGATGGTGTTGTCTTCGATCCCCAGATCCTTGATCTTCTGCAGGATTTCGCCAACCATTCCGTCATGTTCGACCATGCCGTCTGCATAGACGCCAAGGCCGGTCACACCCTGGGATTCTTCCTTCAGGTGGGTAAAGATGTGCATCCTTGTGGTGTTGTACCACAGGAACATCGGCTTGCCGTCGGCATGGGTCTTGTCCATCCAGTCCAGCGCGCGGGAGGTTACCTCCTCGTCGATCGTCTCCATCCGCTTGCGGGTAAGTGGGCCTGTGTCCTCGATCGTTTGCGTACCGTCCGGGTTGGCCACCGAGTGGATCACGCCGCGCGGGCCGAAGGTTTCCTTGAAGGTCCGGCCATCGGGCATCACCATGTCGCCCGGGTAATCCTCGTTTTCGGGCTCTTCCTCGGCGTTCAGGTGATAGAGGTTGCCGAAGAACTCGTCGAAGCCATGGTTTGTGGGCAGCATGTCGTCACGGTCGCCGAAGTGGTTCTTGCCGAACTGCCCGGTCGCGTAACCATGTTCTTTCAAGAGCCCTGCAATCGTCGGGTCGGCGGTGTTGATCCCCTCGGGCGATCCGGGCAGGCCGATCTTCAGAAGCCCGGTGCGGATCGGCGATTGACCGGTCATGAAGGCGGCGCGTCCGGCGGTGCAGCTTTGCTGGCCATACCAGTCGGTGAAGAGCGCTCCCTCGCGGGCGATGGAGTCGATGTTCGGCGTCTGGTAGCCCATCATACCCAGGTTGTAGGCGCTGATATTGAACTGGCCGATGTCGTCGCCCCAGATCACGACGATATTGGGTTTTTCGGCGTCCTGCGCCAAGGCGGATGCATCGCCCAGCGCCAACGCAGCCACAAGCCCCATCGCGGTCGAGCGGAGCAGCCTTGCACTCTGTCTGACTCTCATTCTGTGATCTCCTCGCTGCAGTCAAAACGGGCCGGCAGGCAAAGCGGGCCCGTCCAAGCGCCTTGACTCTAGGGAGCGGCAGGCACTACGAACAGTTGGACCTTGGACCTACCTGCTGCCCCATTTCCGGGATGTGCGATGCTGCGCCGATTGCTGAAAGCAACTTTTCGCACCGCCGTTTCAGCCCTGCTGATTGCGCTCGCGCCAGGTTTTGCAAAAGGTGTCCAGGCCGAGGGCGCCGATGACCGGCCCCGTCTGCTGTTCGTCGTGGAATCCGATAGCAGGCTGCCCCTCGCTAAGATGCTGCTGATGGGCGTCGAAGCAGAGCTTGGCGCGGACTTCACGACGCGAAGCGAAATCTATGTCGAGTATCTCGATTTGCTGCGCTTCAACGACCCTCGGGAACTGGCGCTCAACCGCACCTTCTTGGTGGAGCGGTACAAGGGCCTTGGGCTGGACGCGATCGGCGTCCTTGGCAATAACGCCCTTTCCTTTGTGATCGACAATCGCGACGAAATCGCCCCCGGCGCCCCGATCGTCTATGGCGGCTTCGGAGAGGTGGGTCTGCAGACCGCAATGGCAGGCCAGACCCTGCCGGACGTGAGCGGGGTCATCAGCCCCTTCGACTTTCGCAGCACACTGGACCTTGCGCTGACAGTTCAGCCCGACGCACCAGAGATCGTCGTCATCGCGGGGTCAGCGAACTTTGACCGGCAATCGCGTTCGACCTTTTCTGCCTCCGTAGCCGACACCTATCGCACCGTGCCGGTGCGCCTGCTGCCCGAGGCGACTGCGGATGATTACCTCGCCGAGGCGCGTTCGCTGGATCCCGGCGCGATCGTACTGCTTCTGTCGGTCAATCTTGACACGGCTGGACGACGATTCCTGCCGATCCAGTTTGCCCAGGCCCTGGCCGGGGCGTCGGCGGCGCCGGTCTGGTCGCTCTATGAAACCCAGATCGGGAAAGGCGTCGTCGGCGGCAATGTCGAAGACCTGATGTCGACAGGTATGGAAATCGGCAGGATGTTGCGGACGGCTGTCGCAAGATCGCCGCTGCCCGAACCGATCAGGATCGCGGCGGTTCCAACCGTGGACTGGCGGGCGATGCGGCGCCACAACCTTGACCTCGGCCTGCTTCCCGAACAAAGCCGGATCCTGTTCTACGAACCCACACTGTGGGAACAACACCGCCTCTTGCTGCTTGCGATCGGCGCAATCGTCGCGGCCCAGACGGTGACGATCCTTGCCCTGATGTTCCAGCGCCGCCGATACGTCAGCACGCGAAAGTCGCTCGAGTCCGAACGCAGTCAGTTGATCCATGTGTCGCGCAACCTGCGGCTGGGCCAGCTGTCGGCCGCGCTTGCCCACGAGATCAACCAGCCGCTCGCGGCAATCCAGGCCAATGCCGAAGCCGGCACCCGACTGTCCAGTCGCACGGCCCCTGACCTTGCAGAGATCGGCGCGATCTTCCGCGACATCAACGACGACGTGCATCGGGCAGGGTCGACCATCGCCAGCCTGCGACGTCTGATGGTCAAGGGCGAGGTCGCGATGGAACGGCTCGACCTGAACGAGATCGTCCGGGAAACGCTCAAGCTTGTGCAGAACGAACTGGCCGTCAGCGGTGCGAGAGTGCGACAGGCCCTGTCTGCAGACCCGGTCATGGTGAACGGCAACGGGGCTCAACTGCAACAGATCGTGCTGAACCTTGTGCTCAACGCATCCGAAGCAATGGCCGGGCTGCCCGAGGCGGACCGGATCGTACGCCTGACGACTGCGGCCCCAGCCACCGGTGGCGCCACCCTCACGGTCGAGGACGCCGGATCGGGCGTTGCGTCCGACAAGCGCGAAGAGGCCTTCCGGCCCTTTGTCAGCAGCAAGCCATCCGGCCTTGGCGTCGGCCTTGCCATCTGCCGCAGCATCGCACAAGCGCATGGCGGCAGCCTGGCCTTCGCCGATCCCATGGGGGCCGGCGCACGGATCGTCCTGACCCTCGCGCCAGCGCGTGCGCCGCAATGAGCGTGATCTGGCTGGTCGACGACGATGCAGCGATCCTGCGCGGGCTTGAACGGTTGCTTGCCGCCGAAGGCTTCGAGACCCGGTCCTTTGTGGACGCTGCCGCGTTTCTTGGCGCACATGACCCCGCCCAGCCCGGATGTGCGATCATCGACCTTGGACTGAAGACCACGAACGGGCTAGCCCTGCAGGAACAACTTGCGCAGGATGGCGGGGTCCGCCCGGTGATCTTCCTGACGGGGCAGGGTTCGATCCCGTGGGCGGTGCAGGCGATGCGCGCGGGTGCGGTGGATTTCCTCACCAAACCGGTCGATGCCGACACGCTGCTTGCGGCGATCCACACCGCGCTTGCGCTTGACCGGGCAAGACGAAGCCAGCTTTCCGCGCTGGAGGACCTGCGCAGGCGCATTGCCAGCCTCACGCCGCGCGAGCACGAGGTCCTGCAGGAAATCGTGTCCGGCCGGTTGAACAAGCAGATCGCCCACCGTCTGGGTGCCGCAGAAAAGACAATCAAGGTCCACCGCGGCAGGGCGATGCACAAGATGGGTGTGCGCTCGGTCGCTGAACTGGTGACACTGATGGCGCGGCTGAATGAGGGCCAAAAGACATAAGACCCTTGTCCCACTTGGCGCGCAGATCGAATGTGCGACGATCGGCGACCGGTGGAGGTACGGCAAACGATGGCTTCGGGTTGCATCTTGGTGGTGGACGATGATGCCTCGCTCAGGCGGGCCCTTCAGCGGATGGTTCGGTCGCTGGACATCGACTGCGAATTCAGCGCTTCCGGCGACGACATGATCGCCCGTCTGCCCGGGTTGCAGCCGACCTTCGTGCTTCTGGACATCCACATGTCCGAAAAGACCGGCATCGAGATCCTGAACGAAACGCGCGCGCTTGGGTATGGTGTGCCGATCGTCATGATGACTGGGGTCGAGCGCGAAGGCACACGCGCGATCTGCCTTGCCGCCGGGGCAGTTGACGTGCTGGCCAAGCCGATCGAAGCCCAGACCATTTGCATGCTGTTCGACCAGCTCGGCGGTCAGCGCAACAAGGGATGACAGGATCAATGCAAGCGACCACTCAATCGGATACGGCATCGTCCGAAGCAAACCGTCCGGCGCAGCCGCCACGGTTTCACCTGCTGGCAAAGCCGTCCGGATCCACATGCAACATCGACTGCACCTACTGCTTTTTTCTGTCAAAGGAGGCGCTTTATCCCAACAGCCGCAGCCGGATGTCGGATGAGACGCTGGACAGCTACATCCGGCAACTGTTGGAGGCACACACAACGCCAGAGGTCACCGTCGCCTGGCAGGGCGGCGAGCCGACGCTGATGCGGCTGGACTTCTTCCGGCGCGCGCTGGAGGCGATCGAACGCCACCGCCGCCCCGGCCAGGTCGTGAAGCAGACCTTCCAGACCAACGGACTTCTGGTCGATGATGCCTGGGCGGCGTTCTTCAGCGAGAACGACATCCTGGTCGGGCTGTCCGTCGACGGGCCGAAGGACATCCACGACACCTACCGCAAGGATCGCCGCGGTCAGGGCACCTTCGATCTGGTCATGCGCGGGTTGGATCGGCTGAAGGCGCACGGCGTTGCGTTCAACATCCTTTGCACGGTGAACGCCGCCAACCAGCATCGCGGGCGCGAGGTCTACCAGTTCTTCCGAGATGGGCTGGGGGCGACGTGGATGCAGTTCATCCCGATCATCGAGCGCGCCACCGCCGAGACCCTTCCCATCGCCAACAAGGGCTGGAGCGAGGTGCCCGGCGCAAGCCGGCTTCTCTACACCCAGACCGGCGATCTGGTCACCGAACGGTCGGTCACGCCGCGGGGATATGGCCAGTTCCTGATCGACATCTACGAGGACTGGCTGCGCCGCGATGTGGGGCGTGTCTTCGTGCAGATGTTCGATGTCACGCTCGAGTCCTATTTCAACCGCCATCTGCTGTGCATCCACGCGCCCACCTGCGGCTATGGCCCGGCACTGGAACACAACGGCGACATCTACACCTGCGACCATTTCGTTGAACCGGCCTACAAGCTGGGCAATCTGCATGAGACGCCGCTTGCCGATCTGGTGGCCTCACCTCAGATGCGCCGCTTCGGGCTGGACAAGCGCGACCGGCTGACCGGCCAGTGCCAGACCTGCAGCGTCCGTCAACTGTGCAACGGCGGTTGCCCGAAAGACCGGTTCGTCAAGTCGCAGGCCGGCGAGACCGGCCACAACTACCTGTGCGAAGGACTGGAGCGTTTCTATACGCACACCCGCCCCTCGATGATGGCCATGGCGCACCTGATCCGCG
Organism: Rhodobacter sp.; assembly: GCA_041738105.1. Taxonomy (GTDB): domain Bacteria; phylum Pseudomonadota; class Alphaproteobacteria; order Rhodobacterales; family Rhodobacteraceae; genus Aliitabrizicola. The sequence continues at coordinate 743 of JBGSQL010000101.1, read as the reverse complement.
TCGGGCGGTCGCCGAGCGAAATGATCGACCTGGTCAGGGCCGAGGACTCCCGTCGGGGCAGCGACGCGCCTTGCACCTGCGGAAGCGGGCGGAAACTGGCGTCCTGCCACGGTGCGGCCAGTCTGGCCGAACCGGCAAGTCCGGGAATTGGTTGACCCCGCAAACGGCACGTTTCCGCCCTCAACGGGCCGGTGCAAGAAACCATGCTGCTCTGAAAGCTGAAGCTGCGGCAGCGTGATCGGGATCAGTCGAAATGCTGCAAGCCAGACGCGTGTCACGGCCCTTCGGGGCAACCTGCATGGGCGTCCGATGCACGCGGGTCTGCTCACTTGCCTGACCGCCCGCGAGGAGCCGAAAGCAGTCAACTGCCAGCGCTGCACCAAGTTTGCGCCAGGCGACCGCTACAGGCTACCCATATTGCCGTATTGTGAGGGAGATCCCCGAGTCACATAATGTCAACAGTCTTGGCAATCGAGGGGGCGGATCAATGAAGCTCATTCTCGCGACGGTCGCCTTGACGACCTTTCTCGCTACCTCAGCCAATGCTGCTACTTACCAGCTGCTTCTGGAGCACGACAGCGATGTTTCCGGACTGACGGACCTGTCAATGGCGGAGCAATACTCGGCCAGTGCGGCGGCGTAAAACCAGGCCATTTGAAGCGGGGGTGCGCCATGGCGCGCGCGCTCACCACAGAGCTGGCGCGTGCCATGGCGCACTGGCCCGTCAGGGCCGATTACCGGCA
>JBGSQL010000089.1:0-2346 GCA_041738105.1 Rhodobacter sp. | reverse complement strand
CCAGAGCTCGGCGTTGACGAAGTTGGCAAGGCGGCCGAGGAACAGGCCGGGCGGCGTGGCGACGGCCAGCGCATCGGCGGCGGGCAAGAGCGGGATGCCCTGGCTGCGGCAGTAAAGCGCGGCAGCCGTGACGACGCCCAGAAAGCCGCCGTGAAACGACATGCCGCCCTCCCACACCCGCAGGATCTGGGCCGGGTTCGCCAGATAGTGGGCGGGCTGGTAGAACAGCACGAAGCCCAGCCGCCCGCCCAGGATGACCCCCAGGATGATCCAGGTCAGCAGGTTTTCCACCTGCGCCGGCGTCATCGGCGGGGCCGCGCGCCACAGCGCGGGGCGGCGCATCAGGGCCACCACGATCCGCCAGCCGATCAGCAGCCCCACGATGTAGGCCAGCGCATACCAGCGCAACGCGAAGGTGATGCCGAAGACGGTCACCGAAAAGATCTCGGGCGTGATGTCGGGGAAAGGGATATGCGTCATGCCGTCTCCTCGGGCGCCGTTCTGTTGTGCGGCTGCGGCGATGTCAACCTTGTGCGGCGCGCAGCACTGGACCATATAAAGCGCAACCGACGGAGGTGGCCCATGCAGACCCGCAACAAGTTCTTCGACGACATGTCGCAACTGATGACCAACGCCATGGGCGTGGCCCAGGGCGCAAGAACTGAGGCCGAGACGGCGATGAAAGGGTTCATCGACCGCTGGATGGCCGAGCGTGATTTCGTGACGCGCGAGGAATTCGACGCCGTGCGCGCCATGGCGCAGAAGGCGCGCGAAGAGAATGCCACGCTCGAGGCGCGGATCGTGGCGCTGGAAGCGGCGGGCCCGAAGAAGAAGAGCTGACCCGCCGGGCGCCTATCGCTGCTCGCCGCAAGGCGCAGCGTAGCGCCTTGGTTCTTCGCGGATTTTTCGCGATGTTTGCCTGTCACACCTCTTGCCAAGACCAGCCATGTCCTGTCGGAGGCGTGCCGCATGATGCCATGAGTGGCGCTGCTGCGGCCTGAAAAGACTTGTCCACAGACATTTCCGCCAGAAAACGCTTTACACCCTTCCTCTTCTCCCACACCATATCTAGTAAGGGCGGTGTCGGGCAAACGCCGTACCTTGCCAGACACCCAGCTTCTTGTGGGTCCAGGCCCGCAGGCAGCTTCATGAATAGGCCGGGCAATGTCGCTTTCCGAAGACTATCTGAGCACCGACGACCTGCATCCGATCGACATCGTCGAGACGCTGGCCGAACACCGCGAGTGGGAGTTTGACCGGGTCACCGACGACCAGATCGCGATGGCCGTGGAAGGTCAGTGGCGGACCTATTCGCTGACCCTCGCCTGGTCACCGCAGGATGAGACGCTGCGCCTGATCTGCACCTTCGAGATGGAGCCGCCCGAGCATCGGATGGGCGAGCTTTACGATGTGCTGAACCGCACCAACGACATGGTCTGGACCGGTGCCTTCACCTACTGGGTGGAACAGAAGCTGATGGTCTGGCGCTATGGCTTGCTGCTGTCGGGGGGGCAGGTGGCCGGCCCCGAGCAGATCGACCGGCTGATCGCCAGCGCCGTGATGGCGGCCGAACGCTTTTACCCGGCGTTCCAACTGGTGGCCTGGGCCGAGCATACGCCCGCCGCCGCGATGAAGGTCGCCATTGCCGAGGCCTACGGGCGCGCCTAACCTGCCCCGGAACGATCGGGGACGAAGCATGGATTTTGCGACATTGAACCGTCGCGGCCTGGTGTTGTTGGGCTGTGGCAAGATGGGATCGGCGATGCTGGAAGGTTGGCTGCGCCAGGGCCTTGCGCTGAGCGCGGTCTGGGTGCTGGACCCGCAGCCTTCGGACTGGCTGAAGGGGCTGGCGGCCAAGGGGGTGCACCTGAATGCGGGCCTGCCCGAGGCGCCGGCCATCGTCATTGTCGCCGTCAAGCCGCAGATGATGGCTGACGCATTGCCGGCCCTTGCGGCGCTTGGCGGCGGTGGCACGCTGTTTGTCACGGTTGCGGCCGGCATTCCGATTGCGCGCTACGAGCAGGCTCTGGGGGCGGCCACGCCGGTGATCCGCGCGATGCCGAACACACCCGCTGCGGTCGGGCGCGGGATCACCGCGCTGGTGGCCAATCCGGTGGCAAGCGACGCAGACATGGCGCTGGCCGAGACGCTGATGGCCGCAGTGGGCGAAACCGTGCGGCTGGAGGGCGAGCATCAGATGGATGCGGTCACGGCGGTGTCCGGATCGGGTCCGGCCTATGTGTTTCACCTGATCGAGGCGCTGGCGGCGGCGGGCGAGGCTGAAGGGCTGTCCGCCGATCTGGCGATGCGGCTGGCGCGGACCACGGTGACAGGGGCGGGCGAGCT
>JBGSQL010000056.1:0-3863 GCA_041738105.1 Rhodobacter sp. | reverse complement strand
GTCTTGCCGAGGCGATCGAGGCGTTCCGCCGCGCCTTGCTGCACACCAAGGGGCAGGGGGCCCGCGTGATCCCTGACGCGACCGCGATGCGCGCCCGGATCCTGGCGGCCCACCCCCCGACTGCCGCCTGGGAAGCCAAGGACGGCCCCGGACACCTGATGGACATTGATTTTCTGGCCCAGACCGGGGCACTTCTGTCGGGCGACCCGGCGCGTGATCCCGATCATCAGTTGCATGCTGCGGTAACTTCGGGTTTCCTGACCAGGGACCAGGCCGCGACGCTGCGCGCGGCGTCGGATTTCTGCTGGACCGTGCAGGCGGCGGGCCGGTTGCTGACAGACAAGCCGCTCGATCCCGACGCGCTCGGGGAAGGTGGGTGGGCGTTTCTGCTGCGCGAAACGGGATCGCCGGATGCGGCGGCTTTGACCGCGCGTCTGGCGGCGCTGACGGCCGCCGCAGCCGAGGTGATCGCGGCGAAACTGGTCGCGCCGAAAGGCGAAGGGGAGGCGGACGATGCAACCACATGAGGCGGATCCAAAGGGCCTGGTGCGCGAAAGCTACCGCATCGAGGGGATCACCCTGGAAGAATGTCGATCGGTCTTCATCGACTGGGCGCTCAGCATGCCCGAAAACGCCTCGGTGGCCGAAGCGATCCGGGTGCTTCTCGACGCCTATGACACGGGCGACCCGGCGCATCCGATGGGCGCCGTGCTGCGCGAAGGGTTGACCATCGGCCCGGAACCGCGCCGGCGCGGCGGACGATCCGCCCGCGTGGCTGACCGAGACTAGATACGCCATACGGGTGTCGATCGCCCTCGCCCTCGTACAGGTCCAGACGCGGCAAGCCATCCGGGAAAACCGGGGCTGTTCGACCCCAACAGGCCAGATGCAGGACCCCGCAAGATCGTTGGCCTAGTCGCCAGACGCGCCACCCAGCCCCTGGCTGTCGGCAACGCGGGCAAGGCGCCGGTCTTCCTCGAATGGCATCAATTGATCCACGGCACGATCCAGCAGATCGAGCTCGATCCGCAGGGCCGGGCGGCGCAACTCGGGCAGGACTTCGGTCAGGTTTACCAGCAAGGCGCGCATGCGACGGGCGACCTGCATGCTCTCGGCGCCGTATTGCCGGATTTCCCGGCAGGACAGGTGAACGAAGTCGTCCCAGTCGGGGCAGGGGAAGACAAGCCGAAGCACGCCGTCCGCGCTGTGGTGATAGGCGTTGCGCAGGTTCCTTTCGCCCGCTGTCAGCAAAAGGCGCTGAAGCTGGTCCATCGCCAGCACGGCCGTCGTCGGGTCGTTGATCGCCTTGGACAAAGCCTTGACCGCGATATCGACGATCACCCGGAAGGCAAAGGTCGAGTCTTCTTCGATGGTCCGTTCAAGGCCAAGGGCGATTGCCGCCCGAAGCGTGTCGTCGTCTGCCGCCGCCGCGCCGCCGTAGAGCAGGAACAGCGGCTGACCGGTGCTCACGAAGTCACCGACTTGCGCTGCCGCAACGATCACCCCGTTGTGGCGCTCAGCTTCCGCGACCAGGCTTTCAATGCGTGCCGCAAGCATGACAGCAGACTTTCCGACGTGTCGAACGATCCGAGTCGGTTCGCCAAGCTTCAACGGCGCCTCATCTTGGGTTTCAGACCCTGCGACCGAATCGGGGAAAACGTCATCGAGAACCTGCAGCCCGACATCGGCCACATGCCACAGGATACTGACAGGCCGCAAAAAGCGGGCGGCGTGGTCGATCAGATAGAGGAACGCAATAAGCGACAGCAGCCCCAGCAGGCCCGAAATCCAGGCTGCAGTGTTGGGGATCGCAACCTCGATCCGGCTGACGGTCGCAATGGCGAACAGCAGCGAAAAGATGAACAGGCCCGTCGTCAGGCGAACCACATTGTCGCGCAATAGGGTCGTGGCGATGACGCGCGGTGTCAGCTGTCCGCCCGCGATCTGGATCGCCACCAGCATGGATCCGAAGGTGAAGATGATGAAGGAGGTTGTCAGGCCAATGATGGCCTGCATCGCCGCCAGCGTCCCGGTTGTCCCAAGGGGCCATCGTGGCAACCAGGGCATGACCGGTTCCAGCGCAATCGCCATCCGCATGAGGATTTGCTGCAAGACCAGCGCAACGACCGGCGCGATCCAGAGCGATGCCCTGACATAACTTCGAAACGCATACCAGTTGTTCCAGCGCAGCATGGTCATGCTCCAGTGCCGTTGCCGCTTCATCAGCGTTCAACCGGGCACGCCTGTCAATCTTCTTCGGGTGCCGGAAAACCGCTTGGAATTGCGTTGGTGGAACCGGCTTTATGTGTTATTTCAAAACAGGTTGCTGCTTCGGGCAGCGCGCGTCGTCCCGCCTTGCTGCGGCGACGAAAGGTCTTTTCGCGGGGCCCTCAAACCATGACTCCAACCCAACCAGCGGACAACCCCGATGCCACGAAGTGGTGGGGCGAAGTGACCTACAGGTTCGCGTTTGAACTGACGAGCCGCAAACCGCCTCGGAACGCCGAGGCCGCCCGCAAGCGGCTTGAGGCGGGAAACCGGGCCTTCGCAGAACTTTTCAAACGGTCGAAGGCGGGCAAGCCGGCTCGGATGCAGATTGATGTCAACCCGTATGACGTGGGCCTGCTGCGAGCAAGCAGCGCCGTTCCACGCCAGCAGCCGTTTGCGGCGGTCGTGGGTTGCGCTGACGCGCGCGTGCCTGTCGAGCTGTTGTTCTCCGAGGGGCCGAACGACCTTTTCGTCGTTCGCGTGGCCGGCAACGGGTTGGGCGACGACGTGCTTGGCAGCCTCACCTATGCGGTCGAACATCTGAACGCCAGCCTCCGGACGATCATCGTCCTGGGGCACAGCCAGTGCGGCGCGGTGACAGCCGCCGTGGATGTCCATCTGCAGCCCGGCGGATACCTCGGCGTGATGGCAGACAAGGCCCTGCGCGAGATCCTCGACCGCATGTTGATCGTCACGAACGTGGGGGCGGGCTGGCTGGAACGTCTGCATGGCCCTGACGTGGTCACGCGGCCGGGATATCGTGCGGCGCTCATCGAGGTGGCGATCGCGCTCAATGCGGCGCTGACCGCGCACGGCATCGGCAGGGGGCTTGAGGGCGCCAGTCAAGCCGGCATCGAAACCGTCTATGGTGTCTACCTTCTGGATGATCGGCTCGTGTGGTCACCCCACGTCGCGGCCAAGGACTGCTTCCGGCTTTCGGCAGCGCCCCAAAGCCTCGATGAGTTCGTCGAATTGTGCAAGATCCTCGCGTCTTGCGGGCGGATCGTTTCCCTGCTCGACGAGTCAGCAGATCCGCCGCCACAGGTGCCTTGACGGCGCCTGGCGTCGCCCGTCCTGACAGGACACGCACAATCTGGCTGGCCAGGTCTTTCAGCCACGCCGGGGGCAACGCCGAGGTCATGCATCGCAAGGACCGCCCGCGCAATCAGGTCATTGCGCGCCCGCCGTTGCCTCTGTTGCAGCTTGGCGCAACCAGGGCGGACTGTCAGGCCAGCGCCGCCGCTTCGGCGGCCAGCGCCGTGATCGCCGCCCAGTCGCCGCGCAGCAGCGCCTCTTTTGGCGCCACCCAACTGCCCCCGGCGCACACCACGTTCGACAGCGCCAGATAGTCGCGCACGTTCTTCAGGCTGATGCCCCCGGTCGGGCAGAAGCTGACCTGCGGAATTGGTGCGCCGATCGCCTTCAGGGCAGGGGCCCCGCCCGAGGCTTCGGCGGGGAAGAACTTCTGCAGGCTATAGCCCTTTTCCAGCAGGATCATCACCTCGGTTGCCGTCGCGGCGCCCGGCAGCAATGGCAGCCCTTCGTCCTCGCAGGCCGCCACCAGCCGGTCCGTCGCCCCCGGTGACACGCCGAAC
>JBGSQL010000039.1:0-20210 GCA_041738105.1 Rhodobacter sp. | reverse complement strand
GACCAGCGCCAGCGCCTTGAGGTGATCGACGCCCGAATCCTTGGGTGCGAACAGGGCAAAGACCAGATCGACCGGCTGGCGATCGACCGAGTCGAAATCGAGCGGCTTTTCAAGCCGCAGAAAGATCCCCACGATATCGGTCAGATCTTCCAGTCTTGCATGCGGCAGGGCGATCCCGTGGCCGACCCCGGTCGGACCCAGGCTTTCCCGTTCCTGAAGACCATCGACCGCAGCCGCGGCATTCAGGCCATAGGCCTGGGCCGCGACCTCGGAAAGCTCCTGAAACAGGCGCTTCTTGCTGGTCAGATGGCCAACAACCCGAACGGCCGCGGGCTTTAGCAGTTTGGAAAGTTCCATGGAAAGATCAGTTCCCGCGCCCGGAGGCACTATTTGCTGTTGCGAGGGTCGATCCAGCCAATGTTTCCGTCATCCCTGCGATAGACAACATTGACCCCACCATGACCTTCGTTACGAAACACGAACATGCGGTGCCCGGCCAGTTCCAGTTGCATGACGGCCTCGCCAACGGTGATCGAAGGTATCTTCGTCTCCATTTCGGCAATCACGACGGGCTGAAGGCTATCGGGCTCCGTATCCTCGGGTTCCTCGGATGACGCGAGGATATAGGACGAGCCGCCGTCGAATTCAACAGGTGCCGTACGGTCACGGTAATGGCTGCGCAGGCGCCGTTTGTAGCGGCGCATCTGCTTGTCCATCTTCTCGCGGCACGATTCGAAGGCGGCGTAGATCTCGGTCGCGTGACCTTTGGCCTGTGCAGTGAGGCCGGTCGAAAGGTGGATGACACATTCGCACAGATACTCGTGCGCGACCTTCGAGAACACCACGACACATTCTGTCGGGCGCTGGGCGTATTTGTCGACAACCTCGCCCATCTCGGCCTTCACATGCGTCTGAAGCGCCTCGCCAATGTCGATCTGTTTTCCGCTGATCTGATACCGCATGACCCCTCCTTCGGTTAGGCGGCCAAGGTCATTCCGCGCCTTGCGGGATGGCCCCTCTTCGAACGATGTCCGGAACAAGTGCGACGGTGACTCGCCTGAACCGTGCGGGGCAGCTGGGCTGCCGCGAGCGGACATTCGGTGAGGGCGGGTTGCGCACACATTCGCTGCATTTGGCGGCACAGAGCGCGGGCTTGTCAACTGCTTCGTCGTCCGCGCGTCACATTGCGCGGCGCAATCAGCCGATCCGGAAGTCGCGGCCCAGATACACCCGGCGCACATTCTCGTCGCGCACGACTTCATCTGCGGTGCCGCTCATCAGCACGCTGCCGTCGTGCAGGATGTAGGCGCGATCCACGATCTCCAGCGTTTCACGCACGTTATGGTCGGTGATGAGTACGCCGATGCCCCTGCCCTTGAGATCATGCACCAGATGGCGGATCTCGCCAACCGCGATCGGATCGACGCCCGCGAAGGGTTCATCGAGCAGCAGGTACTTCGGATCGGCGGCTAGGCAGCGGGCAATCTCGACCCGGCGGCGTTCGCCGCCCGAAAGTGCGAGGGCCGGGGCACGGCGGATATGGGTGATCGAGAAATCCGACAGCAGTTCTTCCAGACGCTCGCGCCGCTTGTGCCGATCGCTCTGGGTGATTTCCAGAACCGCGAGGATATTGTCCTCGACCGAAAGGCCGCGGAAGATCGAGACCTCTTGCGGCAGATAGCCGATGCCAAGCCGCGCCCGGCGATACATCGGCAGTTGCGTCACGTCGCGCCCGTCGATCGAGACGCTTCCGCTTTCGGGGGTCACAAGGCCGGCGATGGCGTAAAAGCAGGTTGTCTTGCCCGATCCGTTCGGACCAAGCAGCGCCACAACCTCGCCCCGCGATAACTCGATGCTCATGTCGCGCAGAACGGGGCGGCGCTTGTAGCTCTTGCGCAGGTTCCGGGCTTGCAGGCCCGCCAGCCCATCTGTGAGGACAAGGTCGGGCGGTGGGGTCACGGTGCCGCGCTGCCCGGCACGAACACGGTCTGCACGCGGCCCTGCATCACGCCCGTGCCGGTAGTCAGGTCGACCGTCAACTGATTGCCCGACAGCGCGCTGGTTCCTTGCGTGAGCAGAACCTTGCCAGTCATCACGACATTGCCCGTTTCAACGGTGTAGACCGCCTCTTCGGCCTCAGCGGCCTCGCCCCCGTTGACAAGTGTCACGCCACCCGTTGCGTGCAGTTGCGCGATCTTCTGGGTGTCTTGCGCGTAATCGACCCGGACGCTGGGCGCTGTCAGGCGCATCGTGCCCTGGATCACGATGACGTTGCCCGTAAAGACCGCCGTCCCATCCGCCTGATCGACCTGAAGCTGATCCGCTGTAACCTCGACCGGCAGCGTGGGATCGCCCTTCAGGCTGCCGAAGGCAACGGTTGCGCCGTTTGTCTGCGCCTGGGCTGTTGCGGCGCCAAGGGTCAGGCACAGCATCAAGATGCTAAGAAAGTTCGGCATGCCTGTCCCTGGGTTTGAGCTTCAGTTTGAAGGGTCGTATATCAGCCGGACGCTATCCTTGAAAACCAGAACATATCGACCGGGGTTTGCCGGGTCGGCGCGCAACTGCATCGTGTCGGACGTGATCGTGCCCATTGGGGCGTCGGCCTGCACCGAACCGGTGGCGTCGAGCGTCGAGGCGTCAAGCGATCCGGTGAGGCGCGGTGCGGTGATCCGATAGCCGGCAGAACTGGTAATGACCACGGTTCCGGTCATCTCATAGGTGCTTGAGTCGGCGTCGATCCTGCCGGTGTCCGAGGCAAGCGTGGTCACGGCATGATCGGGCGTGATCATGGTCGCGCGCAGGTCCGTGGCGGTGCCGCTACCGGGATGCAAGAGATCGGGACGCATTTCGGCAGCATCGAGCGTGATCGTCGCGCCATTGGTGCTCATCCCCGAAAACCTGGGTGTCGTCAGTCGCGGATCGCGCAAACGGTCTTCAAGCTCGACCTTTGAATAGGGCAGGGTCGCATTGGGATCGAGACTGCGCGAGACAAGGAAGATCGACGACAGCATCCCAAGCGCAATCAGCGGCAGGATGATCTTCAACCAGCCGACGACGCGGGAGTATGTGTTGTCGGCCTGTGCCATGGCTCAGGCCACACCCGCGCGCAGGCAATCGTGGATGTGCAGGATGCCGACGGCTGCGCGGCTGCCTTCGGGGTCGACGACGAAGAGACAGGTGATCTTGCGATCGTTCATCACGGCGAGTGCCCTTTCTGCCAGCGCCTGTGGCCCGATCGTCAGGGGATGCGGCGTCATCACCTGTTCGGCGGTCAGGGCCAGCAGGCCATCCATGTGCCGCCGCAAGTCCCCGTCAGTGACCACACCTGCAAGATAGCCATCGGCATCGGTCACGCCAACCACGCCAAAGCCCTTCTGACTGATGGCGATCAACACCTCGCTCATCGCGGTGGTGGTGGTGACAAGCGGCATGTCGGTGTGCATCAGGTCGGCCACCTTCAGCAACCGCGCGCCCAGCTTGCCGCCGGGATGAAAAATGCGGAACTGGTCGGGAGTGAACTGGCGGTGTTCCATAAGCGCGATCGCAAGGGCATCGCCCAGCGCCAGCGTCATCGTGGTCGAGGTGGTCGGCACGATACCGGTGTCGCAGGCCTCGGGCGCGTCGGGTAGCAGGATCGCAACGTCGGACTGCCGCAACAGGGTCGAATCGGGGCGGGCGGCAATTCCGATCAGGGGGATGCCGAAACGTCTGGTGTGGGCAACGATATCGGCGAGCTCGGGTGTCTCGCCCGAGTTCGACAGCACCAGGACGACATCGCCGCGCATCACCATGCCCAGATCGCCGTGGCTTGCCTCGGCGGGGTGAACGAATTGCGCGGGCGTTCCTGTCGAGGCGAAGGTGGCCGCGATCTTGCGGGCGATGTGGCCGGATTTCCCCATCCCCGAGACGATCACCCGGCCCTTGGCGTCAAGGATCAGGTCCACCGCCGCGGCGACGCTGGGGCCAAGGCTGTCGGCCAGCATCGCCAGCGCCTGCGCCTCGCGCGCAACGACACGGCGCGCGGTGGCAAGGACCACATCAGTGGTGGAAGATGTCATTCGGTTCGTCCCATCCCATGAGGTCAAGCTGGGCCCGGGTCGGCAGGAAATCAAAGCAGCGCTGCGCCAGACCCATCCGGCCCTCGCGGATCAGCCGCTCTTCGAGTTCAGCCTTGAGCCGATGCAGGTAGAGCACGTCCGACGCCGCATATTCCTTCTGCGCCTCGGTCAGCTCGACCGATCCCCAGTCCGAAGTTTGCTGCTGCTTCGAGACATCGACATTCACCAGTTCCTGCAACAGATACTTCAGGCCGTGGCGATCTGTGAAGGTGCGGATCAGGCGCGAGGCGATCTTGGTGCACCAGACCGGGGCCGTGACCACACCAAAGGCGTTTTGCAGGGCGGCGATGTCGAACCGGCCAAAGTGGAACAGTTTCACGACCTGCGGATCGGTCAGCAGTCTTTCAAGGTTCGGGGCGCGGGTCTGGCCACGGGCGATCTGGACGAGATGCGCGTTTCCGTCACCCGAGGACAGCTGCACCACGCAGAGCCGATCCCGGCGCGGATCGAGCCCCATGGTTTCCGTGTCGATCGCCACGACAGGGCCAAGCGACAGCCCGTCTGGCAGATCGGTGTGGTATAGGTGGATGGTCACGTTCTGATCCCTCGAATTGGCACGAAGGATCGATGGTGCCCAGGAGAGGACTCGAACCTCCACGCCTTGCGGCACACGGACCTGAACCGTGCGCGTCTACCAATTCCGCCACCTGGGCAAGTGCCGTGGAGCGCGATTTATCGGGGGGTGGGTGGAGTGTCAACGGGGTGTCACGAAAATTCGCCACAGCCATTGGCGCTTGTTCCCGCTGGCCTGAAAAGCTATTCCCTCGGGCGAGTTTCCCTGCGGGTGCGAATGGGGCAGAACGGATGAGCAAGCTGGTCACGATCTACGGCGGTTCGGGCTTTGTCGGGCGGTATATTGCGCGGCGCCTGGCGAAGGCAGGCTGGCGGGTCCGGGTGGCGGTGCGCCGCCCGAACGAGGCGATCTTCGTGCGACCCTATGGCGTGCCGGGTCAGGTGGAGCCTGTTCTGTGCAACATCCGCGATGACGCCTCGGTGCGGGCCGCCCTGCTGGGGGCAGATGCGGTGGTGAACTGCGTTGGCATCCTGAACGAAACCGGCAAGAACCGATTTGACGCAGTGCAGGCGGAAGGCGCCGCGCGCGTTGCGCGGATTGCGGCGGCCGAAGGGGTGGAGCGGCTGGTTCAGATTTCTGCCATCGGCGCCGATCCTGCATCGGACAGCGCCTATGCGCGCAGCAAGGCAAAGGGCGAGGCCGCCGTGTTGGCGGCCTTTCCGACAGCGGTGATCCTGCGGCCTTCGGTGGTGTTCGGGCAGGAGGACCAGTTCTTCAACCGCTTTGCGGGCATGGCGCGGTTTGGGCCGATCCTGCCGGTGGTGGGGGCCGAGACGCGGTTTCAGCCGGTCTATGTCGATGATGTCGCCCAGGCGGCGGTCAAGGGCGTGATGGGTGAAGCCGCACCCGGCATCTATGAGTTGGGCGGCCCTGAAGTGCGGACCTTCCGCGACTTGATGGCGCAGATGCTGGAGATCATCCAGCGGCGCCGCTTGATCCTGAACCTGCCGTTCTTTCTGGCCCGGATCATGGCCTTTGGTCTGGATGCGGTTCAGGCCGTGTCGCTGGGGCTGATCACCAACGGGATGCTGACCCGCGACCAGGTGCGCAATCTGGCACGCGACAATGTGGTGGCCGAGGGCGCGAAGGGATTTGCGGATCTGGGCATCACACCCACCGCGATGGAGGCCGTTCTGCCGGAATACCTGTGGCGCTACCGGCCGTCGGGGCAGTTCGCGGCGATCAAGGATTCGGCCCGGAACCTGCGCAAGACGTAATCCCGGAAAGGGGCGGCCATGGCCGAAAGCTCGACACTGGTCGCGGCCCTTCTGGGGCTGATCGAAGGCTTGACCGAGTTCATTCCTGTATCCTCGACCGGGCATCTGTTGCTGGCCGGGCATTTTCTGGGCTTTGAAAGTGCGGGCCGGACGTTTGAGGTGGTGATCCAGCTGGGCGCGGTTCTGGCGATCCTGACGGTCTACTCGACGCGGCTGTGGTCGGTGTTCCGGGCGGCGCCGACGGACGTGGCGGCGCGCCGGTTCATCGTTTCGGTGCTGATCGCGTTTCTTCCGGCGGTGGTGATCGGGGTGATGGCGCACGGGTTCATCAAGACGGTGTTGTTCGAGACGCCGCTGCTGATCGCGGTCATGCTGATCCTTGGTGGGATCATCCTGCTGTTCGTCGATCGCATCGCCGCCGTTCCGATCCATGAGGATGCGATGCGGTTGCCGCTGGGCATGGCCTTCAAGATCGGGCTGATCCAATGCCTGGCGATGATCCCTGGCGTGTCGCGGTCGGGTGCGACGATCGTGGGCGCGCTGTGGCTGGGGGCGGGCAAGCGGGCGGCGGCAGAGTTTTCGTTCTTTCTGTCGATGCCGACGATGGCGGGCGCCTTTGCCTATGACCTTTACAAGAACCGGGATGTGCTGGACGCAAGCGCGCTGAACGAGATCGCGGTGGGGTTTGTGCTGGCCTTTGTGAGTGCCGTTGTGGTGGTGCGCTGGCTGCTGGGGTACGTCACCGTGCACGGCTATGCGCTGTTCGGCTGGTGGCGAATCATTGTGGGATCGGCCGCCCTGGTGGCGCTTTTGTTAGGGTTTTGAGCCTGTAGGTAAGTAGAGCTGACCTTATTTTCTGAGATTGGGGCAGAAAAGCTGATCCATTTCTGAAAAAACCGTAATTTAGGTCATTAGTACTGACTTTTATTCTCGACGCTTGGATCGTATCAAGGCGTTCCCTGACCCTGTCCTGGAAAGCGCCACCATGGCCAAGCAACGCATGCTTCAGTTCGTCTCTGTACCCAAGGAGATGCCCGAGAAGCGTCCGCCCAATCTGCGGGCCCAGGATTTCCACGAGATCTACCGCGAGTACGCGGATCAGAAGGCAGCCGAACAGGCGGGGCGGTGCAGCCAATGCGGCGTGCCCTACTGCCAAAGCCATTGCCCGCTGCACAACAACATCCCCGACTGGCTGCGCCTGACAGCCGAGGGGCGGTTGCAGGAAGCCTACGAGCTCAGCCAGGCGACCAACACCTTCCCCGAGATCTGTGGCCGGATCTGCCCGCAGGACCGGTTGTGCGAAGGCAATTGCGTGATCGAGAGTTCGGGGCATGGCACCGTCACCATTGGCGCGGTCGAGAAATACATCACCGACACGGCCTGGGAAGAAGGCTGGGTCAAGCCGATCCGCCCCGAGCAGGAGCGGCCGGAGTCTGTCGGGATCATCGGCGCCGGACCGGGCGGGCTGGCGGCGGCGGATGCGTTGCGCCGGCGCGGGGTGCAGGTGACGGTCTATGACCGCTACGACCGGGCGGGCGGATTGCTGACCTACGGGATACCGGGCTTCAAGCTGGAAAAGCCGGTGGTGATGCAGCGGATCGAACAGCTTGAGGCGGGTGGCGTGCAGTTTGTGATGAATTGCAAGGTCGGCGAGGATCTGAGCTTTGACGCGATCCGGGGGCAGCATGATGCAGTGCTGATCGCCACCGGCGTTTACAAGGCGCGCGATCTGGCCGCGCCCGGCGTGGGGGCGGAAGGGATTGTTCCGGCGCTGGATTTCCTGACCGCCTCGAACCGCAAGAGCTTTGGCGACGAGGTTGAGGCGTTCGACAATGGCACCCTGAACGCGGCAGGCAAGCGGGTGGTGGTGATCGGCGGCGGTGACACGGCGATGGACTGCGTGCGCACGGCGATCCGGCAGGGCGCGGTCTCGGTGAAGTGTCTTTACCGGCGCGATCGGGCAAACATGCCGGGATCGCAGCGCGAGGTTGCCAATGCCGAAGAAGAAGGCGTTGATTTCGTGTGGCTTTCAGCGCCGCGCGGATTTACCGGAGGCGAGACGATCGAGGGCGTGATGGTTCAGCGGATGCGCCTGGGCGCGCCTGACGCGACGGGGCGGCAAGTGCCCGAGGTAATCGAAGGGGCGGATTACGTCGAGCCGTGTGATCTGGCGATCATGGCGCTGGGCTTTGAACCCGAAGCGCTGCCGACGCTATGGGGCGTGCCGGAACTGGCGGTGACACGCTGGGGCACGATCAAGGCCGATTTCCGCACCCATCAGACCAGCCTGCCGGGGGTCTATGCGGTGGGCGATATCGTGCGGGGCGCGAGCCTTGTGGTCTGGGCGATCCGGGACGGGCGCGAGGCGGCTGACGCGATCCTCGACTATATCGCGCAGCCGGCCCAGGTGGCAGCGGAGTAGGTCGGATGGCAGTCTGGAAACCGTATGGGCACCGTATGGAAAGCGTATGTAGACAGAATGGGTCAGGCTTTGCGGGGCAGGTCGCAAGGGCTGACCTATTGTCGCTGGGGCTGATCGCTGGCCTGATGGTGTTTGGCGCCGATGCCGCACGGGCGCAGTCGCCTGTTCCCGGCGTGTTTGCCCCGCCGGCGGGCTGCGAGGGCTGGCTGACCGTGCAATCGCGCGGCTGCCGGGTGTCGAACCATTACAAATGCACGGCAGATGCACCCGGCGATCAATGGCGCGCCGATTTCGATCAGGAGGGGATCTTCTTCGTCAGTCGCATCGACCGGGAAGGGCAGTGGGTCGAAAGCTACGACCTGTTCCCGACGGTGCGACAGGCGCTGGAACCGAACCCGGCTGATCCGGCCTCGTTCAGCGACCTGCTGGCAAACGGCGTGGACACGTTCGATTTCGCGCTGACCGAAGATACCGGAGGCCAGTCGACCGTGACCGGGTTTGACCGGCTGACCGGGCGTAGCGTGACGGTGGATGGCATCACCTTGCAGGAAACCGAATTCGAGTTTCGCGAGACAGCGCCCGATGGCAGCATGTTGCGCGAGGCGCGGGGCAACGAGTTCATCCACCCGGACTGGCGGCTGTTCTTTTCCGGGCCGTCCGAGTGGATCACCGAAGCCGGGCCGCTGCCGGTGGATGGCAGCCCGCGCGCCTTTGTGTTTCCCGGCGAGCCGGGTTTCTTTACGACCGAGCCGATCTTCGATTGCGATGCAACGCTGTCGCGGGGTGAGGACACGGGCGTGATCGTGCCCGTGGCAGTGCAGCCATGAGCGCGGATCTGGAAGGGCATTGCCTGTGCGGCGCCGTGACGATCCGTATCGCCGGCGCGCATGACCCGCGTCCGGGGGCCTGCCATTGCCGGATGTGCCAGCGCTGGTCAGGCGGGGTGTTCCTGTGCTTTGAGGTCGATGCCGATGGCGTGACGGTCGCAGGGCCGGTGACACGCCATGCCTCGTCCGCGTTCGCGGAGCGGGCTTTTTGCACGATCTGCGGCAGCCATCTGTGGATGCGGGACACCGGGCGGGATGACGAACCCTATGAGATGATGCCAGGGCTTTTCGACGCGGCGCGGGACTGGCCCTTGCGATCCGAGATTTATGTTGACCGTGCAATGGCCTCGGTCCGGCTGATGGGCGACCATCGGCGGGCGACGCAGGCCGAGTACGAAGCGAAGAACAAGTTCGTGAAGGGAGACGCGTCATGACCTATGATGAAAACTGGGTGAAGGCCGAAGAGGCAAAGCGCGCGTTCATGAACGAACATTCGCTTTACCGTGACGCAGATGAACATTCGTCCTGCGGTGTGGGTCTGGTCGTGTCGATCAACGGCAAAGCCAGCCGCAAGGTTGTCCTGGCTGGCATCGACGCCTTGAAGGCGGTCTGGCACCGGGGCGCGGTGGATGCCGATGGCAAGACCGGCGACGGCGCGGGGATACATGTGCAGATCCCGGTTCGGTTCTATTACGATCAGGTGCGGCGCACCGGGCACGAGCCCGACATGCACAAGCTGATCGCGGTTGGTCAGGTGTTCCTGCCGCGCACCGATTTCGGCGCGCAGGAACGGTGCCGGACCATCGTGGAAACTGAAGTGCTGCGGATGGGCCACTACATCTACGGGTGGCGGCATGTGCCGGTGAACACGGACGTGCTGGGCGAGAAGGCCAATGCGACGCGGCCCGAGATCGAGCAGATCCTGATCCGTTGCGACAAGGCGATCGACGAGGAGACGTTCGAGCGCGAGCTTTACATCATCCGGCGCCGGATCGAGAAGGCGGCGATGGCGGCGCAGATCCAGGGGCTCTACCTGTGCAGCCTGTCCTGCCGCAGCATCATCTACAAAGGCATGATGTTGGCCGAACAGGTGGCGGTGTTCTACCCGGACCTTATGGACGAGCGGTTTGAAAGCGCCTTTGCGATCTATCACCAGCGCTATTCGACGAATACCTTCCCGCAATGGTGGCTGGCGCAACCGTTCCGGATGCTGGCGCACAACGGCGAGATCAACACGCTGAAGGGCAACGTCAACTGGATGCGCAGCCACGAGATCCGGATGGCGTCGAACAACTTTGGCGACGCCGCCGAGGATATCAAGCCGATCATCCCGCAGGGAACCAGCGACTCGGGGGCGCTGGATGCGGTGTTCGAGGTGATGGTGCGGTCGGGGCGATCCGCGCCGATGACCAAGACGATGCTGGTGCCCGAAGCCTGGTCGAAGATGACCGGTGAAATGCCGAAAGCCTGGGCCGATATGTACGCCTATTGCAACGCGGTGATGGAACCGTGGGATGGCCCGGCGGCGCTGGCGATGACGGACGGGCGCTGGGTTTGCGGCGGGCTGGACCGCAATGGCCTGCGCCCGATGCGCTATGTGGTGACGGGCGATGGCCTGCTGATCGCCGGATCCGAAGCGGGCATGGTGCCGGTGGACGAAGCGACCATTCGGGAAAAGGGCGCGCTGGGGCCAGGCCAGATGATCGCCGTCGATATGACCAAGGGAAAGCTGTATCACGATGCGGCGCTGAAGGACAAACTGGCGGCGGCCCAGCCGTTCGGCGACTGGATCGAGAAGGTTGTCGATCTGAACGAATTGCTGCGCGACATACCCGAGACGCCGCTGTTCGCGGGCGCCGACCTGCGCCGCCGGCAGATTGCGGCAGGCTATACGCTGGAAGAGCTGGAGCAGGTTCTGGCGCCGATGGCCGAGGACGGCAAGGAAATGATCGCCAGCATGGGCGATGACACACCGGCCGCCGTGCTGTCTTCGGTCTACCGGCCGCTGAGCCACTTCTTCCGGCAGAACTTCAGCCAGGTGACCAACCCGCCGATCGACAGCCTGCGCGAAAGCCGGGTGATGAGCCTGAAGACGCGGTTCGGAAACCTCAAGAACGTGCTGGACGAAAGCTCGGCTCAGGCCGAGATCCTGGTGCTGGAAAGCCCGTTCATCGCCAATGCCGAATTCGACGTGATGGTAAAGCAGTTCGGTGAGCAGGTGGCCTTCATCGACTGCACCTTTGCAGCCGGGGCGAGCGCCGATGCGCTGCGTCAGGCGCTGGAGCGGATCCGCGCCGAGGCCGAGGATGCGGTGCGCTCGGGCGCGAGCCATCTGGTGCTGACGGATCAGTTGCAATCGCCCGAAAAGGTGGCGATGCCGATGATCCTGGCGACGAGCGCCGTCCATTCCTGGCTGACCCGCAAGGGGCTGCGCACCTTCTGTTCGGTGAACGTGCGGGCGGCCGAGTGCATCGACCCGCATTACTTTGCGGTGCTGATCGGCTGTGGCGCGACCACGGTGAACGCCTATCTGGCGCAGGATTCGATCGCGGACCGGATCGAGCGGGGCCTGATCGACGGCACGCTTTCGGATGCGATGCGGCGCTATCGGGATGCGATCGACGCGGGCCTGCTGAAGATCATGTCGAAGATGGGCATCTCTGTTGTGTCGTCCTATCGCGGTGGGCTTAACTTTGAGGCGGTGGGGCTGAGCCGCGCGATGGTGGCGGAATACTTCCCGGGGATGCATTCGCGGATCTCGGGAATCGGGGTTTCGGGCATCCAGCACAAGGCCGAAGAGGTGCACGCGAAAGGCTGGAAGGGCGGCACGGATGTGCTGCCGATCGGCGGGTTCTACAAGGCGCGGCGGTCGGGCGAAAAGCACGCTTGGGAAGCATCAAGCATGCACATGCTGCAGACCGCCTGTGACCGGGCGTCCTATGACATCTGGAAGCAGTACTCGGCGGCGATGCGGGCCAATCCGCCAATCCACATCCGCGATCTGCTGGACATCAAGGTGCTGGGCAAGCCGGTGCCGATCGACGAGGTGGAAAGCATCACCTCGATCCGCAAGCGCTTTGTCACGCCGGGGATGAGCCTGGGCGCGCTGTCGCCCGAGGCGCACAAGACGCTGAACATCGCGATGAACCGGATCGGCGCGAAATCGGACAGCGGCGAGGGCGGCGAGGATCCGGCGCATTTCGTGCCGGAACCGAACGGCGACAACCCCAGCGCCAAGATCAAACAGGTGGCCAGTGGCCGGTTTGGCGTGACCGCAGAGTATCTGAACGCTTGCGAAGAACTGGAGATCAAGGTGGCGCAGGGCGCCAAGCCCGGCGAAGGCGGGCAATTGCCCGGAATGAAGGTGACGGCGCTGATCGCGCGGCTGCGCCATGCGACGCCGGGTGTGACACTGATCAGCCCGCCGCCGCATCACGACATCTACTCGATCGAGGATCTGGCGCAGCTGATCTATGACCTGAAGCAGATCAACCCCCGCGCCAAGGTGACGGTGAAGCTGGTCAGCGCATCGGGCGTAGGCACCATCGCGGCCGGGGTGGCCAAGGCCAAGGCCGACGTGATCCTGATTTCCGGGCACAACGGCGGCACGGGCGCGAGCCCTGCCACCAGCATCAAGTATGCCGGCCTGCCGTGGGAGATGGGCCTGACCGAAGCGCATCAGGTGCTGGCGATGAACAACCTGCGCGAACGGGTGACGCTGCGCACCGACGGTGGGCTGCGGACCGGCCGCGATATCGTGATGGCGGCGATGATGGGGGCCGAGGAATACGGCATCGGCACTGCGGCGCTGATTGCCATGGGCTGCATCATGGTGCGCCAGTGCCAATCCAACACCTGCCCGGT
The DNA here is from genome assembly GCA_041738105.1 of Rhodobacter sp. Taxonomy (GTDB): domain Bacteria; phylum Pseudomonadota; class Alphaproteobacteria; order Rhodobacterales; family Rhodobacteraceae; genus Aliitabrizicola. The sequence goes on along the minus strand of JBGSQL010000039.1, from coordinate 7,188 downwards.
GGGCGTCTGCACGCAGGACGAGCGGCTGCGGGCCAAGTTCACCGGCACCGCGGACAAGGTGGTCAACCTGATCACCTTCTATGCCCAGGAGGTGCGTGAAATCCTGGCCAGCATCGGCGCGCGCAGCATGGACGAGATCATCGGGCGGGCCGATCTGCTGACGCAGGTCAGCCGGGGGGCGGCGCACCTGGACGATCTGGATCTGAACCCGCTGCTGATCACGGTCGATGGCGCGTCGAAGATCACCTACGACCGCAGCAAGCCACGCAACGCCGTGCCCGACACGCTGGACGCCGAGATCGTGAAGGATGGCGCCCGCTTCTTCGAGGAGGGCGAGAAGATGCAGTTGAGCTATGCGGTGCGCAACACGCATCGCACGATCGGCACGCGGGCATCGTCACACATCGTGCGGAAGTTCGGGATGCGCAACGGCCTGCAGCCCGACCATCTGACGGTCAAGTTGACCGGGAACGTCGGGCAGTCGCTGGGCGCCTTTGCCGCGCCGGGCCTGAAGATCGAGGTGATGGGCGATGCCAACGACTATGTCGGCAAGGGCCTGTCGGGCGGCCTGATCGTGGTGCGCCCGCAGATGGAAAGCCCGCTGGTGGCAAGCGACAACACCATCATCGGCAATACGGTGCTGTATGGCGCGACGGACGGGCATCTTTTTGCCGCTGGTCGCGCAGGCGAGCGGTTTGCGGTGCGCAACTCGGGCGCCAATGTAGTGGTCGAGGGTTGCGGATCGAACGGCTGCGAGTACATGACGGGCGGTGTCGCGGTGATCCTGGGCCGGATCGGCGCGAACTTTGGCGCCGGCATGACGGGCGGCATGGCCTATGTGCATGACCCCGACGGGGTGGCCGAGGACATGATGAACCTCGAATCGCTGGTGACCTGTGCGGTCACGCATCCGCACTGGGAAGCGCAACTGAAGGGCCTGATCCAGCGCCATGCCGCCGAAACCGGCAGCCGCAAGGCGGCCCAGATCCTGGCGGACTGGACCGAGGAGCGCGCGAACTTTCTGCAGGTCTGCCCGAAGGAAATGCTGGCGCATCTGCCGGTTCCGCTGAGTGACGAGCGGCAGGCGGTTCCGGCGGAATAGGCGGGAATCGTCTTGTTCCGGTGACAATCGCGCGCCAGAGTGGCGCGCGATTGCCCAACTGGAGGATGCATAATGTCGGATCTCGTCGTCGTTTCGTTCAAGGATCAGGCCACCGCCTTTGATCTGCGCACCGAACTGGTGAAGCTGCAGAAGGAATACCTTCTGGAGATGGAGGATGTCGTCGTCGTCACGAAATCGGACGATGGCAAGGTGCAACTGCACCAGGCGGTGAACATGACGGCCACCGGTGCGGTTGGCGGTGGGATGTGGGGCGCACTGGTGGGCCTTTTGTTCCTGAACCCGCTGCTGGGGGCGGCTGTTGGCGCGGGTGCGGGCGCGCTGTCGGGCAAATTCACCGACATCGGGATCAACGACAAGTTCATGACGGACATCGGCGGCACGCTGACCAATGGCGGTGCCGCCGTCTGCGTCCTTGTGCGCAAGATGACCGGCGACAAGGTGCTGGAGCGTCTGGCCGGCTTCCGTTCGAAGGGGACGGTCCTGCAGACCTCGCTGACCAACGAGCAGGAAGAGAAGCTGAAGGCGCTGATCGACCGCCCGGCCGTCTGAGCGCGCCGGCTTCGGGTTGACCGCGAGGGGTTGCTCGTGGTCAACAGCCCGGATGGCAGCCCGATCCGAAAGACCAAGACGCCGAAAGTCCGCCCCCGCCGGCAAGCGCCTTGGGGGCGGTCGCTTGTTGCGCTGGGTGGTGCGGGGCGCGGCGGGTCTGGCCGGGTTTGTGCTGCTGCTGGTGATCGGCTATGCTGTCATCAACCCGCCGACCACGATCTACATGCTGTCTGAGCGGATCCGCCTGGGAACGATCGAGCACGACTGGGTGGATGCGGACGATGTTGCGCCGGTGATGCTGCGATCCGTTGTGGCGGCCGAGGATGCGAATTTCTGCCTGCACTGGGGCTTTGACATGGCCGAGATCCGGCTTGCCGTCGAGCAGGGCGGCACCCGCGGCGCCTCGACGCTGAGCCAGCAGGTGGTGAAGAATGTGTTCCTTTGGCAAGGCCGAAGCTGGGTCCGCAAGGCACTGGAGGCGGTGATCACGCCGCTGGTGGAGCTGGTCTGGACCAAGCGCCGGATCCTGGAGGTCTATCTGAACGTGGCCGAGTTCGGCGAGGGTGTGTTCGGGGTGGAAGCGGCGGCGCGTCACTATTTCAAGGTTCCGGCGACCGATCTGAGCCCGGTGCAGGCGGCGCGTCTGGCGGCGGTGCTGCCCGATCCGAAAGGGCGCGATGCGCGCGACCCGTCGCGATTTGTCCGCAACCGCGCGGCGGGGATCCTGGACGGGGCCGAAACGATCCGGCTGGATGGGAGGGCCGGCTGTTTCGAGCCGGTCAGGTAGGCAATGCGACGGGGCGGGATTGAACTTGGCCGCCGCGCCATGCGATGAGGACAGGCGATCGCCCGATGGGAACCCCAAAGATGAACCGCCTCTTTCACGCGTCGCTGTCACCCTTCTGCCGCAAGGTGCGGCTGACGCTGGCGGAGAAACGGATCGAGGTGGAGCTGATCGAGGAACGCTATTGGGAGCCGAGCCCCGAGTTTCTGCGCCGCAACCCGGCTGGCAAGGTGCCGGTGCTGCGGATGGACACGAAGGTGATGTCGGAAAGCCAGGCGATCTGCGAATATCTGGATGAGACGGTGCCACAGCCCGCGCTGATGCCGCGCGATGCCGACGGGCGTTATGAGGTCCGCCGGCTGTGCGCCTGGTTCGATGACAAGTTCCACTCGGAAGTCACGTCGAAGCTGCTCTACGAGCGGGTGAACAAGAAGATGCAGGGTCAGGGATACCCGGATTCCAAGGCCATCAAGTCAGGTGCCGGGCGGATCAAGTATCACCTGGACTATCTGGGATGGCTGCTGGACCAGCGCCGCTGGCTGGCGGGTGACGTGATGACCCTGGCGGACTTTACCGCGGCGGCGCATCTGAGCTGTCTGGATTACATCTCGGACGTGGACTGGAACCGCTCGGCGGTGGTGAAGGACTGGTACGCCAAGATCAAGTCGCGGCCCAGTTTCCGGCCGTTGCTGGCGGATCAGATCTCGGGCTTTCCGCCGCCGGCGCATTACGCCGATCTGGATTTCTGATGGCCAGCGCCGGGGGTTTCACACCCCCGGACCCCCGTGGGATATTTGAGAACAGAAGATGGACGCTGCCGCGCTGAAAGAGCGACTGGTGACGCGCGCCCGGGAAGAGGGCTTTGCGGCGGTCGGGATCTGTGCGCCCGATGCAGTGCCGCAGACGGCAGGGCGGCTGGAGGGCTGGCTGGCAGCGGGGCATCACGGGCAGATGGGCTGGATGGCCGAACGGGTGGCCTGGCGGGGCAATGCGGCGGCGTTGTGGCCCGAGGCGCGGTCGGTGATCATGCTGGCCGAGGCCTATACGCCCGACAGTGACCCGCTGGCCGTGCTGGAGGCGCGTGACCGGGGGGCGATCAGTGTCTATGCGCAGGGCAAGGACTATCATGACCTGGTGAAGCGGCGGCTGAAGCGGCTGGGGCGTTGGCTGATCGAAACCGGGGGTGGCGAGATCAAGGTGTTCGTCGATACCGCGCCGGTGATGGAAAAGCCGCTGGCGCAGGCGGCGGGGCTGGGCTGGCAGGGCAAGCACACCAATCTGCTGGGGCGCGATCTGGGCAACTGGATCTTTCTGGGCGCGATCTTTACCACGCTGGCCTTGCCGCGCGATGCGCCGGAGCACGAGCATTGCGGCAGGTGCACGGCGTGCCTGGACATCTGTCCGACGCGGGCCTTTCCGGCGCCGTTCCAGCTCGATGCGCGGCGCTGCATTTCCTATCTGACGATCGAGCATCGCGGGCCGGTGGACGAGGCGCTGCGCGGGTTGATGGGCAACCGGATCTATGGCTGTGACGATTGCCTGGCGGTCTGCCCCTGGAACAAGTTCGCCGTGGCCGCGCAAGAGATCGGCTATCAACCCCGCGTCGGCGCACCGCTGCTGGCGGATCTGGCCGGGCTGGACGACGCCGGGTTTCGCGCGCGGTTCGCCGGCAGCCCGATCAAGCGGATCGGCCGAGACCGGTTTGTGCGCAACGTGCTTTACGCGATCGGCAATTCGGGGATGGCTGCGCTGGCAGGCGTGGCCGCAGGGTTGACGGATGACGCGGACGCGGCGGTGGCGGATGCCGCACGCTGGGCGCTTCGGCGGTTATCGGACCAGCACGGCACAAGCGGGTCGAACCTTGAGGGCGAATCGTGATAGTGTGCCACGTATGGAACCCTGGGGAGGACAAGCCATGAGCCGACATCTTGCAGACCATCGCACCCCGTCGCAGGGCGGGCGACTGCGCCATTTCCTGCGAATTGCTCGGGCAGAACGCAGGCCTTGGCACCGCAGCCAGGCGATTGGCAGCAACCGGCGCGTGGTCGAGTTCTGCCGGATCGACCGGGGCCGGACGGCCTGAGACTGGGGCCCTGCCGGACAAAGCCCTGGCAGGGCCCCAGTTCGATCAGCTGCGCACGAGCTTTTCGTAGTCGGTGGCTACGCGTTGCGTGAGTGCCCCGACTTCAAATTGATAGGGCCCGATCTCGCCCACGGGCGTGACTTCGGCGGCGGTGCCGGTGAGCCAGCACTGTTCAAACCCTTCGAGCTCGGCCGGCAGGATGTGGCGTTCATGCACCTTGATCTGCATGTCGCGCAGCATGGCGATCACCGTGCGCCGGGTGATCCCGTCGAGGAATGCATCGGCAAGCGGGGTGTGAACCTCGCCATCCTTGACAAAGAAGATGTTGGCGCCCGTCGCCTCGGCCACATAGCCGCGATAATCGAGCATCATTGCATCCGAGCAGCCTTTGGCCTCGGCGGCGTGCTTGGACATGGTGCAGATCATGTAGAGGCCGGCAGCCTTGGCCGCGTGCGGGATCGTTTCGGGTGACGGGCGCTTCCACTTGGCGATATCGAGTTTCGCGCCGCGGGTCTTGGCATCGCCATAGTAGTTGCCCCAGGACCAGCAGGCGACGGCCATGCGGATCGGGTTGCGTTTCGAGGCAACCCCCATGTCCTCGCCGGCGCCGCGCCAGGCGATGGCACGGACATAGGCATCTGTCAGGTTGTTGGCCTTGAGCACGGCATCCTTGGCAGCCTCGATCTGCGCGACGCTGTAGGGCAGCGGCATGTCGAGCAGTTCGCCCGATTTGCGCAGCCGTTCGGAATGTTCGACGGATTTGAAGATGCGGCCGTTGTAGCACCGCTCGCCCTCGAACACCGACGAGGCGTAGTGCAGGGCATGGGTCAGGATATGCACCTTGGCCTCGCGCCATTCTGTCAGGGTGCCATCCATCCAGATCTTGCCATCGCGATCGTCATACCCAGCCATCTTGCCCTCCAGCCTTAGCCGTTTTTCCAAATGTTGCGCAAAATAGGTCCGTAGTGGACACAATCTTGCGCGAAATCGGGCTTTCGCTAACAGTTGAGTCTTGGAAAGTCAACAAGGCTGACATAAAATCCGCCGCGAAAGGGGGGCGCATGGCGGAAGGCACAGGTGGACCGGGCGGGGGCGAGACGCTGCTGTTCCTGACCGATGAACAGTTGCGCAAAGGCATCGAGGCGATGTTCTTTGCGTATCGCGGATTCACGGCCGATCCGGACCGGATCCTAGAGGGCAAGGACTATGGCCGGGCGCATCACCGGGCGATCCATTTCATCCATCGCAGCCCCGGCACGACGGTGAACAACCTGCTGGCGATCCTTGGCGTCACTAAGCAGAGCCTGAACCGTGTTCTGCGCACACTGATCGAGGACGGGCTTGTCGAGAGCCGCGTGGGGCGCCAGGACAAGCGGGAGCGGCACCTGTTTCTGACAGTGACGGGGGCGGCGCTGGAACGTGAGCTGTCGGATGCACAACGTGCGCGGATGCGGGCGGCTTATCGCGCCGCCGGCCCGGTTGCGGTGCAGGGATTTCGCCAGGTGCTGGAGGCGATGATGGACCCGGACATGCGCCGGCATTACCAGACCCTGAAGGAGAGCGGCGCATGATGACCGACGTGCAATCGCATCTTCTGGTCGTCGACGATGACGAGCGGATTCGGGGGCTGCTGCAGAAGTTCCTGATCCGCAGCGGCTTTCTGGTTTCCACCGCGCGCGATGCGGCGCAGGCGCGACGCGTGCTGGCGGGGCTGGAGTTCGATCTGATCGTGCTGGATGTGATGATGCCGGGCGAAGACGGGATCAGCCTGACGCGCGATCTGCGGGCCCGAATGACGACACCGATCCTGCTGCTGACCGCGCGGAGCGAGACCGGCAACCGGATCGAGGGGCTGGAGGCGGGGGCGGACGACTATCTGGCCAAACCGTTCGAGCCAAAGGAGTTGCTGTTGCGGATCAATGCGATCCTGCGCCGCGTGCCACAAGCCAAGGCAGCCGAGACCGGGCCCAAGATGCTGCATCTGGGCGCGGTGCGCTATGACGTGGACCGGGGCGAGTTGTGGCACGGGACAGAGATTGTGCGGCTGACGGCCACCGAAGCGCAGCTGATGCGGGTCTTTGCGGCCCAGGCCGGTGCACCGGTGAGCCGCGACCGGCTGGTGGGCGACCTGGGCCGCGAGGACGGCGGCGCGCAGGAGCGTGCCGTTGACGTTCAGATCACCCGGCTGCGGCGCAAGATCGAGGTCGATCCGAAGCAGCCACGCTATCTGCAGACCGTGCGGGGCGAAGGCTATATGCTGGCGCCCGATTGAGGGCGGGGGCGGCCGGGGGCACAGCCCTCGGATCCCCGGGGTTCTTCGACCGAAAAGAAACGAGGCGAGCATGACGACAGCGGTGTTCACGCATGAGGCATACGCGGGCCACACGACGCCCGAGGGTCATCCCGAGCAGGTGGCGCGGATGGCCGCCGTCGCGCGTGGCCTGGCGGGGCTGGACGTGGAGTGGCATGAGGCGCCGCTGGGCCGCGAGACGGATATCCTGCGCTGTCATCCGGCGCGGTTTCTGGACCGGCTGAAGGCAGCCGTGCCGCAGACCGGGATCGTGGCGCTGGACCCTGACACCTGGATGTCGCCCGGCACAATGGCGGCGGCGCTGCGGGCGGTTGGCGGCGTCACGGCGGCGGTCGATC
>JBGSQL010000010.1:0-5117 GCA_041738105.1 Rhodobacter sp. | reverse complement strand
GGCTCGCCGTCGCGCAAGCAGCGGGCGCCGATCACCTGATCGACAGCCAAAGCGCCGATCTGCGCGGCCAGTTGAAGGCGCTCGGTGGGGTCGATGTGGTTTATGATGCCGTGGGCGGCCCCGCGTTCATGGACGCGCTGCGTGCCACCCGCCCCGAAGGCCGGCTGCTGCCTATCGGTTTCGCTGGCGGCGAGGTGCCGCAAATCCCCGCCAACCTGCTCTTGGTCAAGAACCTCACGGTGATCGGCCTCTACTGGGGCGGATACCTCAAGTTCCGCCCCGAGGTGCTGACCGACAGCCTGGCGACGCTGTTCGGCTGGTTCGCCGAGGGCAGCCTGCGCCCGCATGTCAGCACTGTCCTGCCGCTCGCGCGTGCGGCCGAGGCGATCGAGGCGCTGCGCAGCCGCCGCGCCACAGGCAAGGTCGTCGTTACCCTGCGCTGACAAGCTTGGGCTTGGCGTGATCCGGCTTGGCCGAATCGGGTCGGACAGGATCGGGAGAGGTCTGCATCGCATAGGCCCGACGGATCAGACCGGCCAGCACGTCTACAACGGGGCTGTGCGCCGGATCGGCGACGTAAAGGTTGATCTTCTTGTGCTGCAACTCGGGCAGCGCCCCGCCATGAGTGATCCGTTCCATGTAGGGGCCCTCGCACCCCGCCAGCGCGGTATGCACCGCCAGATCGGCACTCACGCTGGCTTCGATCACGCGCGTGCTATCGGATTCCACCGCCATCTCCCAAGCCACCCCCGCCTGATCCAGCGCTGCCTGAACTCCCAGGCGGAAAATGCAGTTGTGTTCATAGGCCAGCCGCAGTGGCCGTTGCTTCCAGGCAGTTCCGCCCAATGCCCCGATCCAGACCAACGGCAGTTCGACCAGCGTCTCGCCGCCCGGTTCGACCGTATCCTCGGTCGTCAGCACGATATCGCAAGCGCCGCGCTGGAACTGGTCCTTCAGGATGCGGGTGAATGACGACAGCAGATTGACCCGCATCCTGGGGTAGTCCGCATGCAGCCGGCGCAGCACGCCCGGGATCACCGGATACACGATGTCATGCGGCACCCCCAACACGATCTCGCCCTCATAGGCATCATGCGTCAGGCGCCCGAAAACCTCGTCGTTCAGCGCCAGCATCCGGCGCGCATAGCCCAACAGTTGCTCCCCCGCCGCTGTCAGCCCGACCCGCCGTGCCGAGCGGTCCAGCAGATCGATCCGCAGCATGTCTTCCAGCCGCTTGATCTGCATCGAAACAGCCGATTGCGTCAGGTTCAAGAACCCCGCCGCCCGCGTCACCCCGCCAGCATCGGCCACCGCCACGAAGGATCGCAGGGCCGTCATATCCAGATTCCTGATCATATCAATATTCCTGATGCTGAACACCAATATCATTCATTTCACAGATGATGCGGGATGTGTCAATCCTTTCACCATTGGTGATGCTTTCGACCGCATCCATCACCCAGGACGATGATCCAGAGAAAGGAAAAGGCCATGTTTGCCTCACGCCACACCGCCGAACACACCCTGCGCGCGCTGGCCCGTGCGCCTGGCACACCTGGGCTTCTTGCCCGCATCCGCCTTGCATTGATGCTCGCCAGGCAGCGCCGCGCCTTGCTTCACCTTGATGACACAATGCTGCGCGACATCGGCCTGTCGCGCGACGCGGCCGAGGCAGAGGCGCGGCGCCCGATCTGGGATGTGCCACAAAGCTGGCTGCGCTGAACCTGTCTTCGCCCCGACCCCAGTTTTCGGGGCGAAGTTCTTGAAAATGGTGTAAGCTGCCCCAATATTTCCCGACGTAGGGTGATCCGGTCAACCGAAGATCACCCATCGGGACAACATCGGAGGCTTTACATGGCAGACTATCAAACGATCCGAACGGCCGGCGCCGGCGCCCGGACCGCGGTGATCGACGAGGGCCTTCGTGCCCACATGAACAAGGTTTACGGGCTGATGTCCGTCGGGATGCTGCTGACCGGTGGCGTGGCATGGGCCGTTGGCACCAGCGACGCGCTGCTGTCGATCTTCCGCGACCCCGCGACACTGCAGCCCAACATCCTCGGCTGGGTCGTGATGTTCGCGCCGCTGATCATGGTGTTCGCCTTCGGCGCGGTGATCCAGCGCGCATCCGTCGCTACGGCACAACTGTTCTTCTATGCGTATGCCGCCGTGATGGGCCTGTCGCTCGCCTGGATCTTCCAGGTGTTCACCGGCGTGTCGATCGCGCAAACCTTCCTGGTCACCGCGATCGCCTTCGCCAGCCTCTCGCTCTACGGCTATGTCACCAAACGGGATCTGTCGGGCTTCGGCACCTTCCTGTTCATGGGTCTGATCGGCCTGATCGTGGCGTCGATCGTAAACATCTTCCTGGCGTCGTCGGCGCTGATGTTCGCGATCTCGGTGATCGGCGTGCTGATCTTCGCGGGTCTCACCGCGTATGACACGCAGAACATCAAGAACACCTATCTGCAGCACGCGCAGCAGGGCGACAGCGAGTGGATGGGCAAGGCCGCCATCATGGGCGCGCTGCAGCTCTATCTCGACTTCATCAACCTGTTCATGTTCCTGCTGCAGTTCATGGGCAACCGCGAATAACCGCAGCGAAACGGCGCGGAAAACGGGCACAGGGCCGGTCTTGCGACCGGCCCTTTTGCGTTACAGATCACGCTCCATTCGCACTGCGGGAAAGACGATCCCCGGCCGCAGCGCCACCTCGACCGGGCCAAGCGCCCGAAACCCCAGCGCTTCATAGAACGGCACCGCCGTGCGGGTGGAAAGGCAGTCGAGCCGCTCGATCCCCTCGGCACGCGCCTGTCCCATGGCACGCTCCATCAGCCGCCCGGCGATGCCACGGCGCAGATGGCGATAGTCGCAGACCACGTGGCGCACATGGCCGATGCCCGCGCGCAACGCCCCATCAGCCGGTGCACCCGGCGTCCAGCCGCCCGCCGCCAGCACCGATCCCCCAGCATCGCAGGCCAGCCAATAGCTGCCGGAGGCCAGCAACTCGGGCCGCGCCCGTGAAATCAACGGCAAGGCCGTGACCAGCACCGAGGGCGGATAATCCGCCGCCAGGATCTTTGGGTAGCTCACAGTCAAAAGCGCCTCGACCGCCGCCAGATCGGCAGGACGGGCCAGACGCAGGTTCAAGGCCTCGGTCATCGACAGCCTCCGGATCAGCATCCCTCGGATAGGCGGAGGCCTTTCGCGGGGGGTGAAAAAGAAAAGGCCGCATCAACAGATGCGGCCCGTCATTCCGAAACCGGAAGGCAATCCTACTTGATCTTGCCTTCCTTGTATTCGACATGCTCCCGCTTCACGGGGTCATATTTGCGGACGCTCATCTTCTCGGTCATGGTCCGGGCGTTCTTCTTGGTCACGTAGAAGTGCCCCGTGCCCGCCGTCGAGTTCAGACGGATCTTGATCGTCGTCGGCTTCGCCATTGTCGTATCTCCAGTATCCGGCAACGCTCAGCGGCGACCCGGTGAAATCCTTGAAGCCCGCCTTTTACCCGGCACCGGGCCGGAGTCAACCGCTATTCAGCACAGCACCGCAAGCTCAGTTCCACATCCGCCCCCGGAACTCCCAAGGGGAAACCTTGCCATCGCCCGCCGTATCTGCGGCCTCGAAATTGGCCTTCGCAGCCGCCATGAATTCGGCCTTGGACACCGCGCCATCGCCATCGGCATCCATGGGGTCAAAACGGGCCGCCTTGCGCGCCTGCATCATCGCCTCCCGCTCGGGGTTGGTGCCCGTCTGCGGCCCCATCCGGATGGCCATGTATTCTGCCTCGGTCAGCAGACCGTCATCGTCGGCGTCCATCGCGGTGAACACCATATCCGCCATCGAGGCCGCCTCTTCGATCGACACCAGACCGTCGCCATCCTCGTCGATGGCTGCAAACCGGCCCCGACCCGGCGCATTGGGATCGCGCATCCCCTGCATCGGACCCATGCCCTGACCTTGCCCCGGACCGTAGCCCTGCCCCCAGCCCTGACCTTGGCCCATGCCCTGCTGGCCACCCCAACCCTGGCCCATGCCCGACTGATCTGCGGGGCCTGGCCCCCAACCTTGACCCCAGCCCTGACCTTGGCCCATGCCCGGCTGGCCGCCCCAACCCTGCCCCCAGCCCTGCTGGCCGCCCCAGCCTTGCCCCTGGCCCCAACCCGGCTGGCCGCCCCAGCCCTGACCCTGGCCTTGCTGCCAGGCCGGACCCTGACCCCAACCTTGCGCAAGGGCGGTGCCCCCAACCAGCGCGCCGACAAGTGCCAAAATGGCGATACGTTTCATGGCAGACCTCCATTGCCCGATGATGGCCAGCCGGGCGATACCCTGCCAACCGCGCGTCAGACCGTGAGACAGCGGCGGGACCGGCGCATTGCGCCAGATCAATATCCATTCATTATTTTCTATCTGTCCTGCCCCCGGCCGGACAAAAGCGCGCGGATGGCCTGTAAGCCGGGTTCTGTCCAGGCGGATCACTCCACCCTGGATGACCATTCCTCTCGGCCCGCCGTTACCGACGGGCTCAAGCTGCCAACCCGGGCCTCTGGGCTGAAGCGTCCCTGCGGCGGTATCCGCGCGGCTTGCGCCGCCGGACCAGCCCGCGTGAGGCCCCTATTCGGCATTGCTCCGGGTGGGGCTTGCCGTGCCGTCCCGGTTGCCCGGTCCGCGGTGGGCTCTTACCCCGCCGTTTCACCATCACCCCCGATCCGTTGCCAGATCCGTGGGGCAGACTCTTCTCTGTGGCGCTTTCCCTCGGGTTACCCCGGCCGGGCGTTACCCGGCACCCTTGCTTCATGGAGCCCGGACTTTCCTCGACAAGGCTTGCACCCGATGACCAGCCCACGCGAGGCCCCTATTCGGCATTGCTCCGGGTGGGGCTTGCCGTGCCAGTTCTGTTGCCAGACCTGCGGTGGGCTCTTACCCCGCCGTTTCACCATCACCCCGGACCTTGCGGCCGATGGGGCAGACTGTTCTCTGTGGCGCTTTCCCTCGGGTTGCCCCGGCCGGGCGTTACCCGGCACCCTTGCCTCATGGAGTCCGGACTTTCCTCGTCCCCGGATCAGGTCCGGGGCCGCGGTCATCCGGCCATCCGCGCGACGCAAGGCCTTAGG
>JBGSQL010000463.1:0-1736 GCA_041738105.1 Rhodobacter sp. | reverse complement strand
CCGGGATCGCCGGACGAGACGATGGCGGCGCGGCGCCCGGCCGCGGCCAGTGTCAGCGCGTGGCGGGCACGATCCACCTCGACCCGATTGTCGGACGGATGCAGCGTCAGCCCGTCGCGCGGGGTGATCCGGGCAACATAGGGGATGTAGCCGATGACGTCGGTTGCCTGCGCCAGCACCTGCGTCACCTCTGGCGTGACGAGCGTGTCGGCGCCGGGCCCGAGGCCCACGATCCTGACCCATCCGGTCATGGCCGCCGCCCGTGCCCGTGCACCAGCACGATCGAGAAGTAGGGCGTCACGCGGCCTTCTGCCTCGGCCAGGCGGATCACCTTTTGCCCCGGCATCGTCGCAAACTCGACCAGCCACGCCTGATCTAGCCGCCCCGCCGCCTGCAACGCACGGCGCACCTTGTCGATGTTGCGCCCGATCTTCATCACCACCAGCGCATCGGTATCGGCCATGTGGCGCACCAGGTCGGCCTCGGGCAGGGTGCCCATCAGGACGGTCAGCACATCGTCGCCCCAGGTGATCGGCTGTCCAGTGGCCGTCCAGGCCCCGGACATGCCGGTGATCGCGGGCACGACCTGCACCGGATGGCTGTCAATCAGGCGGGTGTAGAGATGCATGAACGAGCCGTAGAAGAAGGGATCGCCCTCGCACAGCACCACCACATCCTCGCCCGCCGTAGACAAGGCGCCAAGATGGCGGGCACAATCGGCGTAAAAGCCTGACAGGGCGGCATTATAGGCGGGATCGTCCAGCGGGATCTCGGTCGTGACCGGGTATTCCATCGCGTATTCGATGACGCCTTCGGGCAACACCCCCTCGACGATGCGCCGCGCCTGACCCGGACGGCCGGCCTTGCGAAAATAGGCCACATGGCGGGCGCGGCGCAAAAGCCGGTCGGCGCGCACGCTCATCAGATCCGGCTCGCCGGGGCCGAGTCCCAGCCCGTAGATCACACCCGGTGTCATTCCATCCGGCTCGCGATGGCGTTGATCGCGGCCACGGTGATGGCCGACCCGCCCAACCGCCCCGCGACGATGCAGCAGGGCACCGGCTGTTCGGCCCAGAGCGCCTCTTTCGATTCGGCCGCGCCCACAAAGCCCACCGGGCAACCGATGATCGCGGCGGGGCGCGGGCAGGCCGGATCGAGCAGCATGTTCAGCAGATGAAACAGCGCGGTCGGTGCATTGCCGATTGCCACCACAGCGCCGGCCAGATGCGGGCGCCACAGCTCTAGCGCCGCTGCCGAGCGGGTGTTGCCCATCGCGGCCGCGCGGGCGGGCACGTCGGGATCGTGCAGGGTGCAGATCACCGCATTGTCGCGCGGCAGCCGCTTGCGCGTCACGCCTTCGCTGACCATGCGCGCATCGCACAGAATCGGTGCCCCCGCCTGAAGCGCCGTGCGTGCTGCCGCCACGAAGCCGGGCGAAAAGCGGATGTCCCGCTCCAGCCCGACCATCCCGGCGGCATGGATCATCCGCACCGCAACCTGTTCCTCGTCAGGGGTGAAGCGCGCCAGATCCGCCTCGGCCCGGATCATCGCGAAAGACTGGCGGTAGATCGCCGCGCCATCGGTTTCATACTGGTGCATCGGTGGCCCCGAACATGGTCAGCAGGTCGTCCTCGGTCAGTCCGCGTTGCGCAGGCGCATCCCACGCCGCGCCGTCGGGCACAAGATCGAACCGTCCCTCGCGCCCGACCAGCGTGAGTGCCGCCGCACGCGGCCGC
>JBGSQL010000445.1:0-1810 GCA_041738105.1 Rhodobacter sp. | reverse complement strand
GCGGTTGCGCCCACGCTGGCCGCCGCGCGCGCGGGGCTGCTTGCGGCCGGGTTCGACACCGTGGACTACATCGACCTGTGCGATGCCGAAACCCTGCGCTGGATCGAGCAGCTTGACGGCCCCGCACGGTTGCTGGCCGCCGCCTGGGTGGGCGGAGTGCGGCTGATCGACAACATCGCAGTGTGACCAAAAGCCGGGGCGCCGGGTTCAGGCCGCCCGCGCCGCCAGCAGATCGCGTACCATCGGGATGACCTGCTCGCCATAAAGGCGGATGCTTTCCATCATCTGGGCATGGGGCATCGCGCCGTTCGAATACTTCAGATCGAAGCGTCCGAGACCGAGGGTGGCAACGGTGGACGCGATCTTGCGGGCCACGGTTTCGGGGGAACCCGCATACAGCGACCCATGCGCGACTTCCGCAAGGAACTGATCCTTCGTCAGGGGGGGCCAGCCCCGTTCACCCCCGATGCGGTCGTGCATCTTGCGATAGTGCGGCCAGAGTTGGTCCTGCGCCGCCGTGTCCGTCGCGGCGACGTGGCCGGGGGAATGGACCCCAAGCGGGTGAACCGGGCGGTTCATCTGGCGCGCTGCACGCTGGTAAAGCTGGACATAGGGCAGGAAACGGCGCGGATCGCCGCCGATGATCGCCAGCATCATCGGCAGGTCATGATGGACGGCGCGCACCACAGATTCAGGGCTGCCGCCGACACCGATCGACACGCGCAGCCCTTCGGGTGCCAGGCGGGGGAACACCCGCTGGTTCTTGAGCGCGGCGCGGGTCTGGCCGGTCCAGCTGACGACATCATCGCGCAGCAAGTGGGTAAAAAGATCGAGCTTCTCCTCGAACAGCCTTTCGTAGTCTTCCAGGTCGTAGCCGAACAACGGGAAGCTTTCGGTGAAGGATCCGCGGCCAAGGATGACCTCGGCCCGTCCGCTGGACAGGGCGTTGAGAGTAGAAAATCGCTGGAACACGCGCACCGGATCGTCGGAGGACAGGACGGTGACGGCAGAGCCGAGGCGGATGCGTGTGGTTCTTGCGGCAATGGCGGCGAGGACGACCTCGGGGGCCGACACGGCGAAATCGTCGCGGTGGTGCTCGCCCAGGCCAAGGAAATCGACCTGCACGCTGTCGGCCAGCGTGCCCTGATCAAGCAGGTCGCGCAGCACCTGATCCTGCGGCTGAAGCGCGCCGTCAGGCCCAAGTGTCACGTCGCCGAATGTGTCGAGGCCAAGGGAAAGGGTCATGGGATGCCTTCGCAAGCTGGATCGTGCCGAAAACGTAGGGGTGGTTTCGCGCGGCCGCAATGGCTCGGGTTGTGCGCGAAAGGCCATTGGCCTGTGCGGGCGGAGAGGGCCGGGGGCGCTGCCCCCGGACCCCCGGGATATTTATGAACAGAAGAAGCGGGGGTGGTCAGCCATTTTCGCGCAGGATCTGCCCGGCGAGATAGAGCGAGCCGCAAATCAGCACGCGGGCGGCGGGATCTTGCGCGACGATCGCGTTCAGGCCCGCACCGACGCTGGGAGCAACGCAGGCGGGCAGCCCCACGGCGAGGGCGGCGGCTTTGGTTGCCTCGGCCGACAGGGTGTTCGCTTCACCGGGGATCGAGACGGCGGTGAGCGAGACCGCATGGGGCGCAAGCGGGCGCAGGTAGCCGGTCACGTCCTTGGTGTTGAGCATCCCGCAAATCAGGTGGGTCGCACGTTTGGGCATCTGCGCGAGCGTGGCCGCAAGCGCCTGACCCCCTGCCGGATTGTGCCCGCCGTCGAGCCAAAGCTCGACCTGCGGGGCGGCTGCCGCGAGCGGGCCGTG
>JBGSQL010000435.1:0-2312 GCA_041738105.1 Rhodobacter sp. | reverse complement strand
GGTATAGGCCGCGGCGTTGATGACCGCATCCACCCGTGCCGCAGTGATCGCCGCGGCGCAGGCGGCGGGATCGGTCAGATCGGCCGCCTCGCGCGACAGCAGACGCGCCTCGGGCATATGGCGGCGCAGCGCTTGCGCGACCTGTCCTGTCGATCCGAATACCAGCAGTTTCATGCTCTCACCCCCAGCCGCGCCCCGACACCCTGGCGGTCCAGCAGCGGGCGCCACCAGGCCTCGTTGTCGAGATACCATTGCACCGTCAGCGCCAGCCCCTCCTCTACCGTAACCGAGGGGCGCCAGCCAAGCTCGGTGCGGATCCGGCTCGGGTCGATCGCATAGCGCAGATCATGGCCGGGGCGGTCCGCGACAAACTGGATCTGATCGGCATGAGGGGCCGACGCAGGGCGCTTTTCATCAAGGATGGCGCAGATCGTGCGCACAAGATCAATATTGCGCCGCTCGTTCTCGCCGCCGATGTTGTAGTTGCGGCCGACCTGCCCGGCGGTCAGCACGGTCAGCAGCGCATCGGCGTGATCCTCGACATACAGCCAGTCGCGCACGTTCTCGCCGGTGCCATAGACCGGGATCGGCGCCCCGGCCAGCGCCTTTAGGATCACGACCGGGATCAGCTTTTCAGGGAAATGATAGGGGCCGTAGTTGTTCGAGCAATTCGTCAGCAGGACCGGCAGGCCATAGGTTTCGTGCCAGGCCCGCACCAGATGGTCGCTGGCCGCTTTCGAGGCGGAATAGGGCGAGTTCGGGGCATAGGGCGTGTCTTCGGTGAACTGTCCGTCCTCGCCCAGTGACCCGAACACCTCATCCGTCGAGATGTGGTGAAAGCGGAAACTGTCGGGCTGGCCCTGCCGCTGCCAATAGGCGCGCGCGGCTTCCAGCAGGTTGAAGGTGCCGGTGATGTTCGTTTCGATGAAATCGCCGGGCCCGTCGATCGACCGATCGACATGGCTTTCCGCGGCCAGATGCATCACGGCGTCAGGGGCATGGGTGGCAAAGATCCGGTCCAGCGCGGCGCGGTCGCGAATGTCGGCCTGTTCGAAAACATAAAGCGGGCTGTTGGCCACCGGCGCCACATTGGCCAGGTTCGCGGCATAGGTCAGGGCGTCAAGGTTCACCACACTGTGCCCCGCCCGCACCGCATGGCGCACGACCGCCGAGCCGATGAACCCCGCCCCCCCGGTGACAAGGATCTTTCTGGCGATCTTCATGGCCGCACCTCTTGCGGGAAGGGGGGCGCGATGTCGCGCAAGTGCGGCGCGGCCGCGTCCTTGTCGCTCAGCACCGCGGGTTCCGTCAGTGCCCAGTCGATGCCCAGATCGGGGTCGTCGAACCGCACGGCACCATCCGAGGCGGGTTCATAGTAATCGGTGCATTTGTAGATGATCTCGGTCTGCGGTTCGCGCGTGACGAAGCCGTGCAGAAAGCCCTCGGGGATCAGCAATTGCTTGCCGTTCTCAAACGTCAACTCGATCCCGAACCATTTGCCATAGGTCGGGCTGCCCTGCCGGATATCCACCGCCACATCAAACAGCCGCCCCCGGCCACAGCGCACCAGCTTGGCCTGCGCGTGCGGCGGGGCCTGATAGTGCAGCCCGCGCAGCGTGCCTGCGCGTTCCGACAGCGAATGGTTGTCCTGCACGAAATCGTTGTGCAGGCCGTGGCTTGCCATCAGCCTGCGGTTCCAGCTTTCGCAAAAAAAGCCGCGCGCATCGCCGAACCGGCGCGGCGTAAGAACCATAAGGCCAGCCAGATCCGTCTGTTCGATCAGCACAACGGCACGCTCCTGCAAACTCGCGCCTTGGGCATAGCAAGCCGGCTTGGCGGTGTCACGCCCGCCGATGCGGTGGAGGGTGGCCAGTCCCGGCCTAGATCCAGCGCCCGACCGCCAGCACGCGCAGACCAAGCGCGCCCGGCTTGGTGATCGCGGACAGCACCCGCAGGCTGGTGCCGGCCCCCGTCGGGGTGCCCGCCTTGCACCAGGCATCGGCATCGTCGACGCTGCCGGTCACCACCGGGGGGGCCGCGAAAAGCACCGGAAAGGTCCAGGCCACATCCGCTGACCGGAAAAGCGCGCCGGTGGCGGTTGCTGAACTGGCCGCGGCAAGGCCTGCATGGGTGCAGATCTGTGTGCCATCGGCAAAGCGCACGAACTCGCCGTTCGCCGTTGTTCCGCGCTCGATCGCGGCGCCCGTCGGCACCCCGGCCGTCTGCGCCACGGGTCCAAGCAGGGTGGACTGGTTGTAGATCAGCGCCCAGCCCTGCCAAACCCCGCCCAGCGCGCGGCGCTGCCAGGACCG
>JBGSQL010000431.1:0-1585 GCA_041738105.1 Rhodobacter sp. | reverse complement strand
TGCATAAGCAGGAAAACCACCCCCTGCCTCGAACCAGCTGTTCGACCCCATGTTGATGATCGACCCGCCCCCCATCGCGATCATGTCCGGGGCCACTGCCTGCGTCGCAAAGAACTGATGCCGCAAGTTCGTGTTCATCCGGTCGTCCCAGTACTCAGGTGTGACCTCTGTCCATGAATGCCGGTCGTCTCGCGCGGCGTTGTTGACCAGAACTTGCGCTGCACCGATCCTTCCCCGCAGTGCCGCGAAGGCGGCTCGCAAGTTGTCTATCTCGCGCAGATCGCAAACTTCATGCGTGACGTTGGAATGGGCCGCGCAGAGTGCCGCGCTCGCTTCTGCATCGATGTCGACAAATCCGACCATTGCGCCTTGGTTAGCAAAGGCTGTCACGATCTCTGCGCCGATGCCGGAGGCGCCGCCCGTGACATAGACAACCTTGTCGGCCAAGCTGGGGTAGCGGGCGAAGTTGTCAGACATGGCCGGTATCCTTTTGAAACGTGACTGTGCGGCGCAAGGTAGATTGTTGGATGCCCGACAGGGCCCACTCTGGGACGTTAATCCATAGACGCGTTGCGCGCCGTCCGCCCTCTCTTTCGATGTGTCACCACGCCGGTATGACGCGTCAAGATCGCACAGGAATCCGAGCAAGCAAAAGGAACGCTAGCAAGGCCCCACACTGCTGGCGTTCAAGCTGCGAAACAGGCGTTGATCGTGAGAAGGCGGTTCGGATGACCTCTTCGAGTCCAAACCAACTACTGGAATCAACCCCGTCCTCGACAACTGCACGGGCGCCTCTTGTTCGCAGGTATTCGAACGCCCATCACACGAGCACCGAACTCACGGATCTCCGCAGAGACATCGGCATCGCGGGCGCGCGGCCGAACCGGATCACCAGGTCCGGCCGCGCGTCGGGCATCCCAAGCCAACGCGCAAAGTCGACCCGGACGGACGGCACCTCGACCGGTTGGTTAAGGTGCGCTGTACGGATACCGAGCGCAGTCGCCTGCAACGCAAAGCGTTCGAAACTGCGCCCGACCCTGATCCAGTGCTGCGGGTTCGCCTCAGTGCCGACAAAGACCGCAATCCCGGCCGAAGAGCGGATCTGGTCTCGGTACTTGGCGTTCTCAGTGTCTTTCCTGAAAACCGTTGGAAAGACCCGCCGCCCGATCCAATCCGGCAGGACCGGGTTGCCAGAACAGGCCGAGAAGAGCCCGTCACCGGTCTCGATCGCGCGCGCAGGGCTGAACCGCAGCCAATCGGCCAGTTCTTGTATGAAGGCGGGATCGTCCATCTGCGCGCTGTTGCCGGCGACAACGAAATCTAGGATCGCATCGCGGTCGGTGGCCTCGGTAAAGACCAGGACCGACACGCCCTCTTGTCGCGCCGCCGCTTCGAGCAGGGCCAGATCCTCGAGTGAAACCGCCTGCCCGTCGTAGAGCGAGCGCGTGGACTGACGCAGGGGTATTGCCTGATAGAGCTCCTGCGCCTCGGGCCGCGCTGGCGACAGTGCGATGTCGATCTGCGGCACGGCCCCGGCCCCGATCGCGACCTCGCTGCCCCACCCGCGCGCCGCCGCGGCAATCAC
>JBGSQL010000423.1:0-7110 GCA_041738105.1 Rhodobacter sp. | reverse complement strand
CCCGCGCCCTCGCCCAGGCTGGCGCACGGCGCTTCTTTGTGGCGATGGCAGAAGAGGGCGCCACCGTCCGCCAGGCCCTCGGCCCCGGCCCGCAGATCTGCGTGCTGGGCGGCCACATGGCCGGCGACACCGAGATGATCCACGATCTCGACCTGACGCCTTTGTTGAACTCGATCGACCAGATCACCCGCCACCTCGAGGCGTTGCCCGATCATCCCTTCGGTGTGCAACTTGACACCGGCATGAACCGCCTCGGGATGGAGGCCGGCGAATGGCAGGCGGTCGCCGGCATCCTGCTCGAGGCTGGCCCGCAGATGATCGTCAGCCACCTCGCCTGTGCCGACGACTCGGACCATCCGATGAACGCGGCGCAACTGGCCGAGTTCCACGCGATGACCGATGGCACCGGCGTCCCGCGTTCCCTTGCGGCTACGGGCGGTATCCTGTTGGGCCCGGACTATCACTTTGACCTGACCCGCCCCGGCATCGGGCTTTACGGCGGCCACCCGTTCGATGCGGCGCAACCCACCGTCAGCCTGGCACTGCCCGTCGTGCAGTTGCGCGACCTCGCCCCCGGTGAGACGGTCGGCTACGGCGGCACCTGGGCGGCAGAGGTTCCCAGCCGGGTCGCCACCGTGGTCGGCGGCTATGCCGATGGGCTGATGCGCAGCTTGTCGAATGCCGCGATGCTGTGGCACAGCGACGTGCCTTGCCCGATCCTTGGCCGCGTCTCGATGGATCTGATCACCGTCGATGTCACCCATCTTGACGAGGTGCCCCAGACGCTCGATATCCTGGGCCCGTTCCAGACGATCGACGATCTCGCCGACATTGCAGGCACCCTGGCCTATGAGGTGCTGACCGGCCTTTCGCCGCGCTACCAGCGCCGCTATCTGGGTGCCGGCGCATGACGGTTCTTGCCCCGGTTGCCCGGCTCGGGCGTTCGGTGCTTGGTCTGCTTGCCGCGATCGGGCGGGTCGCGGGCTTTGCCGCCGAAGTGCTAAGCCACATGCTGCGCCCGCCGTTCTACCTGCGCGAATTCGGCCATGCCGTGCTGCAGATCGGCTGGTTCAGCCTGCCGGTCGTCGGGATGACCGCGATCTTCACGGGCGGCGCGCTGGCGCTTCAGATCTATTCGGGTGGTGCCCGCTTCAACGCCGAGTCCGTCGTGCCGAACATCGTGGCGATCGGCATGGTGCGCGAACTTGGCCCTGTCCTGGGCGGGCTGATGGTCGCGGCGCGCGTCGCCTCGTCGATCGCCGCCGAAATCGGCACGATGAAAGTGACCGAACAGATCGACGCCCTGGTGACGCTCTCGACAAACCCGATCAAGTATCTCGCCGTGCCGCGCGTCCTGGCCGCAACGCTGACGGTGCCGGTGCTGGTCGCCGTGGGCGATGCCATCGGGATCGCCGGCGGCTGGATCGTGGGTGTCAATCGCCTAGGCTTCAATGCCGCGACCTACCTCAAGACCACGGTTGATTTTCTGGAACCCTGGGACATCACCTCGGGTCTGCTCAAGGGGGCGGTGTTCGGGTTTCTGGTGGCGCTGATGGGGTGCTACTACGGCATGACCTCGGGCCGCGGCGCGCAGGGCGTGGGGCAGGCCACCAAGGGCGCGGTAGTCGCGGCCTCGGTCCTGATCCTGGCCTCGAACTACATCCTGACCGAACTGTTCTTCACGTCATGATCGAACTCAAGGGCGTCACCAGAAGTTTTGGGGCGAACGCGGTGCTGCGCGGCGTCAACCTGACGATCGCGTCGGGCCAAAGCATGGTCATCATCGGCGGGTCGGGCACCGGCAAGTCGGTTCTGCTGAAATGCATCCTGGGCCTCGTCAAGCCGGATGGCGGCACCATCACGCTCGATGGGCAGGACGTGACGAAGGTCGAGCGGGATGCCTTTCTCGCCCGCTTCGGGATGCTCTTTCAGGGCGGGGCGCTGTTCGATTCGATGCGGGTGTGGGAAAATGTGGCCTTCCGCCTGCTGCATGGCCATCTGAAGCGTCCCAAGGCCGAAGCCCGCGAGATCGCGCTGGAAAAGCTGCGCCGCGTCGGTCTGACCCCGGCCGTGGCCGATCTGTTCCCGGCGGAACTGTCCGGCGGCATGCAAAAGCGCGTGGGCCTTGCCCGCGCCATCGCCGCCGAGCCAGAGATCATCTTCTTCGATGAACCCACGACCGGGCTCGATCCGATCATGGCCGGCGTCATCAACGACCTGATCCGCGAGATCGTGACCGAGATGGGCGCAACCGCGATGACCATCACGCATGACATGACCTCCGTCCGCGCCATCGCCGATCGGGTGGCGATGCTGCATGCCGGCGTCATCCAGTGGGCCGGAACTGTCGCCGAGCTTGACACCACGCCCGATCCCTTCGTCCAGCAATTCATCCACGGACGCGCCGAGGGGCCGATCGCGGCAATCCGCTAGGCAGATCCCCGCTTTTCTGCAGTGCGGCGCTTTGACAGGGCGCCGGTTTTGGCGTATCTTTTCTGCAAACAGAGATAGAGCAGCCCGTTCGGGCACCTCGCGTCACAAGGAGCACCTGGATGGGAGCCCTCATGATAAACATTTCGATCTTCCTGGGCCTGACCGTGATCCTCTGCGTGCCCCCCTTCATCATGTTGCAAATGCTGATCCGCCGGCGCCCCTGGGCCCGGCCCGGGCACCAGACCGCCTATCTCCTTGCAATCGGGGCAACCGGGGCGGCCCTGGCCTTCAACCTGCTGGTCACGACCTTTGCCGCACCCCGGCTGGCCGGAAGCTCGATCCTCGAGGCGCTCGACGCGCTGCATCTGGTGGCACTTGGCCTGTCCTGGCTGTGCTTCTGGGGGGCGGTTGCTCTCGCCGTGCTGATCCGGCGCAAACGCAATCTCATGGCCTGATCCCGGCGCAAGGCCCTGTCGCCGATCCATCCGTTGCGCTAAAGCGGCATCATGCTGCGCCTTGCCAACCTGTCACTGCTGGTTCTGTTTCCGATCGCCTGGTTCGCGCCCCTGCTGCGCGCAGGCGTTCTGCCGCTGTTCGGATTGTCCGAAATCTCGGTCGTCAGCGGGCTGCAATCGCTCTGGCGCACCGACATCCCGCTTGCCCTTCTGGTGACGATGCTGGCGCTGTTCGCGCCCTGGGCCAAAACCCTTGGCCTGGCCTTGCTGCACTTCGGCCTTCTGTCGCCCCGCACCCTGCCGGCGCTGCACGCCCTCGGCCGTCTGGCGATGGCCGACGTGTTCCTGATCGCGCTCTACATCGTCGTGGTGAAAGGCGTCGGCCTTGCCACGGTCGAGGTCGCCTGGGGCCTCTACCTTTTCACCGGCTGCATCCTTGCCTCGCTGATGATTGCCTGGCAGACCGAGGCCGCCTTCGCCAAGGCTTGATGCCCGCCCCCGGATCGGGCAGGTAAGGCCATGGCAAAACCCTCCCCTAACTTCACCTGCTCGGCCTGCGGCGCGGTTCACCGCAAATGGGCCGGGCGCTGCGAAGCCTGCGGCGCCTGGAACTCGATTGCCGAAGAGGCGCCCCTTTCAGCCGGCCCGAAATCCCTGGGCGGCAAGGGCCGCGCCGTGGCGCTGAGCACTCTGTCCACGGCAGAGGCGCCCCTGCCACGCCGCTCGTCGGGGCTGGAGGAACTGGATCGCGTGTTGGGCGGCGGCCTCGTGCCCGGCTCGGCCATCCTGGTCGGTGGCGATCCGGGCATCGGCAAATCCACCCTGCTGCTGCAAGCCGCCGCAAGTTTCGCGCGCACCGGCCTGAGGTGCCTCTACATCTCGGGCGAAGAGGCGGCGGCACAGGTGCGCATGCGCGCCCAGCGTCTCGATCTGACGGATGCCCCGGTCGGGCTGGGAGCCGAGACGAACCTGCGCGACATCCTCACCACCCTTGACGCCGAGCGCCCGGCGCTTGCGATCATCGATTCGATCCAGACGATGTGGCTCGATACCGTCGAAAGCGCGCCCGGCTCTGTCTCGCAGGTGCGTGCGGCCGCGCATGAACTCGTCACCTTCGCCAAGCGCCGCAACGTGGCCGTGATCCTTGTCGGCCATGTCACCAAGGACGGTCAGATCGCAGGCCCCCGCGTGGTCGAGCATATGGTCGATACCGTGCTCTACTTCGAGGGTGAGCGCGGCCACCAGTTCCGCATTCTGCGCGCGGTCAAGAACCGCTTCGGCCCCGCCGACGAGATCGGCGTGTTCGAGATGACGGGCACCGGCCTCGCGCAGGTCACGAATCCCTCGGCCCTGTTCCTGTCTGATCGCGATCGCCCCGCCCCCGGCTCTGTCGTCTTTGCCGGGATCGAGGGGTCGCGCCCGGTGCTGACCGAGATCCAGGCGCTGGTCGCGCCCTCGTCACTGGGCACACCACGCCGAACCGTCGTCGGCATCGACTCGGGTCGGCTCTCGACCATCCTCGCCGTGCTCGAGGCGCGCTGCGCCATCCCCTTCGCGGGGCTCGACGTGTTCCTGAACGTGGCCGGTGGCATGCGGGTCAGTGAACCCGCGGCTGATCTTGCGATTGCCGGGGCCCTGCTGTCGGCCCGCGAAGATGTGGCAATTCCGCCAGAGATGGTGCTTTTCGGCGAGATCAGCCTGTCGGGTGCGCTCCGTCCCGTCGGGCAGACCGAAAACCGGTTGAAAGAAGCGTCGAAACTTGGTTTTTCACAGGCGACGCTGCCGGCCGGGTCGAAACTCGGGGGCGCAGAGGGCCTGCGGATCCGGCAGATGCAGGATCTGACGGCTTTCGTCGGTGAAATGTTCGGGGCAGGATAAGCCCTACGGGAGCAGGACCATGGAAGGCTTTACCCTGATAGACGGCATCGTCGCGGCCGTCATCGTGCTGTCGGCGATCCTCGCCTATTCCCGCGGGCTGGTGCGTGAAGGCATGGCGATCGCCGGCTGGATCGGCGCGGCGGTGCTGGCCTACATCTTTGCGCCACAGGCCGAACCCCTGATCAAGGAATTGCCCGTGGTCGGCGATTTCCTGGCCGAAAGCTGCGAATTGTCGATCATCGCGTCCTTCGCCGCCGTCTTTGCCCTCGGGCTTGTGGTCATGTCGCTGTTCACGCCGTTGTTCTCGTCGGCGGTCCAGCGGTCGGTTCTGGGCGGGCTGGATCAGGCGCTTGGCTTTCTCTTCGGGGTCGCGCGTGGCGTGCTGCTGGTCGCCGTAGCCTTCATCGTCTACGACCGCGCCGTTGCAAGCGAGACCATTCCGATGGTGGACAATTCGCGTTCGGCCAAGGTCTTCGCCTCGTTCCAGGGCAGCCTGAACGAGTCCATCCCCGAGGATGCGCCGGGCTGGATCGTCAGTCGCTATGAGGCCCTGGTGGCCAGTTGCGGCGCGCCGTCCTCTGCCCCGGATGCGGCCCCGGCACCCGCCGAGCCCGCGCCCGTGGCCCCCGAAAACTGACACCCCCGGCCCTCTGCGTCCACCGGTAGCGCACGATGTGACGTTCCGGTGACGCAACCCCGTGACTTGTAGCCCCAGAGGCACTACATGCTTGGCATGCCCTGACCCCGGATTCGGAGACGCCTTTTG
Organism: Rhodobacter sp.; assembly: GCA_041738105.1. Taxonomy (GTDB): domain Bacteria; phylum Pseudomonadota; class Alphaproteobacteria; order Rhodobacterales; family Rhodobacteraceae; genus Aliitabrizicola. The sequence continues at coordinate 1,578 of JBGSQL010000423.1, read as the reverse complement.
ATGCGCCCTTTCCTCGCCCACCCCTTTGATGACGACAAGCTCAAGGAAGAATGCGGCGTCTTCGGCGTGATCGGGATGGCGGATGCCGCGAATTTCGTGGCGCTCGGGATGCATGCGCTCCAGCATCGCGGGCAAGAAGCGGGCGGCATCGTCTCGTACGATCCTGAAACGGGTTTCAATTCTGCCTGCCGCTTCGGCTATGTGCGCGACAATTTCACCAACCGCTCGGTGATGGACACGCTGCCGGGCACGCTCGCCATCGGCCATGTGCGCTACTCCACCGCCGGGTCCAAGGGCGCGACCGCGATCCGCGACGTGCAGCCCTTCTTTGGCGAGTTCTCGATGGGCGGTGCCGCAATCGCCCATAACGGCAACCTTACAAACGCAACCGCGCTGCGCCGCGAACTGATCGAACGCGGCTCGATCTTCCAGTCCTCCTCCGACAGCGAATGCATCATCCACCTGATGGCCCGCTCGATCCAGAAGAACATCTCGGAACGCATCAAGGACGCACTGCGCCGGGTCGAGGGGGCGTTCTCGGTCGTGGCCATGACGCGCACCAAGCTGATCGGGGTGCGCGACGCCTTGGGCGTGCGCCCGCTCGTCCTGGGCCGGCTGGGCGAAGAAGGCTGGGTGCTGTCGTCGGAAACCTGTGGCCTCGACATCATCGGCGCCGAATTCATCCGCGAGATCGAGCCAGGCGAGATGGTGGTGATCGAAAACGGCAAGCTTGAAAGCTTCCATCCGTTCGAACGGCGCAAGCCGCGGTTCTGCATCTTCGAGCATGTCTATTTCTCGCGTCCCGATTCGATCCTCGGTGGCCGCTCGGTCTACGAGACGCGCCGCCAGATCGGGGTAGAACTTGCCAAGGAAGCCCCGGTCGATGCCGATCTCGTCTGCCCCGTGCCCGACAGCGGCACGCCCGCGGCGATCGGCTACAGCCAGCAGTCGGGCATACCCTACGCAATGGGCATCATCCGCAACCAGTACATGGGCCGCACCTTCATCGAGCCGACCGAACAGATCCGCAATATGGGCGTGCGCCTGAAACTCAATGTGAACCGCGCGCTGATCAAGGGCAAACGGGTGATCCTGGTCGACGACTCCATCGTGCGCGGCACCACCAGCCGCAAGATCAAGGACATGATCATCGACGCAGGCGCGGCCGAGGTGCACTTCCGCATCGCCTCGCCGCCCACCGCCTGGCCCTGCTTCTACGGCGTCGACACGCCCGAACGCTCCAAGCTTCTTGCCGCCAACATGTCCGAAGACGAGATGCGCGACTGGATCGGCGTCGACAGTTTGCGGTTCATCACCCTCGACGGGCTCTATCGCGCGGCGGGCGAGGCGGCAGGGCGCAATCCGGAGTCCCCGCAATACTGCGACGCCTGCTTCTCGGGTCAGTATCCCGTCGCCCCCTCGGACATGATCGAGAACGGCTTTCAGATGAAGGCCGCCGAATAGCTCCAGACCTTCTTCTGTTCCCAAATATCCTCGGGGGGTCCGGGGGGCAGACGGCCCCCCGGCGCCCGCCACCAGCGCCAAGGCCCGTCTCATGCCCCAAAAGATCGCCCTCGT
>JBGSQL010000416.1:0-5784 GCA_041738105.1 Rhodobacter sp. | reverse complement strand
CCTGACGGGTGGCGCCGTCGGGGCCGCCACCCTGGCAGGCACCACCAGCGCCCGCGCCTCGGTCGAGGTCGCGCCCGGGCAACTGGATGAATTCTATGGCTTCTGGTCCTCGGGCCAGTCGGGCGAGTTGCGCATTCTGGGCGTTCCCTCGATGCGCGAATTCATGCGGGTGCCGGTGTTCAACCGGTGCTCGGCGACAGGCTGGGGCATAACCAATGAATCGAAAAAGATCCTGACCGAGGGTCTGACCGAGAAGACGAAGCAGTTTCTTGCCGCGAACGGGCACGAATATCCGCAGAACGGTGACCTGCACCACGTCCACATGTCCTTCACCGAAGGCAAGTATGACGGCCGCTTCCTGTTCATGAACGACAAGGCCAACACCCGCGTCGCCCGCGTGCGTTGCGATGTGATGAAGTGCGACAAGATCATCGAGATCCCGAACGCAAAAGGCATCCATGGCATGCGCCCGCAGAAATGGCCGCGCACCAACTACGTCTTTGCCAATGGCGAAGATGAGGTGCCGATGGTCAACGACGGCAAGATCCTCGACGATCCGTCGCAATATGTGAACTTCTATACGGCTATCAACGCCGATGACATGACGATCGCCTGGCAGGTGATGGTTACCGGCAACCTCGACAACACCGATGCGGACTATGACGGCAAATATGCCTTCTCGACGTCCTACAACTCGGAAATGGGGATGACCCTGTCCGACATGACGGCCGCGGACATGGATCATGTCGTGGTCTACAACATCGCCGAGATCGAGAAGGGCATCGCAGCGGGCGATTTCATCGAGCTGAACGGCGTCAAGGTGATCGACGGGCGCAAGGGCCAGAACAAGAACTACACCCGCTATGTTCCGATCCCGAACAACCCGCACGGCTGCAACATGGCCCCCGACAAGATCCACCTCTGCATCGGTGGCAAGCTGTCGCCGACCGTTTCGGTGATCGACGTGCGCAAGCTGGATGACATCTTCTACAACGGCGCCGATCCAAGGTCGGTCGTGGTGGCGGAACCCGAGCTGGGCCTTGGCCCGCTGCACACCGCGTTTGATGGCCAGGGCCGCGCCTATACCACGCTGTTCCTCGACAGCCAGGTGGTGGTCTGGGACATCGAAAAGGCCGTGCGCGCCTTTGCCGGCGAGGCGGTCGATCCGATCGTCACCAAGGCGGACGTGCATTATCAGCCCGGTCACAACTCGACCGCCGAAGGCGAAACGCTCGACGCCTCGCCCAAGTTCTACATCTCGATGAACAAGTTCTCGAAGGACCGCTTCCTGAACGTGGGCCCGCTGAAACCCGAGAACGAACAGGTTTTCCTGATCGAGGGTGACAAGCTGACGCTGGTGCATGACAGCCCGACCTTCGCCGAGCCGCACGACTCGATCATCGTCCATTCCTCCAAGGTCAACCCGCTGTCGGTCTGGAACCGCAACGACCAGATGTGGGCCGAAACCCGCAAGCAGGCCGAGGCGGATGGCGTGGACCTGGACGACTATCAGGACACGGTGATCCGCGACGGCAACAAGGTGCGGGTCTACATGTCCAGCCAGGCGCCGCAGTTTGCGCTTGAAACGTTCACGGTGGCGGAAGGCAACGAGGTGACGGTGATCGTCACCAACCTCGACGACATCGACGACCTGACCCACGGCTTCACCATGGGCAACCATGGCGTCGCGATGGAGATCGGGCCGCAGGCCACCTCGTCGGTCAGCTTCATCGCGGCCCAGCCCGGCGTCTACTGGTATTACTGCCAGTGGTTCTGCCACGCGCTCCACATGGAGATGCGCGGCCGCATGTTCGTCGAACCGAAAGGGGCCTAGGCCATGCTCCTGCGTCCGGCCCTGATCCTCGCGCTGCTTCTGCCCTTGTCCGCCACGGCGGCCGAGGTGGTGGTGGCGCCTGGGCCGGACGCCTTGCAACACGCCATCGCCGGGGCGTCTTCCGGCGATGTGCTTGTCCTTGAACCCGGCCGCCATCCCGGCACCGTCATGATCGACAGAAGCCTGACCTTGACAGCCAGGGGGTCCGCGGTGATCGACGGTCTCGGGCAGGGCACCGTCGTGACCATCGCGGCACCGGATGTGACGATCGAAGGGCTGACGGTGACCGGATCGGGCCTGAGCGGGCAAGATCTGGATGCCGGCATCAAGATCCTGAAGGGTGCAGACCGCGCCGTTCTGCGCAAGAACCATGTGCTGGGCAACCTGCACGGCATCGACGTCCACGGCGGCAAGGATGCGCGGGTCTCGGACAATGTCATCGAGGGCACGCAAAACCCCAGGATGAACGACCGCGGCAATGGCATCTACGTCTGGAACAGTCCTGGCGCCCTGATCGAAGGGAACACGGTCCGCTATGGGCGCGATGGCATCTTTGCCAACGCCTCACGCAAGAACATATTTCGGAACAACACCTTCCGCGATCTGCGCTTTGCGGTTCACTTCATGTACACCAACGACTCCGAGATCGCCGGAAACGTCTCGATCGGCAACCACCTCGGGTATGCGATCATGTTCTCGAACAAGGTGCAGGTCAGCGACAACCTCAGCCTTGGCGACCGCAGCTACGGCCTGATGCTGAATTATGCCAATGGCGGCGACGTCTCGGGCAACCTTGTGCGGGGCGGGGCAGAGAAATGCCTGTTTATCTACAACGCCCACAAGAACCTGATCTTTGACAACCGCTTTCAGGGCTGTGGCATCGGCATTCACTTCACCGCCGGGTCAGAGCGCAACGTGCTGACCGGAAATGCCTTCATCGGCAACCGCGAGCAGGTGAAATACGTCGGCACCCGGCATGTTGAATGGAGCCATGAGGGCCGCGGCAATTTCTGGTCCGACCATCCGGCCTTTGACCTGAACGGCGACGGCATCGCCGATGGCGTGTTCCGCCCCAATGACCTGATGGACCAGATCCTGTGGTCGCAACCCGCCGCGTCCCTGCTGACCGGATCGCCCGCCGTGCAACTGGTGCGCTGGTCGCAATCTGCCTTCCCGGCCATGCTGCCGGGGGGCGTGCTGGACAGCGCGCCCCTGATGCACCCCCTGACCATTCCCGTATCCAATGATCTGGCCGCGCTCGAAGCCGCTGTTGCCGATCGCTGGACGAAAGGCCCGCAAGATGACATCGACCCTGACGATCTCGGCACTCACTAAATCCTTTCAGGGGGTGAACGCCCTGACGGACGTGACCCTTTCGGTCGCGCCCGGCGAACGTGTCGCGCTGCTGGGCCACAATGGCGCAGGCAAGTCGACCATGATGAAGATCATCCTTGGCTTGATCCCGGCCACGGCGGGCCGGGTCGAGGTCTGTGGTGCCGCGCCCGGATCGCCGCAGGCGCTGCGACAGGTGGCCTACTTGCCCGAAAATGCCGCCTTCCACCCCGCGCTGACCGGCGAGGAACAACTGCACCACTACCTTGCTCTGCGCGGTGAAAGCCGGAAACTGGCCCTGCCGCTGCTGGAACGGGTGGGCCTGCACGCAGCGGCCAAGCGCCGGATCGGCACCTATTCCAAGGGGATGCGCCAGCGTGTCGGCTTGGCGCAGGCGCTGATCGGGCATCCGCGCCTTCTGGTGCTGGACGAACCGACCAGCGGCCTCGATCCCGTCTCGCGGCGTGATTTCTATACTTTGCTCGATGGTCTTGCCGCCGAGGGCGCGTCGATCCTGCTGTCGTCGCACGCGCTGACCGAGGTCGAGGCGCGCACCGACCGGATCCTGATCCTGTCCGGGGGGCGGCTGGTGGCGACCGGCAGTCTTGCCGACCTGCGCCGCCGCGCCGACCTGCCGGTGATGATGCATGTCACGGCCCGGAACGGATATGCCACACAGATCGCCGACAGCCTGCCGGGGGCGATCATGGTGGGCCCTGCGCTGCACCTGACCTGCCCGCAGGATCAAAAGCTGGACATCTTGGGCCGGATCGCCGGGTTTGGCGACAAGGTGGCCGATCTGGATGTGCTGCCGCCCAGTCTTGAGGACATCTACAGCCATTTCAGCCGAAGGGACGGCCAATGAACCGCATCCTTGCCACCGCAACAACCGAGTTTCGCATCGCCCTGCGCAACCGTTGGGTTGCCATCGCCCTTGTGCTGATGGCCGTCTTCTCGCTGGTGCTGGCGCTGGCGGGATCGGCGCCTTCGGGGGGGCTGGGGGTGGACCGGCTGTCGGTGATCGTGGCGTCGCTGACCTCGCTTTCGGTCTATCTGGTGCCGCTACTGGCCCTGCTGATGAGCTTTGACGCCATCGCCGGAGAGGTAGAGCGGGGAACGCTGCCGCTGCTGCTGACCTATCCGGTTGCGCGGGGCGAGGTGCTGCTGGGCAAGTTGCTGGCCCATCTGGGCATCCTTGCGCTGGCGGTTCTGGTGGGTCACGGACTGGCCGCCGGGGTGGCCTTCGGCTTTGACACGGGCTCGGGCGCAGGGCTGCCCGCGCTGTGGCGGCTGTCGTGGACATCGGTCCTGCTGGGCGCCACCTTCCTGGGGGCGGGCTATGCCGTGTCGGCGCTGGCTCGGCGGCCCTCGGGGGCGGCGGGGTTGGCCATCGGGCTGTGGCTGGGGCTGGTGGTGCTCTATGACCTTGGCCTTCTGGCGGGGGTGGTGGCCGACGATGGCGGCTGGTTCACGACACACGCCTTCCCCGTGGCCCTGCTGGCCAACCCGGCCGATGCGTTCCGCCTGTTCAACCTGTCTGCGTCCCAGGCGACGGCAGCGGCGGCAGGTGTTGGCGGGGCGGCAGCGGTGATCCCTGTCTGGCACTCCCTGTTGTCCGTTCTGATCTGGCCTTTTGCCGCGCTGCTGCTGGCCGATCTTGCCTTTCGAAAGGTCATCCCATGAAACGCGCGCTGCTTCTGGTTCTGCTGCTGGCCGCCTGCAAGGAAGAGACGGCGCAATCGGTCGACCCCGTTGCATTGACGGCCGAGGCCGTGGGCCACTATTGCCAGATGAACCTGCTGGAACATGACGGCCCCAAGGCACAGATCCATCTGGCCGGCCTGCCCGGCGCGCCGCTGTTTTTCAGCCAGGTGCGCGATGCGGTTGCCTATGCCAGGTTGCCAGAGCAAAGCCACCCGATCCTGGCGATCTGGGTGAATGACATGGGGGCGCCCGGGGCGACTTGGGCCGATCCCGGGCCTGCAAACTGGATCGACGCGAAGGCGGCGCATTTCGTTGTGGGATCAGCCCGGGCCGGCGGCATGGGCGCGCCGGAACTGGTGCCCTTTGCCGATCCGGATGCTGCCGCCGCGTTTGCCGCCGCACATGGCGGGGCGGTTCTGGGCCTGTCTGCCATTCCCGACGCGGCGGTGATCGCCCCGGTCGTGCTGCAATCCGAAGACGAGGCCGATTACGAAAGCCGCCTGCGCGCGCTGACGCAACGGACAAAAGGGTGAAACCATGCTGAACCGACGCCGATTTCTGATGCTTTCCGCCGCGATGGCGGTCAGCCCTGGCGCAGGCCGTGCCGCCCCGCTGCATGTCGAAACCGGGGTGGCCCTTGGCGCCAGCGTGACATTGCGCCTGTCGCACCCCGATGCCCCGGCCCTTGCCGCGCGCGCCATGGCCGAGATTGACCGGCTGGAAGGGGTGTTCAGCCTCTATCGTCCTGACTCGGCGCTGACGCGGTTGAACGCTGCGGGCGTGTTGGAAAACCCGCCGTTCGAGATGCTGGATTGCCTGTCCACCGCCGCCGCCGTCCACCGCGCCAGCGGCGGGCTGTTCGACCCGACGGTGCAACCCTTGTGGCGCGCGCAGGCCGACGCGGTCGAGCAAGG
>JBGSQL010000366.1:0-3191 GCA_041738105.1 Rhodobacter sp. | reverse complement strand
GGCCGGTGGCGGGGGCTGCGGTGCGTGTCCGAAGGTTGTCCTAGCCCGTGCGCCAGCGAAACCGGAGCGCCAGGGCCGCGCCCGCGATCGAAAGCCCGATGCCGAAGCCAAGCCAGACCCCGACAGGCCCCAGGCCCATGGCCGTGGCCAGGGCCCAGCCAAGCGGCAAGGCGACCCCCCAATAGGCCAGGATCGAGACCAGCGCCGGCCAGACAGTATCCGACAGGCCGCGCAGCGCCCCCAGCATGGTTGATTGCAAGCCGTCTGACAGTTGCATCGCCGCGATCGCCATGAACAACGGCACGGCCAGCGCCACGACCTCGGGCTCGCCCGAGATGGCCTGTGCGATCGCCCGCCCACCGAACACAAGCACCAGGATCGCCGCCGAAAGCCAGATCACGTTCATCACCAGCGCCGTCCAGACGATCACGCGCTGCGCCGCATCGTTGCCGGCGCCGCGTTCCTGCGCCACGCGCAACGCGACCGCCCCCGCAAAGCCCAGCGGCACCATGTAGAGCAGGCCCCCCACCGCCGAGACGACCTGGTTCGCCGCCAGTGCGATCGTGCCGAAAGTGCCGATCATCAGGGTGCCGACGGCCATCGCGCCGGATTCGGCGGCGTAGAGAAACCCCAGCGGCGCGCCTTCACGGATGGCGCCCGTGATCTCGGCCCAGTCCAGCGCGCGGCGCAGACGCATCCGGCGCATCGACCGGGCGCGGGTCCAGAATGTCCAGGCCATTGCCAGAGCCAGCACCTCGGAGGCGAGCGTGGCCAGCCCCGCCCCAAACAGCCCCAGCGCGGGCAGACCCAGCCCACCCCAGATCAGCAGATAGTTCAGGGGCACGTTCACGATGACCGCCGTGAATTCAAAGGCTGTCCCGAGCCAGGGCCGGTTCACCGCCTCGAAAGCCGAGGTGAACACCACCAGCACCGCGAAGGGGACCATGGAAAGCGCGATGCTGGCCCAGTAGGCCGGCAAGGCGCGCAGCACCTCGTCCGGCTGGCCGAACCGCGGCAGGGCAAACCACAAGAGCCCCATCACAAGGGCGCCTGCCAGACCGGTCACAAGCCCCAGTGCCAACCCGTTGCGCAGGATATGCGGGATGCGGCGCCCCTCGCCCGCCCCCCAGGCCGAGCCGATGCGCACCCCCATGACCGTCAACATGCCCCAGGTCGATGCGAAAAGGATGGTGGAGACGGCGGTGGTCAGGCCGACGGCGGCAAGCGGCACCGGGCCCAGCGGCGCCAGCATCAGCGAATCCGTGATGCCGGGCAGCATCGAGGCCGAATAGCCGAAGATGATCGGAACGGCGAGCCGGGTCAGTGGCACGGCCTCGGCCTGCATCCGTCGCACCAGCCCGGTCATCTTGCAACGCTCGCCTTATTGACATACGGTTCGTATGTCAGTTCCTATTCACATACGGATGGTATGTCAACAGAGCCTCGACGGAACCGCGCCGAAATGCGCGAAGAAACGATTGCCCGCCTTCTGGCAGTTGCCAGGAAATCATTTTCAGAGCAAGGGTTTGCGGCCACGTCTCTCGATGCCGTCGCGGCGGACGCGGGGCTGACCAGGGGGGCCTTGCACCATCATTTCGGCAACAAGGCGGGGCTGTTCGAGGCCGTCCTGCGCAAGATCGACGTCGAGATCGACGCCGTGCTCGATCAGGTCTGGGCCGCCGAGCCGGATCATTGGCTGGCCTTTTGCAAGTGCTATGCGCGCTATCTGGATGAGATGCTCGATCCGTCGCGGCGCCGGATCCTGTTTCAGGATGCGCCCGCCGTGCTTGGCCCGAAAGCCTACGAGATCCTGATGGATGAAGGGCTGGGCATGTTGATCGCCGACTTGCGCGCCCTGATCGAAGAGGGGCGCGTGGTGCCGGTCGATCCCGAGGCAATGGCCCAACTGCTGAACGGCGCGGTCAACAACCTGGCATTCTGGGCCGCCGAGGCCCCCGAGGGCGAAGACCGCCTGCCCCGCGCACACCGGACGCTGGCCTTGATGCTCGAAGGGCTTGCCGCGGTCTGATCAGGCGCGTTTGCGCGACGGCTGCCCCCGAGCGGCCCAGGCATGTGCCGCCGCACCAAAGGCGGTGAACAGCGGGCGCGACACCGGATCATCTGTCGCGTTCCATTCCGGATGCCACTGGACGGACAGGGTGAACCCCGCTGCATCCTTGACGTAGATGGCTTCGGGTGTGCCGTCAGGCGCCTCGCCATCGATCACGATACGCAGGCCGGGTCGCTTGATCCCCTGGCCGTGCAGCGAATTGGTCATCACCTCTTGCGCGCCCATCAGGCGGTGGAACACGCCCCCTTCGGTGAAACGGACGGGGTGGCGCAGCGCGAACTTTTCATCCAGCGTGCCATCGGGCGGCATCCGGTGGTTCATGCGGCCCGGCAGATCGCGGATCTCGGGGTAGAGCGTGCCGCCCATCGCCACGTTCACCTCTTGAAATCCACGACAGATGCCAAGGAACGGCTGGCCCCTGTCCACGCAGGCGCGGATCAGCGGAATCGTGATCGCATCGCGCGACCGCTCGAAGTCGCCATGCGCCTCGGTTTCCTGCTCGCCATACTCCTCGGGGTGGACGTTCGGGCGGCCGCCCGTCAGCAGGAACCCGTCGCACAGCGCCAGCAGTTCCGGCACCGAGACATAGCGGGGATCGGATGGAATGATCAGCGGCAGGCATCCCGAAACCTCGGCCACCGCCTCGCTGTTCATGGTGCCGCCCGCATGAACCGGGTAGCTTTCGTTCAAAAGACTCATATTGCCGATAATGCCGACGACGGGGCGCCTCATCACACTGGTCCTGTCCTGCCAAACTCTGGTCTTGCCTGTGCATAACATAACAGGTGCATGACAAGGGTGAAGGGGTCTTTCGCGCACAGTCATCCTGCGCACTGGCGCTGCCTGTGCGTGCGGCTTCGGCAGCGATGCTAAATTGTTGCAGCAAAAAGGCTTTGATATTGCGGGTTATGACCCTTATTATTTCCCGGATTTTCCCAAACACAAATTCGACCTCTGGCTGCAAGATCTGCATCATGCCCGGCTACATCAACACGCACATCAGCGAAGCCAAGTGTACGACGGGCAAGGCCGTGGGCATCGTCAGCCGCAGCGGCACGCTGACCTACGAAGCCGTGTGGCAATGCTCGCAGCTGGGCATTGCGCAAAGCACCTGCATCGG
>JBGSQL010000325.1:0-2444 GCA_041738105.1 Rhodobacter sp. | reverse complement strand
CGACGCGCGTCCCGGGCGCGGGACCGGTCACGCCCGGCCCCAGCCGTTCGACGCGGCCTGCCACCTCCATTCCCAGGGTGAAGGGGGTTTGTGGCGTGTCTTGATACTTGCCCTCGATCATCAGCAGATCGGCAAAGTTCAGGCCGCAGGCCGTGACGTCGAGGCAAACCTCGCCCGGTCCTGGCATCGGAGGCGCGATATCGCGCAGAACGGGCGGGGTGCTGGGTGTTTCGATCTGAAAGGCGCGCATCTTGACCTCGCTGGCGGTGCGTCCCTGTCTAGCGCGCCGGGTGGGGCGCGGCCAGAGCAAGGACTGTCGCAAAATGGAACGAGTGTGGTGCAAAACGTTGCATTTTGCTTTGCAAAATGGATATATCCTTTTGCGCGAGTTGCTGGCTGATCAAGAGCGTCACGCGCGACCTGTCGTGCCAGTTCGCCATCTGTATAAATGGACATATCCGAAAAGACAGGTTTTTACGGGTTAGTCGGGAATGTTGTGGACAACCGAGGGTGGCGGCATTTTGGCACGAAAATTGCTTATAGAGAGGCAGGGGAAGTAATTAACGAGACCGGAGATACCTATGAAACATCCTGTTGACGCCCATGTAGGCAAACGCATTCGTCACCGCCGCTGGATGGTGGGCATGACCCAGCAACAGCTTGCCGATAAGGTTGGCATCAAGTTCCAGCAGATCCAGAAATATGAAACCGGTATGAACCGGGTCAGTGCCTCGCGTCTTTGGGACATTGCCGATGCGCTGGGCGTCGGGATCAACTTTTTCTTCGAGGGCCTTGACGATGCGAGCGCGGCCGCGCGCGCCGGCGAGAGCGACATTCTGGGCGACAAAGAGGCGCTGGAACTTGTCCGGTCCTATTATTCGATCCCCGAGGCCCAGCGGCGCCGCCTGTTCGATCTGGCGCGTGTGCTGAGTGACGCCGCCGCTTGAAAGCCCCTGCGCGACACGCCGCCCACCGATTGACGCGCCGCCCTTGACCGGCCCCACCCTTGACCGGCCCCTCCCGACGCGCTAGCGCCGGGACGGGGATGGCCAAAGGGGCAGCAGCATGGCGCAACTTGGGGCGGCCGAGATCGCGGATATCATCGCGACGTCGGCGGAACTGGCCGATGTGGCGCGCGTGGCGACGTTGCAGCACTTTCGCACGGCCGGGCTAGCGGCTGACAGCAAGGAAACCACGCGGTTCGACCCGGTCACCATCGCCGACCGGCTGTCGGAGGACCGGATGCGCGCCGTGCTGGCGCGCCGTCGCCCGCAGGATGGGATCCTCGGCGAGGAGCGCCCCCCCGTCGCAGGGACTAGCGGGCTGACCTGGGTGATCGACCCGATCGACGGGACGCGCGGCTATCTGTCGGGAACGCCCACTTGGGGCGTGCTGATTGCCTTGGCAGACAGCACCGGGCCGCTTTATGGAGTGATCGACCAGCCTTACATCCGGGAGCGGTTCGAGGGTGGGTTCGGGCGGGCCGTCGTTACAGGGCCGGATGGGCAAGCGGCGTTGAAGTGCCGCCCCGCACGCCCGCTGTCCGAGGCGATCCTGTTCAGCACCTTCCCCGAAGTGGGCACGCCCGAGGAAGGGGCCGCCTTTCGACGTCTGGTGCCGCAGGTGCGCCTGACGCGCTACGGGATGGATTGCTATGCCTATGCACTGATTGCGGCAGGGCAGATTGATCTGGTGGTCGAGGCCGGCTTGCAGACCTATGACGTGATGGCGCCGATTGCGGTGATCGAGGCGGCGGGCGGCATCGTAACCGATTGGCAGGGCGGTCCGGTGCATCAGGGGGGGCGTGTGCTGGCCGCCGCAAACAGCGAGGTTCATGCGGCGGCGCTGGCCGTGCTGCGCGACGCCTGATGTGGCCTATGGTGCCGCCTTGGCGGCCGGGTCAGGTTGCAATCCGTCGGGGGGCGCCATCAGGCGGGATGAGACGAGAGGAAGCAGAACTGTGAGCCCCGAGATCTTGCTGCGCGGCGCTACGCGCGTCGTGACGATGGACGCCGCGCGGCGCGAGATTGCGCAGGGCGATGTGCTGATCCGGGGCGGGGTGATCGCCGCGGTGGGACAGGGTCTGACGACCAGCGGCACGGTGATCGGGGCGCAGGGCTGTGTGGTGACGCCGGGCCTGGTGAACACGCACCACCATCTGTACCAGACGCTGACCCGCGCGGTGCCGGGGGGGCAGGATGCGCTGCTGTTCGGTTGGCTGAAGACGCTCTATCCGATCTGGGCGCGGTTTGGGCCGGACGAGATTTTCGTTTCGGCGCAGGTGGGTCTGGCGGAACTGGCGCTGTCGGGCTGCACGATGACCTCGGACCATTTGTATCTTTATCCCAATGGCGCGCGGCTGGACGACACAATCGCGGCGGCGGCCGAGGTGGGGCTGCGCTTTCACCCGACGCGCGGCGCGATGAGCATCGGCGAAAGTGCGG
>JBGSQL010000318.1:0-1781 GCA_041738105.1 Rhodobacter sp. | reverse complement strand
GGGGTGGTGTCGGGGCGGGCGATGATCGTGGTCACGCCGCCGGCTGCTGCGGCGAGGCCGGCGGAGCGGAACGATTCGCGGTGCCGCTCGCCCGGTTCGCCGATCTTGACGCCCAGATCGACGATGCCGGGGGCAAGGTATTTTCCGCCGCAGTCGATGATCGTGGCGCCTTTTGGGGGCTGGCCATCGCGGGCCGTGATCCGACCCTTGACGACGGTCAGGCTGCCGAAGGCGTCGGTGAGCGCCTCGGGGTCGATCAGACGCGCATTGGTGAAGTGCAGGGTCACACCATCACCTCGGCTGCCGCGCGCCCGCGTTCGGCCTTCAGGTTGCGTGCAAGCAGGTCCATGCAGGCCATGCGCACCGCCACGCCCATTTCGACCTGATCCTGGATCACGCTGCGGTTGATGTCATCGGCCAGCGTGCCGTCGATCTCGACCCCGCGATTCATCGGGCCGGGGTGCATGACGATGGCGTCAGGGTTGGCATGGGCGAGCTTTTCGGCATCGAGGCCGTAGCGATGGTAATACTCGCGCTCGGACGGGATGAAGCCGCCATCCATCCGTTCCTTTTGCAGCCGCAGCATCATCACCACGTCGCAGCCCTTCAGCCCTTCGGCCATGTTGTCGAAGACCTCGCAGCCGAACTCGTTCACGCCCGAGGGCATCAGCGTGGCCGGTGCGATCAGGCGGATGCGGTTTTCCATCTTGCCCAGCAGCAGCAGGTTGGACCGGGCGACGCGGCTGTGCGCGATATCGCCGCAGATCGCCACGGTCAGGCGCTGGATCCGACCTTTGGCGCGGCGGATGGTCAGCGCGTCAAGCAGGGCCTGCGTGGGATGTTCGTGGCGCCCGTCGCCCGCGTTGAGAACGGCACAATTGACCTTGGAAGCCAACAGGTTGACCGCACCCGACGAGCCGTGACGCACGACCAGCAGGTCAGGCTGCATGGCGTTCAGCGTCAGCGCGGTGTCGATCAGCGTCTCGCCCTTCTTCACGCTGGACTGGGCAACGGACATGGTCATCACGTCGGCGCCAAGACGCTTGCCCGCCAGCTCGAAGCTGGCCTGCGTGCGGGTGGAATTCTCGAAGAACATGTTGATCTGGGTCATGCCCGCCAGCACGTCGGTCCGCTTGATGGTGCGGCGGTTCAGATCGACATAGCGTTCCGACAGGTCAAGCACGGCCCGTATTTCACCCGGGGAGAGGTGTTCGATGCCAAGCAGGTGGCGGGCGCGGAAGGTCATGGGGCCCTTTCTTGCCGGGCGGGTCCGGTCAGGCCGGTTATAGAAAGGCCGCCTGCACGGAACAAGCGGTTTACCGCGCGGGGATGCGGGCATAGTTTCAGAGGATGGACTCGGACATGGATTTTCACACGGCCCTCGCGGCGTTGGCCTGGCAGGTGGAGCTGGGCGCCGACGAGGCCATGGGCGAGCATCCGGTGGATCGCTATGCGGAAGATCCCGCGCCACCGGTGGCCGTGCGTGCGCCTGTGACGGTGGCCCCGGCAACCGATGCGCCTGGGCCCCCTGTGCCCCCTGTGCCCCCAGTGGCATCCGAGGCCGGGTTGGATGCGGTTCAGGCCGCGCGGGCGGCAGCGGGGCAGGCCGACACGCTGGAGGCTCTGCGGCAGGCTTTGGCCGGGTACGAACATTGCGAGTTGAAGCGCGGCGCGAAAACGCTGGTGTTTGCGGATGGCACGCCCGGGGCGCGGGTTCTGGTGCTGGGCGAGGCGCCGGGGCGCGAGGAGGATCAGGCCGGGCGGCCTTTCTATAACCGGCC
>JBGSQL010000294.1:0-4743 GCA_041738105.1 Rhodobacter sp. | reverse complement strand
GGCCGCGCAGGCAGACGGCCATCGCGAAGGCGCCGGCTTGCGCGTCGGTGACATCGCCCGAGGCGAGTCCTTTGGCGAACCACGCCAGGTCCTCTGGCGTGGGATGCCCGCCCTCGCGCAGCTTGGCGTTGATCGCGCGGGCGTCGGTCACGTCCGATCCATGTGGGCGGCGGTGAACACGCCGGGAAGCAGATCGGCGACGGTGGTGGTGCGGCTTTTGCCGTCGGTGGTGCAGAGGATCACCGGGGCGTCGGGGGCGGCGAACTCGGCGATCTTCTGGCGGCAGCCGCCACAGGGCGGGACGGGATCGGGGCTGTCGGCGATCACGAGGATCTCGGCCAGGCGGGTCTCTCCGGCGGCGACCATGGCCGCGATGGCGCCGGCTTCGGCGCAGGTGCCTTCAGGGTAGGCGACATTCTCGACGTTGCAGCCGGAATAGATCGCGCCCGAGGCGGCGCGGAGCGCGGCGCCGACCTTGAAGCGGGAATAGGGGGCGTAGGCGTTTTCACGCACGGCGGTGGCGGCGGCAAGCAAGGTCATGGGGCCTCCGGACTGTTGCGCTGCGAGTGTGGGGCGGGGGCAGGACGGATGCAAGGGCGGCAGAGAGGTGCCGCGCGTCAGGAGAAATGTCGCACAGGTGTAACGCTGACCAATAGACTGTTTTTCAACGATTTTCCATTTTTCGTTAGGGGAATCGAAAGGTTTGGGCCGCGGGGCGCGTCCTGCGGCCCTGCTTGCCGCCGGGTGGACCCGGAGCGCGCAACCGGGGGGGTCACGCCCCCGGACCCGCGTCGGAACCGGGGGTTTCACACCCCCGGACCCCCGTGGGATATTTGAGAACAGAAGAAGCCGAGGCAGGGATCTGGACGGAGGCGGGGGATCTGGACGGAGGCAGGGGAGTTGGGCGGAGGCAGGGGAGTTGGGCGGGGGCGGGGGAGTTGGGCGAGGGATGGCGCCGGCGTGCCGCCTGTCGCGAGTGCGGCTATGCAAGCGCAGTTTCGAAGGTGCCGGGAAGCGCCACTTCGAGCAGTTCGAGATCGGGCGAGGGATCGCTGTAGCGCGTGGCCATGCCGGGCGGGATCACGAAGGCGTCGCCGGGCGAGAGGCGGAAGGGATCCTTGCCCTCGCCTTCCAGCGTCATTTCCCCTGACAGCACGAAGGTAAAGAGGATGTCGCCGTGGTGCCGGGTCCAGGGCGCGGGCGCGCCCCCCGTGGGCCGGGCGACCAGAACGCCCGCCACGCCGTTGGTATTGGCATTGATCGTGGTGTCGCGCGCCTCGAAGCCGGGGATGCGGAACGGCTTGAACACCCCCTTGGCGCCGACATTGTGGACGAACCGCTGGCCCTGCCAGTCCCGGTCGGGGTGCAGATGCGGGGTTGGCAGCGTCATCTGATGGTCGATCTCGGTCACATGTTCGGCCGGCACGCCGATCTCGACCACTTCGATCCCGTCCGAAGCTTCGAGTACGCGGTGGCGGATCTCGGGCGGCTGGATGAAACAGTCGCCCGGCGTCAGGCGGATCGGGCCGCCCTGATCTTCATAGACGACATCGACCCAGCCCTTGATGCAGAAGATCAACTGAAAGCCGATCTTGTGGAAATGCACCATGTCGGGCACCGGCCCGCCATCGGGGATGCGGATGTGGCTGGCGATCATCGCCCCGCCCAGCCGCGAGGGCACCAGATCACGATACTGCATGCCCGCGCGACCGATGATCCAGGGCGCCTGATCGGCAAGGCGGCGCACGACAAAGGCATGTTCCGTGGCCGGCAGGACGAGGGGGGGATTGAGTTCATCAATCTCGATGCGGGTGCCGTTCGGGGCGGTCAGGCTGCGCGCGCCGTCCGCGAACCCGTCGGGATCGTCGGTCAGGATGCGCAGGGTGCCCGGTGCCTCGGGCGCGCCCTTTTCGATGCGCAGTCGCAGGCCGTGGCCCGACAGGACCGCAACCTCGGGGTTGTCGGCAGGGTAGATCATGTCGAGCCGCATTTTCAGCGTCCTGGTGTAGAACGGCAGATCTGCCCGCAACTCTTCGGTGGGCAGGCGAATCTCGGCGCGGATCTCGGTCATGGCGTCCCCGTGGCTTTTTGCGGCGCAGAGTGCGACTGTGATCGGGGATTTGCAAGTTGCCCGGAATGACCTTAGCAAAGGCAGGGTGAGGGACGCGGGTTTTCGGATGGTTTAACCTTGAACTATCCCGGCTGGGAGGGCGATCATGGATGAGGCGCGCAATGACACGTCGCGACAAGCGGCACTGGATTACCACGAGTTTCCGAAGCCGGGAAAGCTGGAGATCCGGGCGACCAAGCCGCTTGCCAACGGCCGCGACCTGAGCCGCGCCTATTCGCCGGGCGTGGCCGAAGCCTGTCTGGAGATCAAGGCGGATCCGGCCACGGCAAGCCGCTATACCGCGCGTGGCAACCTGGTGGCCGTGGTGACCAACGGCACCGCGGTGCTGGGCCTTGGCAACATTGGCCCGCTGGCCTCGAAGCCGGTGATGGAGGGCAAGGCGGTTCTGTTCAAGAAATTCGCCAATATCGACTGTTTCGACATCGAGTTGAACGAGGCCGATCCGGTGCGTCTGGCGGAAATCGTCTGCGCGCTGGAGCCGACCTTTGGCGCGATCAACCTGGAAGACATCAAGTCACCCGACTGTTTCATCGTGGAAAAGCTGTGCCGCGAGCGGATGAAGATCCCGGTCTTTCACGATGACCAGCACGGAACGGCGATCGTGGTGGGGGCGGCGACGACAAACGCGCTGCACGTGGCGGGCAAGCGTTTCGACCAGATCAAGGTGGTGTCCACGGGCGGCGGGGCGGCGGGGATCGCCTGCCTGAACATGCTGCTGAAGCTGGGGGTGAAGCGCGAGAACGTGTGGCTGTGCGATCTGGCCGGGCTGGTGTACGCGGGGCGCGAGGCCGAGATGACGGCGCAGAAGGCCGAGTTCGCGCAAGGCACCCGGGCTCGCACGCTGGCCGAGGTGATTGCGGGGGCGGATCTGTTCCTTGGCCTGTCGGGCCCCGGCGTGCTGACACCCGAGATGGTGGCGGCGATGGCGCCGCAACCGATCCTCTTTGCGCTGGCGAACCCGACGCCCGAGATCATGCCGGACGCCGCCCGCGCGGTTGCGCCCGATGCGATCATCGCCACGGGACGGTCTGATTTTCCCAATCAGGTCAACAACGTGCTGTGCTTTCCGTTCATCTTTCGGGGCGCGCTGGATGTCGGGGCGACGACCATCAACGACGAGATGCAACTGGCCTGCATCGAGGGGATCGCACAGCTTGCCCGCGCCACGACCAGCGCCGAGGCGGCAGCGGCTTATCAGGGCGAGCAGATGAGTTTCGGCGCGGATTATCTGATCCCCAAGCCGTTCGATCCCCGTCTGATGGGGGTGGTGGCCTATGCCGTTGCCAAGGCGGCGATGGAAACCGGTGTGGCGACGCGCCCGTTGGCCGATCTGGCCGGCTATCGCCAGACGCTTGACGGGTCGGTGTTCCGCTCGGCCCTGATCATGCGGCCGGTGTTCGAGGCCTCGGCCAGTGCATCGCGCAAGATCGTCTATGCCGAGGGTGAGGACGAGCGGGTGTTGCGCGCGGCCTTTGCGATGATGGAGGATACCACCGACGTGCCGGTTCTGATCGGACGGCCCGAGGTGGTGACGGCGCGCTGCGAGCGGGCGGGCCTGCCGATCCGGCCAGGGCGCGATTTCCACCTGGTGAACCCACAAGACGACCCGCGCTACCGCGACTACTGGGGCACCTATCACGAGCTGATGTCCCGGCGCGGCGTGACACCCGATATTGCGCGGGCGGTGATGCGGACGAACACCACCGCCATCGCCGCCGTGATGGTGCATCGGGGCGAGGCCGACAGCCTGATCTGCGGCACCTTCGGGCAGTATCTGTGGCATCTGAACTATGTGCGCCAGATCCTGGCGCGCGACGGGCTGCATCCGATCGGCGCGCTGAGCCTGATGGTGCTGGAGGATGGGCCGCTGTTCATCGCGGACACGCATGTGCATCCCGAGCCGAGCCCGCGACAGATCATGGACACTGTGATCGGGGCGGCGCGCCACGTGCGGCGGTTTGGCCTGCAACCCAAGGTTGCGCTCTGCTCACACTCGCAGTTCGGCAACCTCGACTGTTCGACGGGCGAGCGGATGCGCGAGGCGCTGGCGCTGCTGGACCAGCACGAGCCCGATTTTGCCTATGAGGGCGAGATGCACATTGACGCGGCGCTGGATCAGGGGTTGCGCGACCGGATCTTTCCCGGCTCGCGCTATGAGGGGGCGGCGAACGTGCTGGTGTTTGCCAATGCCGATGCCGCGTCGGGCGTGCGCAACATCCTGAAGATGAAGGCGGGCGGGCTGGAAGTGGGGCCGATCCTGATGGGGATGGGCAATCGCGCGCATATCGTGACGCCCTCGATCACGGCGCGGGGCTTGCTGAACATCTCGGCGCTGGCGGGAACGCCGGTGACGAACTACGGCTGACGGGCGGGCGCGTGAAAAGCGGGTTGGAGGGGCGGGGCGGGACGCGTAGGATATATGGTGTCATGTCTGAGATGCCCCTGATTTTCCGCCTGCGCCGGGTCCGGTCTTGACGGCCGGCCGATGACCCTGCCGCGCGGGACGCCGCCCCTTTTGCTGTTGCAGCCTGATGATTTTGCAGAACCTGATGATTCTACGCCCAGCACTGTAGGTATTTGATGCCGTTCCCTGCCGGTGCTTATTGCACTGT
>JBGSQL010000267.1:0-3293 GCA_041738105.1 Rhodobacter sp. | reverse complement strand
CACGGCGATCAGCGCAGCGGCGACCTGCGATGCCACCGCAATCCCTCGCAGCTTTTGCGCATGTTTGCGGCCCACCACATGGATCATCTCGCGCAGCAGATAGTTCCCCCCGGTATGGGCCGGCTCGAACACCCGCAGCGTCCCCAGGCCCCCCAGGCCCGTCGCGCTTGCCAGGGTCGATCCGCGTGCGGCAAACCTGCCGTCCCCCAAGACAAAGGACAGCCCCAGCATCCCCGCGAGGCCAAGGCTCAGCCCCGCCGCCAGCCCCGGCAGCGGCGCCAGGATCGCCCCCCCGGTCAGCGCGAACAGGACAAAGACCACCGGCGTCGTCCAATGATTCCAACGTGGCACGGTGGCAAGCTGGGCATAGATCATCGCGGTGCAGCCCACCGTGGCCAGACAGAGTGCCGCCGCGATCAGACCCAGACCACCCGGCGCACGCCCCCCGATCGCCCCCAGTACGACCGGCGCCATCACGATCAACGCGGCACAGGCAGCCCAGGCTTCACGCGACAACCAGCTTGTTCGCCATTGCGTAAAGGCGAGCATTGCGCGCCGTGGCTGGCCCAGATGAAAGGTCGAGGCCAGCAAGCCGCCAACCGCAAGCGCATACCCCAGCCCATAGGCCACCAGCGCACCCAGCCCCGCCGGCCGCACCAGACCGGCACCCAGATAGACCAGCAAGCCAAAGCCAAGCCCGGACAGCACGGTGAACAAGATGACCGATGGTGCGGGATTCATTCAGATCCTTCCCAAAACCCGGTCCAGCCAACCGGCAAGGCCCGTGGCCTCGATATCCAGCAGCGGCGCCAGCAGCGACGCCTCTTGCGGGCGATCCTTGGCGCGCGGTGGCAAGTATCTGTTGGTCGGCCGCGTGCCCTGCTCCGGCATCAGGTCATACCCGCCGCGCGCGGCCACAAGCCGGCTCACGGCGCTGTCGGGATCGCCAAGATCGCCGAAATGCCGCGCGCCCGTCGGGCAGGTGCGCACGCAGGCCGGCTCGCGATCCTCTTCGGGCAAGTTCTCGTTGTAGATCCGGTCCACGCACAGCGTGCACTTCTTCATCACGCCCGCCGCCGCATCCATCTCGCGCGCGCCATAGGGGCAGGCCCAGGCGCACAGCCCGCAGCCGATGCAGGCGCTTTCGTTGACCAGCACGATCCCGTCCTCGGCACGCTTGTAGCTTGCCCCCGTCGGGCAGACCGTGACGCAAGGCGCGTCCGCGCAATGCAGGCAAGAGCGGGGAAAGTTCACGATCTGCGCCAGCCCCTCGGGCGGCTGCACCTCGTAGGAATGGACCCGGTTCAGGAACGTCCCCGACGGATCCGCGCCATACGGGTCCTGGTCCGACAGCGGCGCGCCATAGCCCTGATCGTTCCAGCCCTTGCAGGCCGTCACGCAGGCCTGACACCCGACACAGGTGTCAAGGTCGATCACCAGGCCAAGCTGCCTGTCCACATGCGCGGGCAATGCCGTCATCCCTCACGCTCCCCACCGGTCCCCAAGGATCTTCGAAGATCCTTGGCAAAACTCTTCAAAGAGTTTTGCACCCCCGCCCCTGCCGGATCCCCCAGCACCGCGAACTGCGGCTGCGCCGCGTCCCGCGCAGCCACCTTTTCGATCCGCACCCGCAAGTCAAACCACGCCGCCTGCCCCGTCACCGGATCCGAGTTCGACCAGCGCATCCCGTCCCCCTTTTCGGGCAGCAGTTCGGAAATCAGATGGTTCAGCAGGAAGCCCTTCGTCGCTTCCGGCGCATCCGCGTCCAGCCCCCAGGCCCCCTTGCGCTTGCCGATCGCGTTCCAGGTCCAGACCGTGGTCTCGTTCAGCGCCGCCATATGCGCCACCGGCACCGTGATCTCGCCACTGGGCGAGGTAACGCGCGCCCAGTCACCTGCGGCAAACCCCTGCTCGACCCAGACCTTCGTCGGCACATAGAGGAAATTGTGCCCGGTGATCTGCCGCAGCCAGGCGTTCTGCGATCCCCAGGAATGGTACATGTGCATCGGCCGCTGCGTCAGCGCGTGCAGCGGATAGCCCTCGGCGCCGTCATCCCCGAACGGCGGATACCAGACCGGCAGCGGATCCATCGTCCGTTTCAACCGGGCCCGCAGCGCCTCGGGCGGCTGGACATGGCCCTGCCCTTCGGCTGCCAGCTGAAACCGGCGCAGCGGCTCGGCATAGACCGCCAGCAGATAGGGCTGCGGCGTCTCGTAGAACCCCATCGCCACCGCCCAGTCCTGATAGGCGGCGTTCCACGGCTTGAAATACGCGGCCGCCTCGGGCACATGCGCCTGAAAGAACCCGCCGTTCGCGATATAGGCGTCGATCTGGCCCGGATTTGGCGCGCCCCGGCCCGTCGCATCGCCATCCCCGCGAAAACCGATCAGCGGGCCGATCCCCGGCTTGCGCTGATGGCGCTGGATGTAATCCGCATAGTCGGCATAAAGCGGCCCGCCCGCGGCATCGACGAACCCGGGCAGACCCAGCCGCGCGCCCAGGTCGATCAGAACCGACTGGAACGGGCGCACATCCCGGTCCGGCGCCGTCACCGGCCAGCGGATCGCATCCCCCGCCGCATCCGGCTCGGAAATCGGGCGGTCCAGCAGGCTGATGCAGTCGTGGCGTTCCAGATAGGTCGTGTCGGGCAGGATCAGATCGGCATAGGCCACCATTTCCGACGCATAGGCATCGGAATAGATGATCCGCGGGATCACATACTCACCATCCGCGGCCGTATCGGTCAGCATCGCCATCACGGCCGCGGTGTTCATCGAACTGTTCCACGCCATGTTCGCCATGTAGAGAAACAGCGTGTCGATCCGATAGGGATCGCCGGCATGGGCATTGGGAATGACCATGTGCATCAGCCCATGCGCCGAAAACGGGTTCTCCCAGGTAAAGGCCTTGTCGATGCGCGCGGGTGTGCCATCGGCCCGCAGCGCCAGATCCTCGGGCGCGCGCACATAGCCCAGGTGCGGGCCGGTCAGGGCGGCGCCCGGCACAGCATCGAAATGCGGGCTCGGGTGCGCCTCCATCGGCTTGGGATAGGGCGGCTTCATGCGAAAGCCGCCCGGCGCGTCGATGCTGCCCAGCAGGATCTGCAGCAGATGCAGCGCGCGCGCCGTCTGAAACCCGTTGGAATGGGCCGACAGGCCGCGCATCGCGTGAAAGCTGACCGGCCGGCCAGGCATCGTGTCATGCACGGTGCCCCGGAAATCGGTCCACGGGCGGTCCAGCACGGGCGGGTTGTCAAACGCCGCACGGGCGATCTCGGCGGCCAGCGCGCGGAT
>JBGSQL010000424.1:0-4276 GCA_041738105.1 Rhodobacter sp. | reverse complement strand
CGCGCGCGCCTTGAAGCCCGCCACCCAGGCATCATAGCCCGCATTCGGCACCGGCTGCATGCCAGGCTCCGGCCCTCGGCTGACCAGGCCCGCGCCCCCGCCGCCCACGCAAGCCGTGAGGATTGTTGCCGCAAGGCCGAGGCCCGCCAACCGCCGTGTTATCGTCATGCCACCTGCCCGCTGTTTTTGTGCCCGATGAGCAAAGGCTACCCTGATCCGGCCACAATGGCAAAGCCCACACGGGCACGTGGAACCGTGGCGTGGCGGCTTAGCCCGCGGTCTTGCTCGGGCCCGCACCCGGAAACGGTCCAAGGCAACTGGTCCGGTGCGAAGCCTGGAAGACATGGTTGTAAAGCTGCGCCACCCATTGCTTGCCCTCCATCGTCTGCTCCAGATGCTTCAGCGCGGGGCCGATCAGGGGCTGCACCTGCGACCAGAAGAAATTCGGGAACTGCTCCATCAGATCTATCGGCGATTTGTAGCTCAGCTTGTGGGCCAGCCCGGTTTCCTCGAATTCATGGAACAGGCCGGCGATCTTGCGGTGGTAGAACGGATCGGCCATCTGCCCGATCAGATCGGCCGCGCGCACCAGCGCCGGTTCGCCCTCGGTATCGGCATAAAACGGGCCGTCGGGCACCGGAAAACGAGTGCAGTCGATGGCGCGCGCAATGCGCTCGGCATCGATAAGGGTCGATTGGGCAAAGCGCTGACGTGCATAGATCATGCCGCGATCGACATGATAGGGGACGAGAAAGGCATCCGAAGCCCCGCGCGGCGGGCAGATCCGGTCGCCCGCCTCATTGACCACGACTTCGGTTTCGGTATCGCCGGGCAGGATATTGCGCGAGTACCCGATATCATGCACCAGAAGCGCCACGATGAAATGCAGCCAGTCCTCGGGCTGGATCGAGCGGGTCACCAACTGGCCGCGGATGATCTGCTGGCCGACCAGCGTGACCATCATCGTGTGTTCGGCGTTGTGGTAAAGGGCGTCGGAATTGCCCAGCCGTTCCAGCATCATCCGGGCGCAGCCATTCAGATAGGCCGCGTAATCCGCCTTGCGCCCGGCGAAGTACTGCAGATACGTCTCGGCCAGATGATCCCCGAATGCGGCCGCGACGACGGCGGTAGGGTTGAACATGGGCCTGTCCCTTCGAAGCCGGATCCAGCGCGGATGCTACCCGAGCGATGGACACCTGGAAAGCACGACGTATGTCCCAAGCCGCGCCATTCGATTGACACGCCCCGCGCCCGGCCCGATAGAGCGCGCAATCGCGCCGGAGGCCCCAATGCCCGACCTGTCCCGTGTCCTTGCGCACGCCCATATCCCGGAACTGCCGAACCCCTACTACGGCAAGGTCCGCGACTGCTACGATCTGCCCGCCACGGCCACGGACCCCGCGCGCCGCATCCTGATCTCGTCCGACCGGATCTCGGCCTTCGACCGCATCCTGGCCGCGATCCCGTTCAAGGGGCAGGTGCTGACCCAGACCGCGCGCTTCTGGTTCGACGCAACCGCCGACATCTGCCCGAACCATGTGCTGTCCTATCCCGACCCGAACGTGGTGATCGGTCGTCGCCTGACGATCCTGCCGGTCGAGGTCGTCGTGCGCGGCTACCTTGCAGGCACGACCGGAACCTCGATCCTGACGCTGTACAAGCAGGGCCGGCGCAGCCTTTACGGCCATACCTTGCCTGACGGGCTGCGCGATAATGCGGCCCTGCCCGCACCGATCATCACGCCCACCTCGAAAGCCTTCGACGGCGGCCATGACGAACCCCTGACCGCCGCCCAGATCGTCGAGCAACGTCTTCTGACCCAGGCCCAGTGGGATCAGGTGTCGGCCCTTGCGCTGGCGCTCTTTGCGCGCGGTCAGGCGATGGCTGCGGCACGCGGCCTGATCCTGGTGGACACGAAGTACGAATTCGGCACCGACGAGGCCGGTCGCATCCTGCTGGCCGACGAAATCCATACCCCTGACAGCAGCCGCTACTGGATCGCCTCGGGCTATGACGCGGCCTTTCAGACCGGCACCCGGCCGCCCAGCTTTGACAAGGACGTGATCCGATCCTGGGTGGCAGCGCGCTGCGACCCCTACGTTGATCCGATCCCCGAGATCCCGCCCGACATGATCGCGACCACCTCGCAGGTCTATATCGACGCCTACGAGGCGATCACCGGCCAGGCCTTCGTCCCCGACCTGACCGGGGCCACGCCACTTGAACGGATCCGCAGCAACCTGCGCCCGTTTTTCAGTCCCGCCTGACGGATACCGTCACCCCCTGCTGATCGGGATGCGCTTTGGCTCTTGCGCTGCGTCGGGGGCAAGCCGGGGCACGATCACGGTCAGGACGCCGTTCTTCAGCTCGGCGCTCACGCGGCCCTCGTCGGCATCCGGCGGCAGGCGGAAGCTGCGGCTGAACATACCGAACTGCCGCTCGCTGAAATACCAGGTCTCGCCTTTTTCCTCGCGGCTCGACTTCTTCTCGCCCCGCACCGTCACCAAGCCGTCATCCACGGTGACATGGATATCCTCTTCGGCAACGCCCGGCAGTTCGACGGCGATGCGATAGGCATTGTCCTGTGCAGATGCCTCGGCCGCTGGCGCCAGCCAGTCCGCGATGCGCGATCCCACCGCGCGAAACGGTTCATACAGCGACGGCCAGAGCGACTGGAACGGGGATTTCTCGACCATGTGCAACCTCCTGTGTCAGGCGAGTCTTGTGCGCCCGAGTCTGGTGCAGCCCGCAGCAGCCGCATTGATCGGCATCAAAGCGTTGCCGCCACGACGCGAGCCGACTAAACCAACCCGAACCCTGGCCGGAGACCCCCGATGATCCTGAGTTGCGGCGAAGCCCTGATCGACATGCTGCCCCGCGAAACCACGCTGGGCGAACCCGCCTTCGCGCCCTATGCCGGGGGCGCCGTGTTCAACACGGCGATTGCGCTGGGGCGCCTTGGCGCGCCGTCAGGGTTCTTCACCGGCCTGTCAACCGACCTGTTCGGCGAGATCCTGGATCAGACCCTTGCCGCCTCTGGCGTCGATACCGCGCTGTGTGCGCGTTCCGGCCGCCCGACGACGCTTGCCTTCGTCAAGCTGGTGCAGGGCCAGGCGAGCTATGCCTTCTACGACGAGAACACCGCCGGACGGATGCTGTCCGAAGCCGAACTGCCGGCTCTGCCACCCGGCATCGGCACCCTGTTCTTCGGCGGCATCTCACTGGTCAACGATCCCGCCGCGACCAGCTACGAGGCGTTGCAGGCCCGCGCCGCCGCAGACGGCCGGGTAACGATGCTGGATCCCAACATCCGGCCCGGCTTCATCACCGATCCTGCGGCCTACCGCGCGCGCATCGCGCGGATGATCGCGGTCGCCGACATCGTAAAGCTGTCGGACGAGGATCTGCACTGGCTGGAAGGTGCGGGCGATGCAACCGGGGGCGCGCGCGCCCTGATCGCGCGCGGCCCGAAGGTGGTCTTTGTCACCGAAGGCGCGGCGGGGGCGCGTGCGGTGACCGCCACGCAGGATCGTTTTGTCGCCGCCACGAAAGTGACGGTGGCCGATACGGTGGGCGCGGGCGATACGTTCAACGCGGGCATTCTGGCGGCGTTGCACACGGCGGGCGCGCTGACGAAAGCAGCTCTCGCCGACCTGCCCGATGCAACACTGGACGCCGCCCTTTCTCTGGGCGCGCGCGCCGCCGCCGTAACCGTCAGCCGCCCCGGTGCGAATCCGCCCTGGGCTCACGAGTTGTAATGCGCGCGCTGATCCAGCGGGTCAGCGAGGCCTCGGTCACCGTCGATGGCGTGGTGACGGGCAAGATCGGCGCAGGTTTGTTGATCCTGATCTGCGCACTGCAGGGCGATACGGATGCGCAATCCGCAGCCCTTGCCGCCAAGATCGCGAAACTGCGCATTTTCCGGGATGAGGCGGGCAAGATGAACCGTTCGCTTCTGGATACGCATGGAGCAGCGCTGATCGTCAGCCAGTTCACGCTGGCGGCCGACACCTCGCGCGGGAACCGCCCCGGCTTTTCAACCGCCGCCCCGCCGGATGAGGGCCGCCGCCTGTATCAGGCGTTCACCGCCGGGATGACCGCCCTTGGCATTTCAACGGCCAACGGCATCTTTGGCGCGGAAATGGCGGTTGCCCTGGTGAATGATGGCCCGGTCACGATCTGGCTTGAAACCTGACCGCCTTTTTCTGTTCACAAGTATCCTCGGGGGTGAGCCGCAGCGCGGCGAGGGGGCAGACAGCCCCCTTTTGCGTTCAAT
>JBGSQL010000236.1:0-5292 GCA_041738105.1 Rhodobacter sp. | reverse complement strand
CCGGTGGCGGCGGGCGAGGTGGCAACGCAGGCCAGCGTGACGATGGTGTTCGAAATCGGCGAGTGACGGGCCGCGCCCCGCAAGGAGGCGCGACCCGAGGCATCGGTCAGGCGGTGGCCTTGGTCAGCGCCTGATCGAGATCGGCGATCAGATCGTCGGCATCCTCGATCCCGATTGACAGGCGCACCACGTTGGGTGCGGCGCCGGCCGCGACGCGCTGTTCGTCGGACAGCTGGCGGTGAGTCGTCGAGGCGGAATGGATGACAAGGCTGCGGGTGTCGCCCAGGTTCGCGACATGGCTGAACAACTCCAGCCCGTCGACCAGCTTGACGCAGGCCTCGTATCCGCCCTTGACCGCGAAGGTGAAGAGCGCGCCTGCGCCCTTGGGGCAGATCTTTTCCACCCGGTGATAGTAGGGCGACGAGGGCAGGCCCGCGTAGGTGACATACTCGACGCGGGGATCGGACTCGAGCCAGGCCGCGACCTTTTTCGCGTTGGCGACGTGGCGATCCATCCGCAGCGACAGCGTTTCGATCCCCATCAGGGTGTAGTGCGCGCCCTGCGGGTTCATCGTCATGCCGAGATCGCGCAGGCCGACGGCGATGGAGTGGAAGGTGAAGGCCATGGCGCCCAGGGCCGCGTGGAAGTTGAGCCCGTGATAGGCGGGTTCCGGCGCGGCGAGGCTGGGGAACTTGCCCGAGGCCGACCAGTCGAAGCGGCCGGAATCGACCACGACGCCGCCGGTGACAGTGCCATTGCCGGTCAGGTATTTCGTGGCCGAGTGGACGACCAGCGTCGCGCCGTGTTCGATCGGGCGGCAGAGGTAGGGGGTGGCCGAGGTGTTGTCGACAATCAGTGGCAGCCCGACCTTGTTCGCGACCGTGGCGATCGCATCGAGATCGGTGATGTAGCCGCCGGGGTTGGCGATGGATTCGCAGAAGATCGCGCGCGTGTTGTCATCGACTGCGGCCTCGAGCGCGGCGAGATCGTCGAAATCGACGAACTTGGCCGACCAGCCGAACTTGCGGATCGTGTTGGACAACTGCTGGACGGTGCCGCCGTAGAGCCGGGTCGAGGCGATGACGTTGCAGCCCGGCGCCATCAGCGGGAACAGCGCCATGATCTGCGCCGCGTGGCCAGACGAGCAGCAGACCGCGCCCGCGCCGCCTTCCAGCGCCGCGACCCGGTCGGCAAGCGCGCTGACGGTCGGGTTGGTAAGGCGCGAGTAGATATAGCCCACCTCTTGCAGATTGAAGAGCTTGGCCGCGTGATCGGCATCGCGGAACACATAGGCCGTGGTCTGGTAGATCGGCACCTGGCGTGCGCCCGTGGCAGGATCAGGTTTGGCGCCGGCGTGGACCTGCTGGGTGTCGAAGCCGAGGGGTCTGGTCATGTCATCCTCCGTTGCTGGTTGCAGGGACGTTACGGGGAAGTTGGGCCGCGCACAATCTTGCCGGTTCGGGCTTGGCGGTTGGGGCTTGGCGGTGCGGGGCTGGCGGATCGGGCTTGGCAGAGGGGATGGATCAGGCGCGGTCGTCCTTGGGCGAGCCCATGACGACATAAGTGGTCATCGAGGCGACGTGGGGCAGGACACCGATCACCTCGGTATGCAGATGCTTGTAGGCGGCAAGATCGGCGGCCTCGACGCGCAGCAGATATTCGACGCTGCCGGTGATGTTGTGACATTCGCGCACTTCGGGCACGCGGGCCACGGCGCGCTCGAACGCCTCGTGCGAGGCCTTGGTGTGCACCGAAAGACCGACGGTCAGGTAGGCTACGAAACCGATGCCAAGCTGAGCAGGATCAAGCACGGCGCGATAGCCGGTGATGACGCCGGCCCGTTCCATTTCCTGCACCCGGCGCAGGCAGGCAGACGGAGACAGCCCGACCCGATCGGCGAGATCGAGATTGCTGATCCGGCCATCGCGGGTCAGTTGCTGCAATATCCGGCGGTTTATGTCGTCTATCTTCGCCATATGTTGCGAATATTGGCGTAGTTTCGGCATATTTGCAATCCCTCACCCCAAGACTGCGAGGATCATGGCGGCATGACATGGGACACGTTTTCCGCGCTTGCGCTTTTCGCCTTCGTCACGTCGGTGACGCCGGGGCCGAACAACCTGATGCTTATGGCCTCTGGCGCGAACTTTGGTTTTCGCCGGACGATCCCGCATATGCTGGGGGTGGCCCTGGGCTTTGTCTTCATGGCGGCGCTGGTGGGGGGGGGGCTGGGGGGGCTGTTCCAGCAGATGCCGCAGGTGGTGACGGTGCTTGAGGTGGCGGGCGTGGCCTACATGCTGTGGCTGGCCTGGAAGATCGCCCATGCGGCCGCACCGGGCGAGCGGGCAGCGGGCGCCACGCCGATGACCTTCCTGCAAGCGGCGGCGTTTCAATGGGTGAACCCGAAGGCCTGGGCGATGGCGCTGACGGCGGTTACGGTCTATGCGCCGGAACGGTCGCTGATGGCTGTGGCGGTGGTGGCCGCGATCTTTGGGGCGATCAACCTGCCGTCGGTGGGGGTGTGGACCGTGCTGGGCCTGCAGGTGCGCCGGATCCTGACCAACCATCGGCGGCTGAGCGTGTTCAACTGGACGATGGCGGGGTTGCTTGTGGCGTCGCTGGTGCCGGTGCTGTGGGCCTGAGAGGGGCGGGCGGGATCGCTGGGGGTCAGCGCATCCAGAGGCCGGCGCGCTTGATCGTGTTGCGGATCACCTGCTCGCGGCGCGGCAGATCGGCGCGGTCGAACAGGGCACGCACCTCGGCGCCCTTGCCCTGGTAGACCATGCGTTTGAACGGCGCGTAGGCCTTCAGCACCTTCTTGACCGGGTTGGGGGCGGCCACGGCTTCCAGCACCTCGACCACCCGATCGCTTTCGCGGGCATAGAGCAGCGGCAGGGTGCGCCAGTGGCAGGTCACTGACCCGTCGAGGCCGGCAAGATCGGCGCCGGGGCGGCCACCGCCAAGCGCATGGATGACAAGCGGCAGGGCGATCTGGTCAAGCCAGGGATAGAGCGGCTGGCAGACGAGTTCCTTTGGCGGATCATCCCGGATCGCCACCGCATAGTCGCGAAACAACTGGCCGAACTGGCGGGGGCTTTGGTGGAAGAACCAGCCCGCATTGAAATAGAGATACCGCTCCCAGTACTCGTCGGGCTGCGCGAGGTCGAGCGAGCTGTCGAAATCGAGGCCGAAGCGATCGTAGAGCGCGCGCCACGTGGCGGTCAGGCCGGGGCCGTAAAGCTCGGTCTGCGGCCAGGTGCCGGTGCGGCGCATCGAGGCGGCGGGGCGGGTGAAGTCGAAAGAGACGGCATCGAAGCTGCCGGTGACAAGGGTATCGGTGTCGAGAAACAGGAAGGGTTCGTCCGGCAGGGCGGCCAAGGCCTCGATCTTGTTGCCCTGCGGGTAGGCGGCGCCGAAATCGGTGGTTTCGAAGGGCAGAAAACGGACCCCGAGATCAGTCAGCAGCGCGCGGGTTGCGGCATCGCTGACGCGGGGGTCGGTGGGCCACTTCGGACCGGGCTGCGGTTCGGCGATGTAGAGCGTTCCGGGGAAGTCGGGATCCTGGGCGCGCAGCGAGGCCGCAAGAAGCACGGCCTCGTATTGCAGGCGGCCGGACTGGGCGACGGCGACGATGTTGAAGCGCTGGCGCCGGGTCATCGGAGGGGGCGAGGGTGGAGAGGGCCGGGGCGCTGCCCCGGACCCCGCGGTATTTGAGCCGAAAAGAAACCTGGGGCGCAATGGCGGCGGGTCATGGGTGGCGGATCATGGGCGGGGGGTGAAACGCAGGCTGAGGCAGGACATGCCGCCGTCGAGCTTGGCACATTCGCTGTTGCCGATTTCACGGATCGTGAAGCCGGCCTTTGCGATGCGCTCGGCGGTGCGGGGGAAGCCTGCCGGCATCAGGACGAGATCATTGAAGCGGATGGTGTTGGCGGCGGCTTCCTCGCCTTCGGCAACGGGAACGACCCGGTAGCCCTGGAAGCAGCCGGAGGCGGCGAGGCGGTCTGTCGACAGGATCGTTTCGGCGTCGAGCAGCGAGCAGTCTGTCTTGAAGTGCAGAACGCCGGGGGGGGTGTGAACCTCGCGCACGGTCTCGCCCCAGGGGGCGATGCGGCGGGCCAGTTCGGCGATGCCGGCGGCATCGGTGCGGGCCGAGCGGCCGACGAGGATCTCGGTCTCGGTCATCAGGATGTCGCCGCCCTCGATATGGCCGGGGCCGTCGATCTGGACAACTTCGGCGTAGAGGGCGCGCAGGTGGGGGGCCATCTCGGCGGCCTCGCCCAGGCGTGAGGGCGCGCCGGGGCGCATGATGACGGCGCCTTGTGGCAGGCAAAGCGCGGTATCCTCGACGAAAACGCTGTCGGGATAGGCTTCGAGCGGGTCAAGCTCGATCACGGTGGCGCCGGTGGAGCGCAGTGCGGCCACGTAATCGGCGTGGTGGGTCAGCATGAGGGCGAGGTCGGGGGTGCCGGTATCCACCGCGCGCAGTCCGCCGGTGATGCTGCGGCCGGGGCGGCGGGTGATGGCATGGGTGAAGTGGGTCGAGCGGTTGGTCATGGCTTTTTCCCCGAAGGCTTGTCCGCTGATAGCGCGGGCGGGGCGAGGCGTCGAGACGGGTTCAGTGGAAATCGCGGCTGGGAAAGAGGACTTTCGCCTGTTCGCGGGGGTGGCGGGCGCTGCGGGTAACGACGGGGCGGCGCGCCTCGTCGGCACGGCCCTGGGTGGGGTCGAGGAGGGGGGCCTCGGCGGGGCCCAGACAGCGCAACCGGGGCGAGACATCCTCGACCGTCTCGGCGATCAGGTGGATCACCTGGCCTTCGCGCTGGATCTGGCCCGTGATGCGCAGCAGGCGGCCGCCGATCACCGCGCGGCGGAAGCGTTCATAGACGCGGGTCCAGACGACGACGTTGCTGACGCCGGTTTCATCCTCGAGCGTCAGGAAGATCACGCCCGAGGCGATGCCGGGGCGCTGGCGGGTGATCACGAGGCCGCAGACGGTGACGCGGCGCGGTGGGGCGGCGGAGAGGGCCGCGTGCGGGGTGAGGCCGGGCATGAGCGGGCGCAGCAGTTCCATCGGGTGGGCGCGCAGGCTGAGGCGCAGCGCGAGGTAATCCTCGATCACCGCCTCGCCCAGGGTCATCGTGGGCAGCGGCACTGGCGTCTCGTCGATCCCTTCGCCATCGTAGGAGCCGGCGAAGAGCGGCAGCGGTGCGGGGCCACGGATGGCACGGACCTGCCAGAGCGCATCGCGGCGGGCAAGGCCGAGGGGGGCGAAGGCATCGGCCTCGGCCA
>JBGSQL010000414.1:0-4984 GCA_041738105.1 Rhodobacter sp. | reverse complement strand
CCGCCCCGCCAGCACCACGCGCAACAGAACCGATCGCGCGCCCCCGCGCAGCACCCCCGCCACCGTAACCCGCCCCCAGGCGTCCAGCGCCGCCGCCTCCACCAACGCCCCTCCTTCTTCTGTTCCCAAATATCCCACGGGGGGTGCGGGGGGTGTGAAACCCCCCGCTCTTCGGCTTGGGGTGCGGGGGGTGTGAAACCCCCCGCTCTTCGGCTTGGAGTGCGGGGGCTGTGCCCCCCCACCGGCGCCCGCCCCGCAGCACCGCCCTCACCCGATCTCGTCCGCCACGATCGCGATCCCTTCCGCGATCTTGCCCGCCGCGATCGAGGAATAGGCCAGTCGGTAATAGCTCTCCGGTCCCGCCGCAGGATCGAAAAAGGCCCGCCCCGGTTCGATCAGAACGCCCCGCGCCCGCAACCGCAGCGCAAGTTGGCCCGTGTTCTCCCCCTCGGGCGCGCGCATCCAGAACGACGATCCGCCAAACGCCCCGGCCGAGGCCACCTCCAGCCCCTGCGCGCGGATCGCCTCGTCCATCACCTGCCTGCGGCGCCGAAAGGTCTGCTTCATCCGATGCACCAGCGCGTCGTAATGGCCCAGCGACAGGAAATAGGCCGTCGTGCGCTGGATATGGCCCGGCGGATGGCGCAGCACTGCCACGCGCAGGGCGCGCGCCTCGCGGATGAAACTTTCCGGCCCCACCAGCCAGCCCAGCCGCAGCCCCGGAAAGATCGACTTCGAGAACGATCCCGCATGGATCACCCGCCCCTCGCGGTCCAGCGACTTCAGCGACGGCGAGGCGGGGGCCAGATAGCTCATCTCGAACTCGTAATCGTCCTCCACCACCACGAAATCGCGGCGCGATGCCGCCTCCAGCAGCGCCATCCGGCGCGCCAGCGGCATCGTTGCATTGGTCGGGCTGTGATGGCTCGGCGCGACAAAGACGACATCGACATGCGGCGGCAGGCGGTCGGGCGGCAGGCCGTCGGCATCGACATCCACCTGCCGCACCCGGCACCGGGTTTGCTGCAGGATCGCGCGCAACCCCGGATAGACCGGGTTTTCCAGCACCGCGCGCCGTCCCGGCCCCAGCAGAACTTGCGCCGCCAGCCACAGAGCATTCTGCGCGCCCATGGTGATCAGCACCTCGTCCTCGCGCGCCACGATCCCGCGCCGGGGCAGGATGTTGCGCCGGATGTATTCGACCAGCAGCGGGTCGTCGCGGCCCTGCCAGTCATCGCTCAGCGCCTCGAAATCGCGCTTGCCCAGCGCCCGGATCGCACAAAGCCGCCAGTTCTGATGATCGAACAGGCTCGCATCCGCCTGGCCATAGATGAAGGGAAAGGGGTAGCGGCGCCAGTCGGCAGGTTTTTCCACCGAAACCGCGCGCGAATGGCGCCAGCCGACCCGCGCACCGTAGTCCACCAGGTCCTTCCCGCCCGCCTCGGGTGCCGCCAGTTCCGCCTGGCGCGGCGCATTCTCCGAAACGAAATAGCCCGACCGCCCGCGCGCGCTCAGCCAGTCCTGGGCCACCAGTTCGGCATAGGCCAGCGTCACGGTGATCCGGCTGATGCCCAGATGCGCCGCCAGCCCCCGGCTCGACGGCATCCGCTCACCGGGGCGAAAGCGCCCCGCAAGGATCGCCTCGGCCACCCGCGCCCGGATCTGCTGCTGCAGCGTGCCGCTGGCCCCCGGCGTCAGGACAAGGCTTTCGACAGGGATCGCCATTCTGGCCACATCGCGCTTCGGGACTGGACCTATCCATAGCGCCCGCCCGCGCGGTCCGCGTCAAGCACAACCGGCGTCAAAGATGAAGAAAGCCCGAATGATTTTCGGGATATCGCCTCTTTTCAAGACCTTGGTCAGCGTTACACCTGTGCGACATTCGCCCTTTTCAGGCAAACACCCGCCCCAGCGCCCCGTCGATCGCCTCCGTGATGTGGTCGATATCGTCGGGCGTGGCAATCAGCGCCGGGCTCAGACAGAGGGTGTTGTTCAACCCCGGCAGCGATCGGTTGGTCATCCCAATGATGACCCCCTGCGCCATGCAATCCGCCACCACTGCCGCCACCTGCCGCTCGTCCGCCGGTTCCTTCGTGGCCCGGTCCGCCACCAGTTCGGCCCCGCAGAACAACCCCTTGCCGCGCACATCCCCGATCACCCGATGCGTCTCGGCCAGCGCCTGAAGGTTGCCGATCAGCCGCGCGCCCATCCGGGTCGTGTTGTCCAGCAAACCCTCCGCCTCGACGATCCGCATGTTCTCCAGCGCCGCCGCCGGCCCCGAGGCACAGCCCCCGAAGGTCGAGATGTCGCGGAAATAGCTCATCGGATCGCTCGCGTCGTCCTTGAACATCTCGAACACCGCCTCGGTCGTCACCGTGCAGGCGATCGCCGCATAGCCCGAGGCCACACCCTTGGCCATGGTCACGAAATCGGGCTTCACCCCGTAATGCTGATAGCCGAACCACGTCCCGGTCCGGCCGACGCCACAGACCACCTCATCGATATGGATCAGGATCTGATACTTTGCGCAGATCTCCTGCACCCGTTCCCAATACCCCTGTGGCGGGACGATCACGCCCCCACCCGCCGTCACCGGCTCCAGACAGATCGCGCCGATCGTGTCGGGCCCCTCGCGCAGGATCACCTCCTCGATTGCATCCGCTGCCCGCTCACCATAGTTCGCAACGTCCCATTGCTTGCGATACTCCAGGCAATGCGGCACCTCTACGAACCCCGGCGTGTAGGGCCCGTATTGCATCGCCCGCTGCGGCTGCCCGCAGGCCGACAGCGCCGTGATCGTGGTGCCGTGATAATCCCGCTCGCGGAACAGAATCTTCGACTTGCGGCCCCCGTGGTGGCGATGCGAGATCTGACGGACCATCTTGAACACCTTCTCGTTGGCCTCCGACCCCGAGTTGGCATAGTAGACCCGGCTGAGCCCCGGCATTTTCTCGATCAGCCGCTTGGCGAACATCGCCCCGGGAATCGAGCCCGCCGAGCCCGCAAAATAGCACATCCGCACCAGCTGATCGCGCACCGCATCCGCGATGCTTTCGCGCCCATAGCCGACGTTGACCGTCCAGACCCCGCCCGAGACAGCATCGAGATGCTCTTTCCCCTTCGCATCCCAAACCTTCATGCCCCGCCCCTCGACGATCACCCGCGGATCGATCGTTTCAAAAGGCTTGTGCTGGATCAGGTGATGCCAGATGTGCGCGCGATCGGCCTCGACCACGCCGCTCATGTCATTGCCGAGAACGCTGCTGTCCATCCTGGGACTCCTTTGCTGACGGGCTGGCGCGACATCCATGGCCCTGCCGTATCATCCGGGATAGATGCACGCGCGCTTAGGACCAGATCCAAGGCAGCAGTACGTCCAGTTGGGCTATGTTGCAAAGGTGGGGGCTTGGCGGCCCGCCCTTCCCTTCAGCCGAAGGCAGCCTTGCGCAGGCGATTAAAGTTTCCCGGATAGACGGCTGGCAATAAACAGAAATCAGCTCTTTTCCCGATCTCGTTCCCCCCTGCGCCGTTGCGCCACGATCTCGGCCAGGATCGACAAGGCAATCTCGTCTGGCGTGATCGCGTGAATGTCCAGCCCGGCCGGAGCCCTGACGGCGGCAAGCGCCGACGCGTCGATGCCGTCGGTGGTCAGGCGCGCGGAAAGGGTCGCAAACTTGCGCCGGCTGCCGACGAATGCGATATAGCGCGCGCCGCTTGCGAGCGCCGCGCGCAACGCCGCTTCATCCCCCTTGCCTTGCGTGGCGACCACGACATAGCGCTGCGCTGCGCCATCGGTGTCGATGGCAAAACCATCTTGCACCGCCTCGACCTCGACCGCCGGCACGCCCTGCGCGCAAAGCGTGCGATGCAGATCGAACCGGGCGGCCAGATCCGCCAGCGCCAAAGCAACCGGCCCGGCACCGAAAATGACGAGACGCGGTTGCGGCAGTTCCGGTTCCACGAAAATGTCCATTGACCCCTTGCTTGGGCAGCCGTTTCGGGCAAAGCGGATGCCATCCCTTTCGTCGCCCGGCGCGACACCTTCGGCGGCAAGCAATTCCTCGGGACGCAGCGACACGAACTGGGGCCGCCCCTCGGCCACAGCGGCAATCGCCGCTTTGGCAACAGCAGCCCGCGCGCACCCACCCCCGACCCAACCGTCAAGAAGCGTGCCATCGCCAAGGATCAGCGCCTTTGCCCCAGGCTTGGCAGAAGTGGCATCGACCGTGCGCACGATCGTGGCCACAGCGAAGGGGCGGCCTTCGGCCCGCAGCCGTTGCATCACGGACTCCATGCTTTCTCGCTGGCGGGCAGGGCTCATAGCCGGGCAAACTCCGATTCAAGGGCCGCAAGGTCGCCCAATGTGGCGGCGGGTGCGAACAGGTCCAGGTGAGGCAACGCGGCGGCCATGCAGGCCGCAACCGGTTCGTAGCCCGCCCAGCCTTTCAGCGGATTCAGCCAGATCACCCGGCAACCGCGCTTTTTCAGACGGGCCAGCGCGGCCTCGGTAACCGTGGCCGGGGCGCTGTCATAGCCGTCGGACAGGATCAGCACCACCGTTCGGCCGGTGACGGCCCGACGTGCAGAGCCGCGGGCGAACTTGTCCAGCGCCTCGCCGATCTTCGAGCCGCCGCCAAAACCGTCGGCCAGCAGAGTGATCCGGTTCAACGCACGAAAGGGATCATCGTCGCGCAGAGCCTCGGTGATCCGGACAAGCCGGGTGTGAAAAAGATAGGCGTCCGCCGCATCGTCGGCCCGCATCAGACCCGCAAGGAAGGCAAGGAAGGGACGCGCATAAACCGTCATCGAACCGGACACATCGCACAGCGCCACGATCCGGACCGGACGATCCGGGCGCGTGCGGCGGGCCAGGCGGATCGGCTCGCCGCCCGTGGACAGGCTGTAGCGCAACGTGCGGCGCATGTCGATCAGTGTCCCCTTGCGCGCGGCCCTGCGGCGAGACATCCTGCTGCTGGTCATCACC
>JBGSQL010000166.1:0-2431 GCA_041738105.1 Rhodobacter sp. | reverse complement strand
CGCCGCGACGAGGGCCGCGCGGGCCGTCGCCCCGGCCAGGCGCATCTTGTCGAAGCCGTCGGGGATCGAGGAGGAGCCGCCGGTGATCTGGAAGCCCAGGAACTTGGTGGGGATATGGGTTGCATCGCGGATGGCTTCGGCCAGCCAACCGGTGTTGGTGGGCGCGAAGGGCACCCCTTCTTCCATGATGACGGCGTTGTAATAGGCGCTGGACGCGGGGCCGTGGGCGACGCGGACCTGATCCCAGGTCAGATCCATTTCTTCGGCCACGAGGGCGGCCAGGGTGGACTGGATGCCCTGCCCCATCTCGGCGCGCGGGGCTATGACGGTGACGCCGGTTGTGTCGATCAGGACATAGGGGGTCAGGGTTGCGGTGCCTTCGGGCAGACCCTGTTCCAGCGGATTTCCATAGGGGGTGGCGTACTTCCACCAGCCAAAGGCAACACCGCCCGCGATGGCGGCGGAGCCGATGAGGAAGCTGCGGCGGGCGATGGTTGCGATGCGGGTCATGGATTATGCCTCTTGCAGACGACGGGCGGCATCGTGGATGGCAGCGCGGATCCGAGGATAGGTGCCGCAGCGGCAGAGGTTGCCCGACATGGCGGCGTCAATCTCGGCATCGCTGGGGGCGGGCGTGGTGGCCAGAAGATCGGCCGCCTGCATGATCTGGCCTGACTGGCAGTAGCCGCATTGTGCAACCTGATGGTCGATCCAGGCGGCTTGGAGGGCGTGCAGGGCGGCGGGCGTGCCCAGCCCTTCGATCGTGGTGATGACGGCCCCCGCCGCCTCGGAAAGCGGCGTCTGGCAGGATCGGACGGCGACCCCGTTCAGATGCACGGTGCAGGCGCCGCAGGCGGCGACACCGCAGCCGTATTTCGTGCCGGTCAGGTTCAACGCATCGCGCAGCACCCACAGCAGCGGCATCTCGGCCGGCAGATCGACACTGTGAGTCTGGCCGTTGACGGTAAGGGAATAGGGCATTGTAACCTCCGGCGTTTGCATGACACTTTGGACATGTAGTGTCAGTGTGTCAATTGACAATTCCGGGGGCACTCGCCACTGTGCCCGGCATGACAGAAACGACAAGCCCCTATGGCCGATCGGACGCGATCCTGAACGCTGCGTTTCAGGCCTTTGCGACCTATGGGTTCCGGCGCACGTCGATGGATGACATCGCGCGCGGCGCGGGGATGTCACGCTCGGCGCTGTATCTGCATTACCGCAACAAGGAAGACATCTTTCGGTCGCTGACGCAGCGGTTCCTGGAGGGTTCGGTTGCTGCGGTGGCGGCGGTTCTGGCGGAGGATGGCCGCCCGCCGGATGAGACGCTGGCCGCCGCCTTTGCCGCCAAGGACGGTAGCTTCATGGAGGTGGTGCTGGGCACGGCGCATGGATCGGAACTGATGGACGCGGGCACGGCGATTTCCTGCGATCTGGTCAGCGCCGGAGAGGCGCGCATCGTGGGCCTGCTGACGCACTGGCTGGAACGGCGGACCCTGCCCGAGGGGATCGGCAGCGCGCGCGAGATTGCCGAAACGATCATGGTCGCGCTGAAGGGCCTGAAATCCTCGGCGTCGGATATCGACAGCTATCGCGCCGGGCGGGTGCGTTTGGCGCGGCTGTTCGGGCGCGCCCTGTCGGGCTGAGACATGCGCCGCATGCTTTGACGCGCGCTTGACGCTGGGTTCACGTACAGTGGCTCAAGGTGCACGTGACGACGCAATCCTGTCGGGAGCGTGCGAGGATGCTGATAGAGCGGGGCCCGCGGGCCAAGAGCGTGAGGGAAACTCCGCAGCAGGGAGCCCGGCTTTGGTCTTTACCCCTGCGTCAACCTCGGTCACTCTGTCGGCAAGAGCCTTTTCAAGTGGTCTTGGCCCGTTCGGCCCTGGATTTCACCATGCCTGATCGCAAGGTTGCATTTCGGCTGTTCCTGTTTGGGCCCTTCACGGTGCTGTCGCCCGAGGGCGTGGACCTGACTCCGCCGTCACGCAAGGCCTGCGCGATCCTGGCGATGCTGGCGGTCGCGCCGCGCGGATCACGCTCGCGCGTGTGGCTGCGCGACAAGCTGTGGAGCGATCGCGGCGAGGATCAGGCGAGTGCCAGTCTGCGTCAGGCGCTGCTCGACATCCGCAAGGCGCTTGGTGCGCAGGCGGCGCAGGCGCTGACGGCCGACAAGAACACGGTGTCGCTGGATCTGGGGCTGGTCGCGGTTGATGCGCTGGATCTGCTTGATCCGGCCTCGCGCGAGGCACCGCCCCCCGAGACGGAGCATTTCCTGGAAGGGATCGACGTGCGCGATCCCGAATTCGAGGAATGGCTGACGCTGGAGCGGCAGGCCTGGATCGCGCGGATCGAGGATGCGGGCTTTGCCCATGCGCTGGACCCCAAGCCGATGCCGGGCAACGGCGGGCGCGCCGCGGCCAGCGCCGTG
>JBGSQL010000156.1:0-4707 GCA_041738105.1 Rhodobacter sp. | reverse complement strand
GCGCAGATGGGCCGCGCTGTCACCCGCGCCCACCTCGGCCAGCCGCAGGCCCCGCCGCGCGCCCCCGATGATCCGCATCAGCGCAACAGCGCCTTCAACTCGGTCGCCGGATCGCGCAACGCGTCGGGATCCACCGTCCGCCCCATCTCCAGCAACCGCTTGCCCACCATATAGGCGCGGCTGTCGTTCATCGCATCCACCGCCAGCAGCCGCTCGCCCCTGAAATACCAAAACGACATCGCCTCCCCCGCAGGCCCCCGCGTGACGATCCGGTCGTAGCCGGTGTTCAGCCCCGCGATCTGCAGCTTCGTGTCATACTGATCGGACCAGAACCACGGCACCGGCACATAGTCCTGCCCCGCCCCCAGGATGTTGTCCGCAACCAGTTCCGCCTGATCAATCGCGTTCTGCACGCTTTCCAGCCGCAACCGCCCGCCCTGCCAGGGAAAACTCGCGCAATCGCCCGCCGCCCAGATGTCCGGGTCCGACGTGTGGCCCTGTGCGTCCGTCCGGATGCCATTCTCGATCGCCAGTCCCGCCGCCTCGGCCAGCGCCGTCTGCGGCTGGATGCCCACCCCCACGATCACGAAATCCGCCGCAATCTCGCGCCCGTCCGACAGGCGCGCAGCCCGCACCCGGCCATCCGCGCCGATCAGACGCTCCAACCCCGTGGCTTCCAGGATCGTCACGCCATGCGCCCCGTGCAGCGCACGGAAATAGTCCGAGGTTTCCGGCGCCGCCACCCGCTGCAGAATGCGCGGCGCCATTTCCAGCACCGTCACCGCAAGCCCCAGCTTGGATGCCACCGCCGACGCCTCCAGCCCGATGTAGCCGCCCCCCACGATCACCAGACGCCGGCCGGGCGCAAACTCGGCCCGCTCGGCATCCACATCGGCCAGCGTCCGCACGGTATAGACCCCCGCCAGATCGCCGCCGATCGCCGCAGGCAGGCGGCGCGGCACCGATCCGGTGGCCAGCACCAGCTGATCATAGCCGATCGCCTCGTCCCCCACCGTCACCGTCCTTGTCGCCCGGTCGATCGCCCTCACAGGCTGGCCAAGCTTCAACGTGATCTTCTGGTCCGCATAATACTCCGCCGAGCGCAGCACCAGGCGATCGGCCTCCATCTCGCCCAGCAGATAGCCTTTCGACAGCGGCGGGCGCTGATAGGGCAGCACCGGTTCTTCCCCGATCAGGGTGATCGGCCCCGCGTGTCCCTTCAGGCGCAGCCGGGCCACCAGCGCCGCCCCCGCCTGACCCGCCCCGATCACCACCACATGGGTCATCCCCGCTGTCCTTTTTCACTGGTCGCCTACGGGGGCGCAGCCTATATCCCCGTCAGACGGAAACGCAACGCGCGAGGGAAGTGACCATGCCGATTTCAGTGGGGGCAACATTGCCCGAGGCGACACTCGTAACCATAGGCGAAGACGGCCCCATCACGGTCGAGCTTGGCAGCAAGCTCAAGGGCCGCAAGGTCGTGGTCTTCGCCCTGCCCGGCGCCTTCACGCGGGTCTGCTCTGCGGCCCACATGCCGTCGTTTGTGCGCACCGCCGACGCATTTCGCGCCAAGGGCGTGGACGAGATCATCTGCATCGCGGTCAACGATCCCTTCGTGATGAAGGCGTGGGGCGACACCACCGGTGCGGAAAAGGCCGGCATCACCCTTCTCGGAGACGCCGAGGGTGTTCTGACCCGCGCCCTTGGCATGATGTTCAGCGCCCCGCAGATCGGGCTGATCAACCGCTCAGGCCGCTATGCGATTGTCGTCGAGGATGGGGTTGTCACCGCCGCCAACGTCGATGCCCCCGGCGAGTGCAACCTGTCCACGGGCGAGGCCCTGCTGGAAAAGATCTAAGACCGGCAGCCGGGGGGCGCCAACCGCCCCCTAGGCGCGCCTCGCCTTGATCTGGCACAGGCTTTCCACCGGCGCGCCGTGATCCCGCTGCACGGCGGCATCCCCGGCAAGCGCATCCATCCGGCGCGCCAGGTCGATGTCCAGGCTGCTCAGCCCCCCGCAGTCATGCGTGCTCAGCGTCACATCGACCACGTTGTAGACATTGCGCCACTCTGGGTGGTGGTTCAGCTTTTCGGCCTGCAAGGCGGCCCGGCTCATGAACCCCCAGGCTTCCGAGAAATTCTTGAACTTCCATACTTTGCGGATCGCGTCGCGGTCCGGCACGGCGGCCCATCCGGTTGCCCCAAGACCCGGCAGATCCGCCTTGCGTGCGTCGTCAGTCAGCAGCTCGGCCATCCAGCGCCCTCCTTCATTCCGTTTCCCGAACCGACTGATCATCGCTGCGCCGGAACGGACCATAGGTGGTCAGAACCTCGATCTCTTGGCCAACTGCGGCTCGTTCCGCCGCAAGATAGCGCGCGACGGCCTCGGAGAACCCCGGATCCGCAATCCAATGCAACGAATGCACCGGGACCGGCAGATAGCCCCGCGCCAGCTTGTGTTCGCCCTGCGCACCGGCCTCGACCCGCCGCAGACCCTGCGCGATCGCCCAGTCGATCGCCTGATGATAGCACAATTCGAAATGCAGCGATGGATGATCCTCGACGCAGCCCCAATAGCGCCCGAACAAGGTGTCGCGCCCGATAAAGTTCAACGCCCCCGCCACCGGGCGCCCGTCGCGCTCGGCCAGGATCAGCAGGATGTCATCCCGCATCGTTGCGTGAAACTCGGTGAAGGCCCGCCGCGTCAGATAAGGCGTGCCCCATTTCCGCGCCCCGGTGTCCTGATAGAAAACCCAGAAAGCGTCCCAATGGGCGGGCTCGATCGCATCGCCGGTCAGCGCGCGGATCGTGCCGCCAAACCCTTGCGCCTGCGCGCGTTCCTTGCGCAACGCCTTGCGCTTGCGCGAGGAGAGCTGCGCAAGGAACGCGTCATAGATGGTGTAGCCCTGGTTTTCCCAGTGGAACTGCTGCGTGGTGCGCCGCAAAAGGCCCATTGCGGCGCCCCGCTCCGCCTCGTCCTCGGTGCAGAAGGTCACATGCAACGACGACAGGCGGTTTGCCTCGGCCAGTTGGATGGCGGCCTGCACCAGGGCCGCCGTGCCCTCGGCCTCGCGCCCCGGCAAGGTCAGGAACCGCCGTCCGGTCGCCGGGGTAAACGGCACAGCGATCTGAAGCTTCGGGTAATAACGCCCGACCGCCCGCTGCCAGGCGTCGGCCCAGTTGTGATCGAAGATGTATTCGCCCTGACTGTGCGACTTGGCATAGAGCGGCGCGGCCGCAAGGATCTGCCCGCCCTGCCGCGCCACCATCGGGCGCGGCTGCCACCCGCTGCCGGTTCCGGTGGATCCGGATCGCTCCAGCGCGCTTAGAAACCGATGCGTGGTGAACGGATCGCGGGGCCGACCACCATCCACCGTCTCGGGGCAAGCCACCGCATCCCACTCGGCCGGCGCAATCTCGGACAGACCCTGATGGATCGTGACCTCGATCTCGCCAGCCTCCATGCGTCGTCTTTCAAGGGTCACGGGCGTAGATCTCCGGCCGGCCAAAGGCTGCATCGCAAGACATAACCCGCCCACCGCCAAGGGGAAGCCCCGTCAGCGCAGCCGCTGCAAAAGGCTGGGGTTCGCATAGCCATCCGGCAAAAGCCCGGCCGAGCGCTGAAAGGCGCGCACCGCCGCGATCGTGTTCGGGCCGATCTTGCCGTCAATGGCGCCCGTGTCGAACCCGGCATCGGTCAGCCGCGCCTGCAACTCCAGCCGTTCGTCCAGCGTCAGCGCCCGATCCTCGCGCGGCCAGTCCGCCAGAATCGGTTCCCCACCGGCGATCCGGTCCGCCAGATGGCCCACCGCAATCACATAGGCGTCGGCGGTATTGTAGCGCTCGATTGCGTGAAAGTTCGCAAAGATCAGAAACGCCGCCCCCGCCGCGCCCGCCGGCAACAAGACCGACGCCGGCCCATGATCGGGCAAGGCACCGCCGCCCGCAGTCCGAACCCCAAGCGCCTGCCAGTCGGCTGCG
This sequence comes from Rhodobacter sp., assembly GCA_041738105.1. Lineage (GTDB taxonomy): Bacteria > Pseudomonadota > Alphaproteobacteria > Rhodobacterales > Rhodobacteraceae > Aliitabrizicola. The sequence continues at coordinate 726 of JBGSQL010000156.1, read as the reverse complement.
GATTTCTTCACCCGCTCGCCCGCCAGGCCATAGTCGAACCCCTCCGGCAGCACGACCTCAAGCCCCCAGGGCTGGCCTGCGACCCATCCGGCATCGGCCAGATAGGCCGCGGTCGAGGCCAGCGCGTCGGCCGGATCCTCGCCCCAGATGTCGCGCCGCCCGTCGCCGTCGAAATCCACCGCATGAGCAAGGTAGGACGTCGGCATGAACTGCGTATGCCCCATTGCCCCCGCCCAGCTTCCGGTCATCCGCGCAGGTTCGACATCGCCACTTTGCAAAATCCGCAGCGCCGCCATCAGCTGCGCCTCGAAAAACGCCGCGCGGCGCGTGTCATAGGCCAGCGTCGCCAGAGAACCGACGATGGGAAAACTGCCCCGGAACGTGCCATAGGCGCTTTCCAGCCCCCAGACCGCCACGACGATCTCCTTGTCCACCCCCCAACGCGCCTCGATCCGTTCCAGCAGATCAAGATGGCGCTCCAGCGCCGCCTTGCCGTTCGCGATCCGCTCGTCGGATACGGCACTCTCCAGATAGACCCAGATCGTCTTGGTGAACTCGCTCTGGTTGCGATCCTTCTCGACCACCTCCGGCGCAAAGGTCAGCCCGCGCAAGGCCGCGTCCAGCGTCGCCGGCGAAATCCCGGCCGCGATCGCCCGTCCACGAAAGGCGTCAACCCAGGCCTCCAGCCCCGTTTGCGATCCCGTCTCCACCACCGCCTCCGCCGCG
>JBGSQL010000117.1:0-6648 GCA_041738105.1 Rhodobacter sp. | reverse complement strand
GACCGCGCGCTGCAGATCGGCCTCGGGGGTATGGCGGCGGGTCATCGGGCCACCCCCTCGTGCTGATCGCGGCGTTGGGCTTGGCGGATCGGTTGTCGCGCGTCGACCACGAGCAGCAAAACGCGGGCGTCCTTCCGTTCGGCGGCAGTCACGCCGTGAGAGACGAGGACATTGCAGGCGAGCCGGATCAGGTGGTCGCTGTGATGCGCAACATCAGCGATGACGGCGCGGGCCTCGGCGACACGGTCGGCTGGCCAGTCGGAGTTGCGGGTTTGCAGATGCATCACCGGCGCCCTCCGGCACGGCGGCGACGCGGGGCGGCCTGCTCTAGCTCCTCCAGCCATTCTTCGACGGCGGTGCGACGGTAGTAGACCTTCCGACCGGCGCGAACGCAGGCTGGACCGGTGCGCTGGGCCTCCCAACGGCGCAGCGTGTCAATCGACAGGCCGAGTTCCACGGCGAGATCAAGACGGCTGATCCAGCCGACCAGCAGCGTGCTAGGTTTGTCCTTTGGGTCTGGCATCGATCCAAGGCGTGGCATTGAGCTCTCCCTGTTCCAGGCCCCCGATGACGGCGGGCGTCAGGGGGCGGTTGCAGAGAGCAGTGAGCGCAGGGCCGAAGGGGTGGCGGGAAGGCGCAGGGTGGCGCAAAGGAACGTCTCCTCGCGCCACCCCTTGTTTCATTGGGTTTTGCGCGTCGGGCGGCGTGGCGTGGGGTTGGGCAAGCCGTCGTGGCCAATGGGCCAAATGGACGCCAAAGCTGCAAACACCTGCGAACACCCGGATTTACAGGTGATTGACCGGCACTGGCAGGCAAAAAGGGGGTGGCATCCGGCGCGGCACCCCTGCCACCTCTTGATTTGCTTGGAGATTTACAGACGCGGCATGCCTTGCATCTGCGATTTCAGCCAGGCTGACGCCCGGTAGGGCGCGGGAGAGGCTGACAGCCATGATCAGACGTGCCGATGATCTGCTCGGCCAGCACTGAATTCCCAATGAAACAAGGGGTGGCGCAAGGAGGGCGACCTTTCCGCCACCGTGCGCCTTCCCGCCACCAGAGCTGCCATGCTTGCCTTGATAGTGCGGCGGAACCACGCCTCATGTCGGATGCAAGAAGGATCAACCGCATGCCCGAACGCATCAAGCTGACTGAAAAAGTGCTCCGCGAGGCCGTGCCCGTCGTGGGGCGCGACTACCAGATATTCGACACGGAAGTTCGCGGGTTTGCCGCCTGCATCTACCGTGGCGGCGGGCGGGCCTTCACTCTCGACTACCGCCATGCCGGGCGGCAGCGCCGGATGACCTTCGGACGCTGGCCGGAATGGTCGGTGTCGGCGGCGCGCGAGCGGGCCAAGGAAATCCGCCGCGAGATCGATGCCGGTGCGGATCCTCTGGCACAGCGCGGGGCGTTGCGCGAAGCGCCGCGTGTGGACGATCTGATCGAACGCTACTGCGCCCAGCACCTGCCGAAACTGGCCGAGCGCAATGCGTCTGACCAGAAATCTGCGCTGGCCAAGATGGTGGCCCCGGTCTGGGGCCGGAAGCTGGTGAAGGAAATCACCTCGACCGACGTCGACAAGCTTCTGAACAAGGTGGCCGAGGGTCGGGCCCGGCCGCACAAGGAAAAGCCCAATAACCGGGCCAAGAAACTGCAGCCCGCAAAGCCCACGCCGGTGCGCGCCAACCGGATCGGGGAGGTGCTGCGCAAGATGTTCACCTTGGCGGTCGAGTGGGGGTGGTGCGAGGACAACCCTGCCCAGCGCTTCCATCGCCGGATTGAAACAGCGCGAGAGCGGTTCCTGTCAAAGGACGAGATCACCAGCCTCGCAGCCGCCCTTGATGCTGCCGAGGACCGCCGCGCTGCCGATATCATCCGAATGTGCATGCTGACCGGCGCTCGTCTGGGCGAGGTGCGGCAGGCCCGGTTCGAACAGTTCAACCTTGAACACATGAGCTGGTCAAAGCCGCCCGCCATGACCAAACAGCGCCGAGTCCATCGTGTGCCGATCTCTGATGAAACCGCCAGCATCGTGCGCCAGCGCCAGTTGATGGTGCCGCGCGGCACGCCGTGGCTCTTCCCAAGCGACACGCCGGGCCAGCCTGTGCAGGAGGTGCGACGGTTCTGGGCGCAGATCCAGAAGGAGTGTGGGCTACAGGAAGTCCACATCCACGACCTGCGCCACACCTTTGCATCGCTGCTGGTCAGCGGCGGTGCCTCGCTGGAAATGATCGGCAAGCTGCTGGGCCACAGCCAGATGCAGACGACCCTGCGCTATGCCCACCTGATGGACTCGCCCCTGCGCGCCGGGGTCGATGCCGTCGCCAGCGCCTTCCGGCCAAAGCCCCGGTTGGTTCACGATGCCGACGATCAAGGTTGCCGAAAGACCGCGTGATCCGGGCAGGCACGGAACGGGATCATCAAGCGTCCCCGCGTTGCAACGCCCTCCATATCGGCGTGATCCGCCGTCGGATGCTGCGGCTGTCGGGCATCTTCTTGCCGTCCGACCGGTCCGCGAACCACTCCTGCATCTCGGCAACCAGGTCGGCTTGGGTGTCGGGCAGACCGTGATCGAAAATGCGCACGATCAGCGCGATGTTCATCCCTTCCCAATCATAGGACGTTGAAACCCCGGGCCCGGCCGCCACGCGTCGGATCATGTCGTTCTCGTCCTCGAAGGCGTGAACCTCTTCGGCCATGATCACCATGTCAGCAACCGCCACCGTTATGCCGCACACCGGATCGGTGATCAGCAACCAATCCTGACGCCCGGCAGGCTGAATGCTCCGCATGATCCCTTCGGAAGGCCCCGTCCCGCAACGCCGGAAAAGCGGCATCAACTCCATTGGAGACAAGCTAACCTTGCCTGCAATGACCTCGTCGCCACAGCGGACCGCAGTAATGCCGGTCAGGATCCGGAACCTGCCTGCATCGGCCCACCCCGCGATATCTGCGATGTTGCACCCCCAGCGTGCTGAGGTTTCGTGAAGGGTCAGATAAACGCGGGCGGGTAAAGCCATGTCTGCAACATCCTCAAATGAACCGAGGATGATCTGTGCTCAAACCGCCTGCAGCCCGCGCCATGACGGCGCGGGGTAAGTGACCGGACACAACGACATAAGAGGCGCTGTCGCGCCTTCAGCCGCCGAAACTGCTTTTCCGATAGACCTGTTTTGCTTTTGGTTGAGGACTGCTCTCCCCACCCGCACAACCTGCACGGGCGCTCGATTCGGAGCAAGAGGGTGAAGAAAATGTAACTGTGGACAAGTCAGACACACGTCTGATGCCCACTGTCGACACACGTGCCCGTTCCGACGGCGCTGTCCGTCCGTAGAATGATAAAGCGGTCGGCGCAGACCGACGCTGCTTGTCGGCATTAGCCAAAGTCACACTCGGTAGGCATCGAGGCGTGCGCGGAGCGCGGCTTCACTCGCTCGAACGCTGGCTATTTCTTCCGCCAAAAGCGTCGCAAGTGGGGTGTCTGGGCTAACGTTGGATACGCCGAGACGTTGGGTGATGAACTCGATTGCGTTCATCGTGTCGGAGAACCGACGGTGCAGTACTGGTTCATGATGCGCTAGCCGATTTCTGGACTGATAGAAATGCTCAAGTTCAATGGCGATAGCGGCCCGCGATAAGGCCTTGTCAGGGAATGTTTTCTTCAGCGTAGTGCGCCAAAGGCTTTGATCATACTCTGGTCCATAAAGCCTTTTCCAGAAATAAAGGGTCAGTTCAGCGATGACCTTGCCCTCAGTGACGGTAAGCTGCCGACGTCGATCCTTTGCTCTGCGCAAATGTGAAATGTTGGGAGGACGTCCGCCCGGATAGGCAAGCGCATCGAGGGCGGCTTTCTGTGCCTGGCTAAGTTTCGAGTACTCAGCGCGTTTCGCACTATCTACCGCCATTGTGATCTTGCTTCGTTCGGGCTCCTTCCACTGAAAGGCCACTGGCGGCTGCTGCAGCCAGTTCGGTACGCCGAAGTAGTGGCTAAGGTTCTCGGCCACAGTGTTCCGCAACGCGATTTCAATGGTCGCGGTTACATGCATCAAGGCTGCCCCAAGCTTGAGGGTTTCTTGGTGCAGCGCGATTGCCGCTTCGGCCGAGCCCGTCAGCGCAGTGAGGTTGGCGAGACGTTCTGCCGACAACAGCACAGTAAGGACTGGCACATGCTGCTGATTGATCGGCATTGACAGGCGGCCTCCCAGACCCTATGTTCATTCTTGAAAAGTCGGGACTAGATCGGCAGTTGCCTCGGCAAACGGATCCCCGACTTCACAGCTAGAGGCACTCTTCGGGGTGCCTCTTTTGTTTCTGTGGTAAGGCTTGTCCTCCTTTCGACAGACGCACAAGACAAATTTTACGATTGTCCGAAGATGGATTTTGCAAGCATCAAGCACCTGCGCCGGGCCGAAAATCCCGCGCCAAGCTGCGCGTTGTTCGGTCAAGCGCAGGAAAGTGATAGAACGGCTGAGGCTGCCAAAAAATTGCCACGCCTTCATGGCGACTGCGCGCTTGTGGGGTTCGACTTCAGCGGCATGTGGATAGAACTCGGCCTGCCGAAGCGCCGGAAATGATTGCTGAATGCGTGATTGGCGATAATGATCATCTTGAACAAACAGGTGGCTACATCAACGCCACATCAACCTGCGACTGCACGTTTTGAGCCAGTTTTGCAGGTCAATCCGTGCGAGTGTCGATGGTTGCTAGGGTGAAAATTGCGCCGGATCAAAGGTTTGGCGCGCAAGTCGTTGAAATGCCTAAGTTATTGGAATCGATGAGGTTTTGGCTCATAACCTGAAGGCCGCAGGTTCAAATCCTGCCCCCGCAACCAGTTTCTACTTTACAGATCAACAGCTTAAGAGCCTCCCTCGCGGGAGGCTTTTTGCGTCCAAAATCCCAGGTCAACAATAGGTCAACAAAACAGGGCAAACCGCGACGCGCGGGGGCCGCCGGGGGCTGTTGGGAGGAGTGAGAGCGCCGTTGGGTGCCAACTAACTATGATCGACTCCATAGCCTTCTGCGGGTTTCCAACCCGGTTCCATGGTCAACTTCTTTTCTTCGTGATCACGAAACCCGTAGCAGACCAAGTTGCAATGACGGGACTGCAGATCGTATGCGGTGGTTGCATACGAACTATCATCGTTGCCTCTCACAAGGTTTGCTTACCGTCTCGCCGATTCGGCTCTTCGCGGCATCCGCCCCGTCGTCCGCCGTTTGCGGCAGCAGCCAGGGGCCGACTGCCGGCACCCGGTTTGTACGCAAGGTACAATCGAAGGCCGATGACAGCACGCCGTCGGTCATCACCTGATCTGGTCGACCCTGCGCGGCGATGCGGCCCTTTGCCATGAGCACGAGGTGATCGGCGACCACGGCCGTCAGGTTCAGGTCATGCAAGACCGCCACCACGCCCCCCCCGGTATCGGCAAAGCGGCGCGCAAGGCGCAGGACCATCAGCTGATGCCCGATGTCGAGGCTGGAGACCGGTTCGTCCAGAAACAGCCAGCATGGCCCGTTGCGGACCGACGGCTCCCACACCTGGGTCAGGGCGCGGGCCAGATGGACCCGCTGGCGTTCGCCGCCGGACAGGCTGTTGATCAGCCGCCCCTCGAACCCCGCCAGGCCGACCGCTTCCAGCGCTCGTGACGGCAGATCCTCCCGCAGCCCGGAAACGCCCTGGCGGAGGCCGTGACTCACGATTTCCAGAACTGTAAAGGGAAAGGCGACGTCGGTCGATTGTGCCAGCACGGCGCGGATCGTGGCGAGGTCGCGGGCCGGGGCGCGGGCGACCTCGATCCCGTTCAACGTGACCGAACCGGCATAGCCGATATCGCCGGTCAGGGCGCGCAAGAGCGTGGTCTTGCCCGAGCCGTTCGGCCCGGTGATGACGGTGAAGGTGCCGGGGCGGACCGACAGTGTCAGCCCCTGCAGGATGGTGCGGCCGGCCAGCGTCACGCAAAGGTCCTTGACCATCAGCATATTTCAGACATCGCCCAGCGTGTGCCGCCGCAGCAGGATCCACAGGAACACCGGCGCGCCCAGAACCGCCGTCACGATTCCGATGGGCAGTTCCGCCGGGGCAACGATGCTGCGCGCCAAGATGTCGGCTGCGACAAGCAGTGTGCCGCCCAGCAGCGCCGCATTGGGAAGCAGATGGCGGTGATCCGGGCCGGTGGCCAGTCGCAAAAGATGCGGCACCACGATGCCGACGAACCCGATGCCGCCCGCAATCGCTACCGCCGCTCCGGCGGCGGCGGCGCTGCCCAGGATCGCGAGCCGCTTGATCCGCTCCACGTCAAACCCCAGGTGCGACGCGGTCGCCTCGCCGAGGGCCAGCGCATTCAGCGCCCGGCCCAGAAGCGGCGACAGCACCAGCACCGGCACGATCAGAGGCACGGCCACTGCGATGCGCGACCAGCTTGCCCCCGCCAGCGATCCCATGCTCCAAAAGGTGAGGTCGCGCAACTGCCGGTCATCGGCCAGAAACACCATTAAACCAGTCACCGCCCCGGCGAGCGCGCCAAGGGCGATGCCGGCCAGCAGCAACGTTGCGACCGAGGTCTGCCCGTCGCGTGTGGCCACCTGGTAAAGCACGACCGTCGCGATCCAGCCGCCGACGAAGGCCGCAAACGGCACCAGATGCGCACCGATCAG
>JBGSQL010000093.1:0-9472 GCA_041738105.1 Rhodobacter sp. | reverse complement strand
GGCGGCGCTCTTCGGCCAGGACGGCGGCGATCGTTGCCACCATGTCGGTGCCGCCGCCCAGGTGTTCCGCCTCGAAGAACGAGCAGGGCAGGGTGTCACTGTCCCGCAGCACATTGCGCAGATGCAGGAAATGCACCCGGGGGCCAAGCCGGCGCATCATGCCGGGCAGGTCATTGTCGGCCCGGGCGCCGAGCGAGCCCGAACAAAGCGTCACCCCGTTGGCGGGCAGATCGACGGCCTTCAGGACCGCCAGGTAGTCCGCCTCGGTCGACATGACCCTCGGCAGCCCCAGCAGCGGGAAGGGCGGGTCGTCGGGGTGGCAGCAGAGGCGCAGGCCGAGTTGCTGGGCCACGGGGGTCACTTCGGCCAGAAAGTCGATAAGGTGTTGACGCAGAGCGTCGGCTGGCAAGCCGTGATATTCGGCCAGATGCTGACGCACGTCTTCAAGGGTGAAGTTTTCGGCCGCCCCCGGCAGGCCAAACACCAAATTGGCCAGCAGCCTCTGGCGGTCGGCATCCGTCATCGCCGCGTGGCGGCGTGCAGCCTCGTCCACCACCTCCGCCGGGTAGTCCAGCGCCGCTCCGGCGCGGGCCAGAATGTGAATGTCGAAGGCCGCGAAATCGTCCAGGTCAAATCGCATGGCCGTTCCGCCATGCGGCTGGGGCCATGCCAGATCGGTGCGGGTCCAGTCCAGCACGGGCATGAAGTTGTAGCAGATCACCTCGATCCCGGCGCGCGCGAGGTTGGTCATGCTGGCCTTCCAGGTGTCGATATGGTCGCGCCAGTGGCCCTTCTGTTTCTTGATGTCCTCGGACACGGGCAGGCTTTCAACCACCTCCCATCGCAGCAGTGATGGCGTGCCGTCCTTCATGCGGCCGATCTGCTGCTGGCGCGCCGCAATCTCGTCCGGTGTCCACACCGCACCGGTCGGCACATGATGCAAGGCCGAGACGACTCCTTCGACGCCCGCCTGCCGCATGTCATCGACGGACGCCAAGTCCTTGGGCCCGAACCATCGCCAGGTCTGCCGCATGGGTCACTCTCCTATGGCCGGGTGCGCGCAGGTGGCGCCGCAACCGAAACCAATATATCGGCAGTCTTGCGCGTTGTGGCAGCGCGGTCAACCGACATCGGCGGCGTGATCCGCCGCGCGCCGTCGCCCGGACCGGGACGGGCCACCTGGCCGATCTTTCCAGAGGGAAATTGACCTGCGTCATTTCGGACGGACTGAATCTAGATGAAGCTGAAGACATGCGTTCAACATGGAGTTCCATCATGCCCCAATCCAAGGAAGCCGTCCTTTGTGCGCCGGTCCGCACTCCGATCGGCACCTATAACGGCGCGCTGAAATCGACACCTGCAACCGAACTTGGGGCAACGGCCATCCGGGGCACGCTGGCCCGGTCCGGCCTTGATCCGGCCAGCGTGGACAGCGTCATCATGGGCAACGTGATCCAGGCCGGCAACAAGATGAACCCGGCCCGGCAGGCGGCGATTGGCGGCGGGATCCCGGTTGAAGCTCCGGCCTTTACGGTCAACCGGGTCTGCGGGTCAGGCGCACAGGCAGTGGCCAGCGCGGCGCAAGAGGTCTGGCTGGGCCTTGCCAAGGCGATCATCGCGGGCGGCATGGAGAATATGGACATGGCCCCCTACCTGCTGCCGGGTGGGCGCTGGGGCCACCGGATGGGGCATGCCCAGATCTATGACGCGATGCTGCTGGACGGGCTGAACGACGCCTTCTCGGGCGAACACTCTGGCTGGCACACGGAAGATCTGGTTACGAAATACGGCATCAGCCGCGCCGATCAGGACATCTGGGCCGAACGCTCGCAACGGCGGTTTTCGCAGGCGCAGGCGGCGGGCCGGTTCGAGGCCGAGATCGTTCCGGTCGAGGTCAAGGGCCGCAAAGGCCCCGAGATGTTCGCGAAGGATGAACACAACCGGCCTGAAACGACGCTCGAGTCGCTGACCAAACTCCGGCCCGCCTTCCGCAAGGACGGCACGATCACTGCGGGCAATTCGCCGGGGTTGAACTCTGGCGCGGCGGCGATGATCGTGGCAGAACGCGGGTTTGCCGAAGCAGCCGGGCTTGCACCCCTGGCGCGGATCGCCGCGTTCGGGGTGGGGGCTGTCGAGCCGGGGATGTTGGGCATCGGGCCGGTTCCCGCGGTGCGTCAGGCGCTCGATCGGGCGGGTTGGACAGTCAAGGATCTGGACCGGGTCGAGATCAACGAGGCGTTCGCCGCCATCGCGCTGGCCGTTCTGCGAGAGCTTGGGCTGCCCGAGGATATCGTGAACGTCGAGGGTGGTGCCATCGCCCACGGCCATCCCATCGGGGCCTCCGGCGCAGCGTTGACGACGCGCCTGCTGCACTCGCTGCAACGCGACGGGTTGAAACGCGGTGTGGTCACACTTTGCATTGGCGGCGGTCAGGGCATCGCCCTGGCGCTGGAAATGCTCTAGCCGGGGATGGGGGGCAGGCAGCCGGCCCCCCGCCTGCGTCAGCGTGATGCCTTGGCGCTTTGACACCGCCGGGCCCGGATTGGGTCGGGTTTCGAGCGCGCACATGCTGCGGGCCTTGCCCTGATCTCGGCCAGGTCCGCGGCCGCAGGTTCAGGCCGCGGCACGCTCGCAGGGTTGGCGTTCCAGCTGGATGGTTGCCTTGGCAATCCCGAAATCCGCTTCCAGACCATCCGCAATCTGATCGAGCAGGTCGTCCGAATTCTGACCCTGCCAGACCAGATGAACGGCCAAAGCGGTGCGCGTTGTCGACAGTGGCCAGATGTGCAGGTCATGCAGACCGGTGACATCCGGTTGCCGCCGCAGCCAGTCGGCCACAGCCTCGCCGTCGAGCCCTTGCGGAACGCCATCAAGGCTCAGGTGCAGCGCCTCGCGGAACAGGCCTGCGGCCGTCAGGGCGATCAGCAGGCTGACCGCGATGGCCACAGCCGGGTCGATCCAGGTCTTGCCCGTCAGCAGGATCGCCACCGCCGCCAGAACAACGGCCCCAGACACGGCGGCATCGGCGGCCATGTGCAGGAAGGCGCCCTTGGCGTTCAGGTCATCCTTTTGCGATTTCATGAACAACAAGGCCGAGCCTGTATTCACCCCAATCCCGATCAGCGCGACAATCAGGATCGTCCCGCCGGGCACCTCGACCGCAGATTGAAACCGCTGCGACGCCTCCCAGATCACCGCGCCGACGCCAATGAGAATGGCAAGGGCGTTCAGCATGGCCGCCATGATCGTTGCGCGGCCAAGCCCCCAGGTGTGGGCCTTGGTCCCGACGCGCTTGGCCAGCACCGCCGCCCCCCAGGCGATCAGCAGCCCCGCCACATCGGTCAGATTGTGTGCCGCATCGGCCAGCAGCGCGAGCGAGCCGGTCAGTAGCCCAGCCGCAGCCTCGACCAGAACATAGGCGGTATTCAGCCCCACCGACCAGCGGAAGGCCGGGCCAAGGTCGGCCGGCGGGGTGTGGGTGTGTGCGTGATCGTGAGGCATTGCGTCAGCCTTTCCGCCGGATTGTGCCGGACAGGTCGGTCGCACCCGCCAATGTGTTGTAAATTGTGCCGTATTTCTGAAGGTTGCGATGCAGAAGGTCGAGGCGGGCATCGGTTTCATCCGTGTCCACCACGATCTCATAGTCAATCCGCACCATCTTTGGTGGGCTGTCCTGGCGCACTCCGTGCAAGGAAACCTCCATGCCGTGCAAAGCAAAGTCCAGCATCGGGATCACCCGTTCCGTGCCTTTCAGGATGCAGGCCGCAAGGCTCGCCAGCAGCATCTCGGCTGGGTTGAAGGCATCCGCCCGCCCGGCCATATCGGTGTCCAGAATGATCAGCGCGTCTTTCGTCCTCGCCTCGGATCCATGGCTGTCGATGCGCCGGGCGGTAACGTGGTAGTCCAACATGGGACACCTCCAGCAAAGGTCTGTGGTTCAGCAGCAGCCGCCAGACGACGCGTTCCCGCCGCAGCATGACGAGGCAGTGGCCGCAGGCGCCTCACCGCCACAACACGAGGATGCCGCCTCTGACGCTGCAACCGCCTCGGCGGATCCGGTGATGGGAAAGCCGCGGGCGACCCAGCGCGCGATGCCTGGCTTCATGTTCATGACGCGATCATAGCCCTGATACATCAGGAAATAGGTGGCCTTCAGGATGCGCTCGCCCACGGCACAGGCCAGGATCACGTCGCGATCACGAGGGATTTCCTGCCAACGCTCTTCGAACTGCGACAGCGGGATGTTCACCACCTCGGCCCCGCCATAGCCCACCTGCGCCACCTCGGCCGGTTCGCGCACATCAACCAGCAGCGCGCCCTCTTTCAGCAGCCGTTGCGAGGTGGTCGGGCAGACGTCGCGCGCCTCGGTCAGGTCTTTCTGGATGACTTCGTTCATGGCGATCTCCTTCAGGCCAGCCAGGCCATTACCTGATCGTGCGACGGGACCGATCCCTTGTGCACGACCTTGCCGCCCACCACGACGGCGGGCGTCGTCATCACGCCGAAGCCGACGATCTGGCGCATGTCCTCGATCTTTTCGAGCGTTACGTCCTTGCCTGCCTCTTTGGCCACGCGGTCGATCATCTCAACCGTCGCCTTGCACTTGGCGCAGCCAGGGCCCAGAACCTTGATTTCCATAGCTTTGTCCTTTCAGAACAGAAAGTTGAACAGATAGCCCACGGCAAGGATGCCGCTGCCAACCACGCCGACGAAGACCGCGATCAACCGCAGCGTCAGCACTTGTTTCAGGATGATCATCTCGGGCAGGCTCAGCGCGATCACGCTCATCATGAAGGCCAGCACGGTGCCAAGGGCGGCGCCCTTGCCCAGCAGCGCCTCGACGATCGGGATCACGCCGGCCGCGTTGGTGTACATCGGGATGCCGATGACAACCGCTGCCGGAACACTCCACCAGGCATCGGCCCCCATGATGCGGGCCATCAGATCCTCGGGCACATAACCGTGGATCAAGGCGCCCATGCCGATGCCAAGGAAGATCCACATCCAGACCCTGCCAAAGATCTCCCGCACCGCCTCGATCCCAAGGCGATAGCGATCCACCATGGTCAGGTGTTCGGCCTCGACCTGATCGGGGGCGGTGGCGCCGGAATGGATGTCGCGCACCCAGTCCTGCAACCAGCCCTCCAGGTGAAGCCGTCCGATCACCCAGCCAGCAAAGATTGCGATGATCAGGCCGAAGGCGGCGTAGGTCACGGCCACCTGCCAGCCGACCAGCCCGAACAACAGCGCCAGCGCCACCTCGTTGACCATCGGAGCCGAGATCAGGAAGGAAAACGTGACGCCCAGCGGCACGCCAGCCGAGACCAGCCCGATGAACAGAGGCACCGCCGAGCAGGAACAGAACGGCGTCAGCACACCCAGCGACGCCGCCAGCACATTGCCCACGCCTTCGCGTTTTCCGGCCAGCAGGGCGCGTGTGCGTTCTGGCGAAAAGAAGCTGCGCACGACACCCATCGCAAAGACGATCAGCGTCAGCAGCAGCATCACCTTGGGCACGTCATAAAAGAAGAACGCAATCGCCTCGCCAGTGTGGCTATGACGATCGACCGGAAACAGCGCAGTGATCCATTCCGACATCGGGATCAACTGGCGATAGACCAGCCACCAGACCAGCACAAAGGCGATCAGGCCAAGATGCCAAAGCCAGTCTGGACGCGGCGCAGGTCGGGACGACGATGTGATATCCGCGCTCATGCGGCTTTCCTTTCCTGCAGTACGGCGGCAGCCAGCACTGCCTCCAGGATCGCCCGGTCTTCCGGGGACAGGCTGGGGTTCAGCCTGTAGCGCACCCATTGCGCATCGCGCCGATCCACCACCAGGCCAGCTTGCCGCAAGGTTTGCATGTGCCGCGACATGCGGCTTTGCGTTGCATCAAGCCGCTTCATCAATTCGCAGACGCAATGCTCGCCCCCGTCCGCAAGGATCTGGATCGCGGCAAGGCGGGTGGGTTCGGCCAGGGCGGCAAGAAGAACAAGCGGCACGGCTGACTCCTGATTAAATGCCTTTAACCGCATATACGCATATAAAACACATGCGTCAATCTGCATCCAACGTCGTGCCAAGATGTCACAGGCCGTCAGACCCGGCTGGGACCCGGCCCTGCAGAGCGATCAGACGGGCAGCGAGCGGCGTGCCCGTTGCAGCAACGCCGCCATCACGTTGTCGCGCCTCACGGAAAGCTGCAGCGAGTGCGGTTGGCAAAGGCGACAAGGGACAGCATCACCGGCACCTCGACCAGCACGCCCACCACCGTGGCCAGTGCAGCGCCGGAATTGAGTCCAAAAAGGCCAATTGCCACCGCGACGGCAAGTTCAAAAAAGTTCGATGTGCCAATCAATGCGCAGGGGGCGGCGACGTTGTGCGGCAACCGCCAGACCCAGGCCCAGGCATAGCCAAGGGCAAAGATGCCATAGGACTGGATCACGATCGGGACTGCAATCAGGGCGATCAACAGCGGCTGCGCAAGGATCACCTGCCCCTGAAAGCCAAACAGCAAGACGACCGTCAACAGCAGGCCCATGACCGAGATGGGCTTGATCTGCCCGGTGAAGACCGAGACCGCCCCGACACCGCCCCGCGCAATCAACGCCCGCCGCGTCAGCGCGCCCGCGATCAGCGGAATGACGATGTAAAGTACCACCGATAGGATCAGTGTCTGCCACGGCACCGAGATGTCGGTGACGCCCAGCAGGAACGCCACGATCGGCGCAAAGGCCACCACCATGATCAGGTCGTTCACCGAAACCTGCACCAGCGTGTAGTTCGGATCGCCCCGCGTCATCTGCGACCAGACAAAGACCATCGCGGTGCAGGGCGCGGCCCCCAGCAGGATCAGACCGGCGATGTATTCCGGCGCGCGGACGGGGTCGATCAGCCCGGCGAAGACGTGGTTGAAAAACACCACGGCCAGCGCGGCCATGGTGAATGGCTTGATCAGCCAGTTGATCACAAGGGTAATGACCAGCCCCTTCGGTCGCTGTCCCACGGCCTTTAGCGATCCGAAGTCGATCGCGATCATCATCGGATAGACCATGGCCCAGATCAGCACCGCCACCACAAGATTGACAGACGCATATTCAAGCGAGGCCAGAACCGCGAAGACATCGGGCAGCAGGTTGCCAAGCAACAGTCCAGCCAGGATGCACAAGGCGACCCAAAGGGTCAGATAGCGTTCAAACAGACTCATGGCGGGGCTTTCGGTTCAGGGGTTCGGCATGCCGGGCGATCCGGCCGTTGGGCGCAACCTCAGGCCAAGCGGTGGCAGCGTCAAGGAACTCGGTATCGCTCTGCGCGCGGGAAAGCAGCGAGAGGCCAAATCGGATCGTGACCGCCATGCACCTTGTCCGCACGGGCCGGCAGGGCCTATCTTTCCGGATGGAGAGACCTGATGATCAGACCAACCCGCCGCCAAACCCTTGCCCTCATGGGCGCGACCTGCATCGCGCCATCGCTCGCCCGGGCCGAGCCTGGCATAAGACTGGGCCTGACCCCCGTTTTTCTCGACAACGACGGCGAGGTGATCTTTCGCCTGCGGGCAGCGCTGGCCAAAGGCACAGGGCGCGCCATCGAGCTTGTCCAGCGCCGGACCTATCAAGAGGTGACGGGGCTTTTGCTGGAAGGCGGGGTCGATGCGGCCTGGCTATGCGGCTTTCCCTTTCTGCAGCACGAAGACAGCCTTGCCCTGCTGGGTGTGCCGGTCTGGCGAAACGCACCTCTCTATCAGTCCTATCTGATCGTCGGGGCAGCGGACCCTGCCAGCTCGCTGGCAGACCTGCGCGGCGGCACACATGCCTTTTCCGACCCCGACAGCAATTCCGGCTGGCTTGTCACCGTCTCGGACCTTGTTCGCATGGGCGAACGCCCGGACGAGTTCTTTGCCCGCACGCTCTTTGCCTATGGTCACCGCAACGTGGCGCGCGCGGTCGCTGGGGGGCTGACGCGATCGGGCAGCATTGATGGCTATGTCTGGGAGGCTCTGGCGCAAGTCGAGCCGGACCTGACCGCCCGGACAAAGGTAATCGGCCGGTCGGAACTGCTTGGGTTCCCTCCCTTCGTGACGCGAAAGGACCATGCCGGAAACGAGGCGATCGACCTTTTGCGCCATGCGCTTTTTGACCTCTCGGCCTCCTCCGAAGGCAGGGCGGCGCTGACGCTTTTGCAACTCGACCGGATCGAAGCGGGCAATCCGCATCTTTTCGACGGCATCCGGGCCCGGATGCGCGATGTGCAGGGCATATGACAGCGGGCGTCTTCCATCGTTTGCGCAGCTTGCCGCTGTCGCTGCGGGTGCCGCTGATCGGCTCGGCGATGATGGTTCTGGTCGGGGTTGTCGCATCGCAACAGGTTCTGTCCTCGCTGTCTTCCGTGCAGGAGGCGCGCTTGCAGGAACTGGCGCGCCTGCATGTAGATGGGCTGGCCGTGGCGCTTGGCCCGGCGGTCCTGCGCCGCGATGTTTGGGAGGTATACGATACGCTGGATCGGGCCACTGCGGCACAATCGGGGCAGCGTATGGTGCTGACCGTGGTTGCGGATGACGCCGGCCGCGTGATCGCCGCGTCTGATCCCTCGCGCGCGCCGGTGGATTCCGATGTTGGGCCGCTGTCCGACGGGGCGCAGCCCATAGACACAATTCGCGTTTCAGGCGGCGACGAGCATATCCGGGTGTCGGCCAATCTTGACTATCAGGGCCGCCGCGTCGGCTTGATCGTCAGCGAACTGAACGTGTCCGATCTTGTGGCCGAGCGGTGGAAAGCGGGGTTGTATCTTCTGGCGGGCAACGCGGCTGCCACGCTGGCGTTGGCCTTTGGCGGCTATCTTGCGATGCGCCGGATGCTGCAGCCGGTGGCGCGGCTGGCCGGGCACATGGGCCGCATGGAGGGCACGCTGGAGCCGATCCCGGCCACCGATGTGCCCAAAGGCGACACCGAGCTTGCCCGGCTGTTCCAGACCTACAACGCGATGTCCGGCGCGGTGCAGGCCAAGGCCGAGGCCGAGCGTCGTCTGGCCGAGCGAGAGCGGTTTGTCAGCCTTGGGCGGCTGTCATCTTCGCTTGCGCATGAAATCAACAATCCCCTAGGCGGCCTTCTGAACGCCACCGATACCATCCGCACCTATGCCGACCGGCCCGATGTGGTGCGCGAAGCCGCCGATCTGCTGGACCGCGGCCTGCGCCATCTGCGCGACGTTGCCCGCGCGACGCTCGAGCATAACCGGCTGGATCGCAGCGGCGTTCCCCTGCAGCCAGAAGATTTCGATGACCTGCGGCTGTTGTTCGGGCCCGAGGTGGCGCAGCGCGCACAGCACCTTGATTGGGCGATCGACGCCCCGGTTACGGCCCTGCAGGCACAGCCCGCGGCCCCGGTCCGGCAGATCGTGCTGAACCTGTTGCTGAATGCGGCTGCTGCGGCCGGTCCGGGGGGCGCGGTGGCGCTCAAGGTGCGGGACGCGCCGG
>JBGSQL010000088.1:0-10266 GCA_041738105.1 Rhodobacter sp. | reverse complement strand
CTTCGGGGCGGGTGGCGGGGCGCGCCGTCCGGTGGCGGAACGCACCTTCCGCTCGGCCCAGCCCTTCGACCCGCTGCTGCGGCGGGGCCTGTTCTGACGGGGTCTTCCCCCCCGACCGCAGTTGCCGTAAACCGCCGACATGAGCGAGGTTCTTCACATTGTCGGCGGCGGCATGGCCGGATCCGAGGCCGCGTGGCAGGCGGCCCGGATGGGTGTGCCGGTGGTAATCCACGAGATGCGGCCCAAGGTCGGCACGTTTGCGCATCGGACCGGGCATTTTGCCGAGATGGTCTGTTCCAACTCGTTCCGGTCGGATGACGATGAACGCAATGCCGTCGGGCTGTTGCATTGGGAAATGCGCGCGGCGGATGGGTTGATCATGGAAATGGCGCAGGCGCACCGCCTGCCTGCCGGCGGGGCCTTGGCGGTGGATCGCGATCCCTTCGCCGAAGCCGTGACCCGACGGCTGCACTCGCATCCGCTGATTTCATCGGTTTATGAAGAGATTACCGAACTTCCCTCAGACGGCCACTGGATCATCGCGACGGGCCCGCTGACCTCTGGCGCACTTGCGGCCAGCCTCCGCGCCGAGACGGGGGCCGAGGCGCTGGCGTTTTTTGATGCGATTGCGCCGATCGTCTACGCCGAGTCGGTGGACATGTCGGTCGCCTGGATGCAGTCGCGCTATGACAAGGGCGAGACGCTGGACGAGCAGACCGCCTACATGAACTGCCCCATGGATCGCGATCAGTACGAAGCCTTCCTCGATGCGCTTCTGGCGGCGGACAAGACCGAATTTCACGAGGGTGAGACGGCAGGCTATTTCGATGGCTGCCTGCCGATCGAGGTGATGGCCGAACGCGGCCGCGAGACCTTGCGCTTTGGCCCGATGAAACCGGTGGGCCTGACCAACCCGCACCGTCCGGATGTGAAACCCCATGCCGTTGTCCAACTGCGGCGCGACAACAAGCTGGGCACGCTTTACAACATCGTGGGGTTCCAGACGAAGATGAAGCATGGCGCGCAAACCGCTGTTTTCAGGATGATCCCCGGCTTGCAGGAGGCAAGTTTTGCGCGCCTTGGCGGGATCCATCGCAACACGTTCCTGAACTCGCCCACCTTGCTGGACGACCGGATGCGCCTGCGCTCGCGCCCGCATTTGCGTTTTGCGGGACAGGTGACGGGTGTTGAGGGCTATGTGGAAAGCGCCGCGATGGGCCTGCTGGCGGGGCGCATGGCGGCGGCGGCGATTCTGGGGCGCGATCTGCCGCCGCCCCCGCCCGAGACGGCCATGGGCGCGCTGGTGACGCATATCACCGGGGGTGCCGAGGCAAAGACCTTTCAGCCGATGAACGTGAACTTCGGTCTGTTCCCGCCGATTGACGCTCGCGGCGGTCGGCGCGGGCGCAAGGATCGTTACAAGGCCTATACCGACCGGGCAAAGGCCGCCTTTACCGGCTGGTTGAATGGCTGACTATGTCACCCGGTTTGCGCCCTCGCCTACCGGCCTTCTGCATCTGGGCCATGCCTATTCGGCCCTGACCGCGCAAGACCGCGCCAGATCTGCGGGCGGCGTAATGCTGCTGCGGATCGAGGACACGGATCGCGCCCGCTGCCGGGCCGAGTATGAGGCTGCGATCCATGAAGACCTGACCTGGCTGGGGATCAGCTGGCCGCAGCCCGTGCTGCGCCAGTCGGATCACCTGTACAGGTACGATACCGCGCTGAACCGGTTGATTGCCCTGGATTTATGCTATCCCTGCGGCTGCACGCGCGGCGACATTCGCGCGGCGCTTTCCGCCCCGCAAGAGGGCGCGGCGACGATCGAGGCCGCGCCCTATCCCGGCACCTGCCGAGACCGCAGCATGGCAGATCGTGGTCCGCTGGACGCGATCCGCCTGAACATGCGGCGGGCCCTTGCGCGGATCGGGGATCTTGCCGAGATCGGGTATCGCGAAACGGGCCCCGGCGCGCCCGGCTGGCATCGGCTGGACCCCGCGCAGTTGTGCGACACGGTGGGCGATATTGTTCTGGCGCGGCGCGACAGTGCATCGGCCTCGTATCACCTGACAGTGGTTGTTGATGATGCGTTCCAGGGCATCACCGAAGTGGTGCGCGGGGCGGATCTGGTTGCGGCGACGATGATCCATCGGTTGCTTCAGGCGCTGCTGGACCTTCCAGTGCCAAGCTATCATCATCACGCCCTTATTCGCGATGAGGCGGGCAAGCGGCTGGCCAAACGCGACGACGCGCGCGCGATCCGCCGCTATCGCGACGAGGGTGCGACACCAGCCGATATCCGCCGCATGGTCGGGCTAGAGCGGCGCTGACAGAATCAGTTCGGCGTCGTCCCGGATGGCGGTGAAGAAGCAGGACCGGCGGTTCGTGTGGCAGGCAGGCCCGGTCTGTTCGACCAAAAGAAGCACGCAGTCCCGATCGCAATCGATCCGCAGATCCACGAGGCGTTGCCGGTGACCCGAGGTCGCGCCCTTTTCCCAGAACTCGGCGCGCGAGCGCGACCAATAGGTGACCTGCCCGGTCTGCAAGGTGCGCGCCAAGGCGGCCGCATTCATCCAGGCCAGCATCAGCACCTCGCCGCTGGCATGATCCTGCGCGATGGCGGGGATCAGACCCATCGCGTCATACTTCAAGCTGGTCGGATCAAAGGCCATCGCCTTCTCCTTTGCAACGGCGCCAGACAGGCTTATCTAGAACAGGGACGGCCCAGATGAAACCCCCTGGGGTGGCAGGACATGAGCGACAGCGATCTGATCAAACTCTATTCCGGGCGCATCCTGGAACTGGCCGCGGACATTCCCCATCTGGGCCGCCTGCCCGCGCCGGACGGCAGCGCCAGACGCCGCTCGCCGCTTTGCGGCTCGACCGTGACGGTGGATGTGCAGATGACCGGGGACCGGATCAGCGATTTTGCCCAGGATGTGAAGGCGTGTGCGCTGGGACAGGCGGCAGCCTCGGTCGTGGGGCGTGCGCTAACCGGGCGCAATCGGGCCGAGGTCGAGCGGGCGCGCGATGAATTGCGCGCGATGCTGAAGGAAAACGGGCCGGTGCCCGCCGCCCCCTTCGAGGGCCTGGAGGTGCTGTTGCCGGCGCGCGAGTACAAGAACCGTCACGCCTCGATCCTGCTGGCGCTGGAGGCTGCCGCTGACGCGATGGCCGCCGCCGAAGCGGCAAAGACCGCATAAAAAAGCCGCCGCACATCCGGTTGGATGGCGGCGGTCAGTGGCGTGTCTGGCAAAGCAGGGATCTGGGGAAGATCCGGCATCGAACAGCGGGGACGCGCGTCGCACTTGGGGACAAGGACAGCGCCCGGCACCAGACCGCAGGCAGTTCAGAAATGCGGAATGTTCAGCCCCGCGATCAAGAGCGCGAAAAGGGCGACCACGCCGATCGCATCTTCGGCAAGCGTGGACGAGGAACGGACAAGAACGGTCTTGATGTCTGAAAGCATGGCAACCTCCTCTGTGTTGCTGCTTTGTTCTCATAACTTTCAGATCATGTAAAGAACATTTTAAGAACATATGGGACCATTCCGTTAACCCACCCCGATCAACCGGATCGCCCGGTCCTGATCCAGCAGCCACAGCAGCAGTCTTGCGGCCTGTCCGCGCGGCGTTTCCAGTGCTGGATCATCGGCGAGCAGGCGGCGCGCATCATCCTGGGCAACCGCCATCAGCGCGGACTGTCGTTCCAGATCGGCGATGCGGAACTTCGGCAGACCCGATTGCGCGGTGCCGATCACATCGCCCGCGCCGCGCATCGCCAGATCTTCCTCGGCGATGCGAAACCCATCCTCGGTTTCGCGCAGTACGGTCAATCGCCGCCGGCCGGCCTCGCTCAGCGGCGGCTGATACATCAAGAGGCAGGTCGAGGCCGCCGAACCGCGGCCAACCCGGCCGCGCAGCTGGTGCAACTGCGCCAGGCCAAAGACCTCGGCCCGCTCGATCACCATGATCGAGGCGTTGGGCACGTTCACCCCGACCTCGATCACCGTCGTCGCCACCAGAACCTTGATCTCGCCCGCCTCGAACCGGGCCATCGCCGCATCCTTGTCGGCGGGGGGCATCTGGCCATGCACGAGGCCGACAACGCCCTCGCCCAAGGCGGCGCGCAGCGTGGCAAAGCGCGCTTCGGCGCTGGCGTAATCGACCACCTCGCTGTCCTCGACCAGCGGGCAGACCCAGTAGGCCTGCCGCCCGTCGGCCACCGCCTTGCGCAAATGGCCCAGCACCTCGTCCATCCGGTCAGCCGAGATCAGGGCGGTCTGCACCGGCTTGCGGCCCGGGGGTTTCTCATCCAGCACCGACACGTCCATGTCACCATAGCTGGCCAGCGCAAGGCTGCGGGGGATCGGCGTGGCCGTCATCACCAGAACGTCGGCCGCGCGGCCTTTCGCACCCAGTTCCATGCGCTGCGCCACGCCGAACCGGTGCTGTTCGTCGACGACCGCCAGCCGCAAGTCGTGGAACACCACATCCTTCTGAAAGACCGCATGGGTGCCAACCAGCACGTCGATTTTGCCGGCGGCAAGTGCCGCGAGCTTTGCCGCACGCTCGGCCCCCTTGTCGCGCCCGGTCAGCAAGACAAGCGTGACGCCAGCCGCCTGCGCCAAGGGTGCCAAACCGGCAAAGTGCTGGCGCGCGAGGATCTCGGTCGGGGCCATCATCACCCCCTGCCCGCCCGCCTCGACCGCGACCAGCAGCGCGAGGAACGCAACCAGCGTCTTGCCGGACCCCACATCGCCCTGCAGCAACCGGTTCATCCGCAAGGGCGCCGCCAGATCGCCTGCGATTTCCGCAACCGCGCGCCGTTGTGCCGCCGTCGGCGCATAGGGCAGGCGCGCCAGCACCTTGTCTTGCAAAACGCCGGTGCCGTGGCTTGCCACCCCCTTGCCGCGACGCAGAGAGGCGCGGGCGAGGGCCAGAGTCAGTTGGTGCGCGAACAACTCGTCATAGGCCAGGCGCTGGCGCGCGGGATTGGTGGGCGCAAGATCGGCAGGGCCGCCGGGCGCGTGAACTGTGGTGATCGCGTGGTGCCAGTCGGGCCACCCCTCGCGCGCCTTCAACGGCCGGTCGATCCATTCGGGCAGATCGGGCGCACGCGCCAGGGCAGCGGCGGCCGCCTTTGCGATCACCCGCTGCGTCAGGCCGGCGGCCAGCGGATAGACCGGCTCGTAGGCCGGCAGATCTGCGGCCTCTTCCGGGCGCAAAACATGATCGGGATGGACCATCTGGGCGATTCCGTCGAACAACTCGACCCGCCCCGAGACGATCCGACGCTGGCCGGATGGCAGCAGCTTTTGCAGATAGTCGCCGCGCGCGTGAAAGAACACCAACTGAAACTCCAGCTGCGTATCACGCACCATGACCCGATAGGGCCGGCCCTTGGTACGTGGCGGGAAATGCGCGCCGATCTCGACCTCGACCGTCAGCGTCGCGGGGGGCACCACATCTCGGACAGAGGCGCGCCGCGCGCGATCCACGCCGGAATGTGGCAGAAGGAACAGCAGATCCTTTGGCCGCTCGACCCCCAGTGCCGCCAGCGCCTTTGCCGTCTTGGGCCCGACGCCTTCAAGCGTCTCCAGATCCGCGAATAGCGGAAAGAGGCGCTCGGGGCGGCTCATGCCCGGCCGATCAGGGCAAGCCACGCCTCCTCGTCAATCACCTGCACCCCGAGTTCGGCGGCTTTCGTGGCCTTCGATCCGGCGCCGGGGCCCGCAACCAGAAGATCGGTCTTCGCGCTGACCGATCCGGCCACCTTGGCCCCCAACGCCTCGGCCCGCGCCTTGGCTTCGGCGCGCGTCATGCGCTCCAGCGTGCCGGTAAAGACCACGGTCTTGCCCGCAACCGGGCTGTCGATGGGCGCCCGCGCGGCCACGTCCTGCACCTGCAACTGGGACACCAGCGCGTCGATCGCCCGCCGCTCGGCCTCTTGCTGAAAGGTGGTGACGACGGACGCCGCCAAGACGTCACCGACCCCGTCGATCGCGGTCAGCTCTTGCCATTCCGGCCCCTCTCCGACCCGCGCCGCGGTCATGGCCGCCTCGAACGCGGCCCAGCTGTGGTAATGCGTGGCCAAAAGGTTGGCCGAGGTTTCGCCGACATGGCGGATGCCAAGCGCGAAGATCAGCCTGTTCAGCGGGATAACGCGTTTTTCTTCAATGGCTTCGAACAGCTTGTTCACAGATTTTTCGCCATAGCCTTCGCGGTTGCGCAGCTTGGTCAGATTGGCCGCATCGCGCGCGGCAAGGGTGAAGATGTCGGCCGGCGTGTGGATGGGAAGCTGATCGTCGGCATGGAACGCCTCGATCTGCTTCGCCCCCAGACCCTCGATGTCGAAAGCGGCGCGGCTGACGAAATGCTTCAGCCGTTCAACCGCTTGCGCCGGGCAGATCAGGCCGCCGGTGCAGCGGCGCACAGAATCTCCGGCCTCGCGGATCGCCTCGGACCCGCATTGCGGACAATGGTCGGGAAAGATGTAGGGCACGGCGTCGGCGGGCCGGCGGGTCAGATCGACATCGGCGATCTTCGGGATCACGTCGCCCGCGCGATAGACCTGCACCCAGTCGCCGACACGAAAGTCCTTGCCGCCACGGATCGGCTGCCCGCGCGCATCGCGCCCGGCGATATAGTCCTCGTTGTGCAGGGTTGCATTCGACACGACGACCCCGCCCACGGTCACCGGGGCAAGTCGCGCCACCGGCGACAGCGCGCCGGTGCGCCCAACCTGGATGTCGATCGCCTCGAGCCGGGTCCAGGCCAGCTCGGCGGGAAACTTGTGCGCGATCGCCCAGCGGGGGGTCGCGGATCGAAAGCCAAGCCTGCGCTGCAACTCCAGGTCATTGACCTTGTAAACCACGCCATCAATGTCGTAGCCCAGCGTGGCGCGACGCTGCTCGATGATGCGATACTGCGCGAGCATGGCATCGGGTCCATCGCAAAGCCGGGTCAGCGGGTTGGTTGGAAACCCCAGATCCGCGAGGCGGGTGATCGCCCCAAGCTGCGTATCGGCCAAAGGCACCGAGAGCGCGCCCCAGGCATAAGCAAAGAAGCGCAGCGGACGCGCGGCGGTGATCGTCGCGTCAAGCTGGCGCAGCGAGCCGGCCGCAGCATTGCGCGGGTTGGCAAAGGTCTTGTCGCCCTGCCCGGCCTGCCGGGCATTGAGCGACGCGAAATCGGCATGGCTCATGTAGACCTCGCCCCGCACTTCAAGCAGGTCGGGCGCACCTGTCAGACCTTGCGGAATCTCGGCGATCGTGCGGGCGTTCTCGGTCACGTTCTCGCCCGTCTCGCCGTCGCCGCGCGTGGCCGCCTGCACCAGACGACCGCCCTCATAGCGCAACGACAGCGACAGCCCGTCAATCTTGGGCTCGGCGGTGTAAAGCAGCGGAGCATCGCGGCCAAGGCCAAGATACTTGCGCACCCGGTCGTCGAAGTCGGCGACGTCTTCGATCTCGAAGGCGTTCTCGAGGCTGAGCATCCGCACCGCGTGGCGCACCTTGGCAAAGCCTTCGGCCAGTGGCGCCCCGATCTGGTCGCTTGGGCTGTCCGGGCGCTTCAGTCCGGGGAAGCGCGCCTCGATCGCCGCGTTGCGCCGTTTCAGCGCATCATAGTCGGCATCCGAAATGCGCGGCGCGTCTTCGGTGTGGTAGGCGTGGTTTGCCTCGGCGATGGCCAGGGCGAGGCGCTGGAGTTCCGCGCGCGCCTCGGTCTCGGACAGCGCATCGACAGCTTTTCCCTCGGCCATGCCCCCTCCTGCGGTTCGCCCCCGAAAGGTTTAGGAGGCTGCCCCGCGAAGGTCCAGTGCCCGCTGCGGATCAGGCCCCCGCCGCCATTCGCCGCTGGGTCTGGACGCCCGGATCGCGCAGCACATAGCCCCGCCCCCAGACCGTTTCGATATGGTTCAGGCCGCCTGTCGCTTCCGCAAGTTTCTTGCGCAACTTGCAGATGAACACGTCGATGATCTTCAATTCCGGTTCATCCATCCCGCCATAAAGATGATTCAAGAACATTTCCTTCGTCAGCGTGGTGCCTTTCCGAAGCGAAAGCAATTCCAGCATCTGATATTCCTTGCCCGTCAGATGAACGGTCTTGCCATCGACATCAACCGTCTTGGCATCAAGATTGACGCTGATCGTGCCTGTCCGGATCACCGACTGGGCGTGGCCCTTGGATCGGCGAATAATGGCATGGATGCGCGCGACCAGTTCTTCCCGGTGAAAGGGTTTGGTCATGTAGTCGTCGGCACCAAAGCCGAAGCCCTTGATCTTGCTTTCGGTATCGTCGAACCCTGACAGGATCAGAATTGGTGTCTCGATCCGTGCCAGACGAAGCTGGCGCAAAACCTCATGTCCGTTCATATCCGGCAGGTTGAGATCAAGCAGGATCAGATCGTAATCGTAGAGCTTGGCCAGATCGATCCCTTCCTCGCCCAGATCGGTACAATACACATTCAAATTTGCATGTATCAGCATCATCTCGATGCTGCGGGACGTGGTGGGGTCGTCTTCAACCAGAAGTATGCGCATCCTCGATCTCCGCGTCAGGTCTTGTGTATTAACTACCCTGAGGGGCAATGGTTAACTGCAAGTTACCTTGGCAGAGTATCAATAAAAAACAACCTAAAGTTGTCTATATTTCTGGATGGTTGTGACCTTGAGGGCCTTTTCTCCGTGCCGCTGCACAGCAGTGAACCAAAGCGCGAGTTCTTCTTCCGACAGAGAATAGCGCTTTAGCGCCTCTGACTGGGTAATCAGCCCGAAGACGACCGCCTTGACCACCACGGCCTTGCGGCTGGCCACCCAGCGCCGCGTTTCGGGCGGTGGCAAGTCAGCCCGCGTCAGAATACTGCCATCGGGAAGCGTGACCTGTCGCGGCCCATCCACACGTTTCAGATACATGAAAACACCCTTGCACTTTTGAGAGAGGCTGGCAGACCGCGCTTAACCGGTGGTGAAACAGGGGGGTTGAGAGTAGTTCGTATTTTCCTATATTGCAGCAGACTTCGCGGGCCTGCCGCCTGCGCCGCAGAAAGATGCCCGGATGTCCCTCGATCAGCCGCTCAACTCGCTGGGCTTTGCCAAGCCGCCGCGTGACACGCGCGTCGTTGTCGCCATGTCGGGCGGTGTGGACAGCTCTGTCGTGGCCGCGCAACTGGCCGAGGACGGCTATGATGTGGTGGGCGTCACGCTGCAGCTTTACGATCATGGTGCGGCGCTTGCCAAGAAAGGCGCGTGCTGCGCCGGGCGCGACATCCACGACGCGCGCCGCGTGGCCGAGACGATGGGCTTTCCGCACTATGTCCTCGATTATGAGAACATGTTTCGGGAAGCGGTGATCGACGAGTTCGCCGATGCCTATCTGGCAGGGGCCACCCCGGTGCCCTGCATCCGCTGCAACGAGCGCGTCAAGTTCAAGGATCTGCTGGCGACCGCCAAGGATCTGGATGCCGACTGCATGGCGACAGGGCACTATATCCAGCGCAAGATGGGGGGCGCGGGGCCCGAGTTGCACAGGGCCGCGGATGCCAACCGCGACCAGAGCTATTTCCTGTTCTCGACCACGGCCGAGCAGCTGGCCTATCTGCGCTTCCCGCTGGGGCACTTGGCATCGAAGGCGGAAACCCGCGCGCTGGCGGCACGCTATGGCCTGCCGGTGGCCGACAAGCCAGACAGTCAGGACATCTGCTTTGTTCCGAACGGCGATTATGCGGCAGTGATCGAAAAGCTGCGCCCCGGCGCGGCCGATCCGGGCGAGATCGTGGATAGGACGGGCACGGTGATCGGAACCCATCGCGGGGTGATCCACTATACGATCGGACAGCGCCGGGGGCTGGGGATCGGCGGCCGGGCCGATCCGCTTTACGTCGTCGGGCTGGATCCCGCCACGCGGCGCGTGATCGTTGGTCCGAAGGCCGCCCTCGCCACCCGCACGGTTCCACTGCGAGAAATAAACTGGCTGGGCGATGCCCCGTTCGACTCGCAACCCGAATGGCACGTCGAGGTCAAGGTCCGCTCGACGCGCGCCCCGCGTCCGGCCATCCTGCGCCCGCTGGGGCCGGCCGAGGCCGAGGTGGAATTGCTGAGCCCGGAAGAGGGCGTGTCACCGGGGCAAGCTTGCGTGTTTTATGCGCCAGAGGGCAGCCGCGTGCTGGGCGGCGGCTGGATCTGGAAGGGACGCGCCTAGGGCAAGACGGGACCGGGGGCGTTCATCCTTCAGTGGCGATGCCCAGCCGCGCCAGAACCGAGCG
>JBGSQL010000055.1:0-9480 GCA_041738105.1 Rhodobacter sp. | reverse complement strand
CTCGGCTCCGGCGCGGGGCGCTTCTGTCTGTTCGGGCAGATAGGCGGGCAGGGTGCTGCGACAGGTCACGCAGACCAGCAGCTCCACCGGCCCCATCGGTGCCACGCCGTCCATCAATTCCACCATCCACGACAGTCGCGCATCGTCATCCCGCAATCAGGAACAGGGGCATGGCGGCGAAAGGGCAAGTCACCCATCCGTCACCGGAGCACCCCGTCCGGTTCAGTCACGTCATCTGCTGGCAGGTCTCCCGGCTTGCGGATTCCGGAACCTTGCGGTTCCGACGGCCGACCCGCCTTCCCGAACCGCGCGAACGGCCAGTGGCAGAGGGACGACCTTTCCGGTCACGGTCGCGGGGGCGGCTGCGCTTCGGGTCTGTCCCTAGCGCATTCCCTTTTCACCTGTCATAGACAGGAACCAACCCAGAAGCCGTGCGCCAACCAAGGCCCCCTGTCAAGAGACGCCCATGACCGCCGACACGCCCGACGACGCATCCCGCCACCGCGAAAAGATGGCCGCCATCAAGGCCGCCCGCGACCGGATGATGGAAACGAAGACCGGCGAGAAGGGCCTGATCATCGTCCATACCGGACCCGGCAAGGGAAAATCGTCCTCCGGGTTCGGCATGATCATGCGTTGCGTGGGCCATGGGATGCCCTGCGCCGTCGTCCAGTTCATCAAGGGCGCGTGGGAGACCGGCGAGCGTACGCTGCTCGAGACGCGCTTCAAGGACGACGTCCAGTTCGTCGTGGCGGGGCAGGGGTTCACATGGGAGACGCAGGACCTTGCGCGCGACAAGGCGGCGGCTGCGGACGGGTGGGAACATGCGAAACGCCTGATCCGCGACCCTGCGATCCGATTCGTCTTGCTCGACGAGATCAACATCGCGCTGCGCTACGACTACCTCGACGTGGCCGAGGTCGTGACGTTCCTGCGAGACGAGAAGCCGCCAATGACGCATGTGTGCCTTACGGGGAGGAACGCAAAGCCGGAATTGATCGAGATCGCCGATCTGGTAACCGAGATGACGGCAGTGAAACATCCCTTCAAGGCCGGTATCAAGGCGCAGGCGGGCGTGGAGTTCTGATCGTGTCGTCCGGGCACCCGAGCTTTTCCGCAAGCTCCCCACCTGTTCGGTGCAGAGCCAGTTTTTCACAGACAACTCTTACCTTTGCCTGTGGAATCTCATGTCAGCGCTGATGATCCAGGGTGCCGGCTCCAATGTCGGAAAATCGCTTCTCGTCGCGGGCATTTGCCGTGCGCTTACGAACCGTGGCCTCACGGTCCGACCCTTCAAGCCGCAGAACATGTCCAACAACGCCGCCGTCACGGTGGACGGGGGCGAGATCGGGCGGGCGCAGGCGCTTCAGGCGCTGGCCTGCGGGGTCGAGCCGCACACCGACATGAATCCGGTGCTGCTCAAACCCGAATCGGAAACCGGATCGCAGATCATCGTGCAGGGCCGGCGCTGGGGCAGTGCAAGGGCCAGGGACTATGCCGCGCTCAAGCCGCAACTCATGGCGCCGGTTCTCGACAGCTTTCACCGTCTGGCGGGGATGGCGGATCTGGTGCTGGTCGAAGGCGCTGGCAGCCCGGCCGAGGTGAACCTGCGTGCGAACGATATCGCCAACATGGGCTTTGCGCGGGCGGCGCATGTGCCGGTCGTGCTGGTCGGGGACATCGACCGGGGCGGGGTGATCGCCCAGATGGTGGGCACGCAGGCGGTTCTGGACCCTGACGATGAGAGGATGATAAAAGGATTTATCATCAACAAGTTTCGGGGCGATGTTCGGATTTTCGATGAAGGTTATGCGCTGATCGGCCAGCGCACGGGCTGGTCTGGTCTTGGCGTCGTGCCCTGGTTTTCCGGCGCCCATCGCCTGCCGGCGGAAGATGCGCTCGACATCGCCGACACGCGGCGGGACGGCGGGTTCAAGGTGGTCTGCCTGCAGTTTTCGCGGATTTCGAATTTCGATGATCTCGATCCGCTGGCCGCCGAGCCCGGTGTGTCGCTGATCATGCTGCGCGCGGGCGAGGCTTTGCCCGGAGACGCCGATCTGGTGATCTTGCCGGGATCAAAATCCACACGCGGTGACCTGGCCTTTCTGCGCGCCCAGGGCTGGGACGTGGATCTTGCCGCCCACGTCCGGCGCGGGCGCCGGGTTCTGGGGCTTTGTGGCGGCTATCAGATGCTGGGCCGGGTGATCCGCGATCCGGATGGGCTGGAGGGCCCGCCAGGGGAAACCGCAGGCCTTGGTTTGCTGGATGTGATCACCACAATGTCGCCGGACAAGCGGCTTACCCGCGTCAGTGGTGTTCACGCCGCGACGGGAACAACGCTGTCCGGCTACGAGATTCATCTGGGCGTTACCGAGGGGCCAGCGCGGGCGCGTCCCTTTGCCCGGATCGGCGGGGCGCCCGAGGGCGCCGTGTCGGCGGATGGGCGCGTGATCGGCACCTATCTGCACGGGCTTTTCAGCGAAGACGTCTTTCGCAGCCGGTTTCTGGCCGGGTTGGGCGTGGCACCGTCTGGTCTGGCCTATGGCGCCTCGGTCGAGGCGGCGCTCGACGATCTTGCGGCGCATCTGGAGGCCTCCGTGGCGTTGGACAGGCTTCTCGCGCTCGCCACGTCGGCTTGAGCCTTGCTCAGGTCGGCGCGTGCCTGGGCGTAGTGCGGAACGCCGATACCTTGGGCCGGGCAGGTGACGCGGGTTGGTTCTCTGCCTCAGGCTCGACCAGTGGTGGCAGGATCGGTGCCCGGCTGGGGCGCTCGACACGGGTGCGGGACTGGATGATGCCCGCAATCGAGCCAATGACCGCCCCCGCCATCGCCACCGACAAGGCGTAGGCCAGCCAGGTGTTCAGGGCCTCGACGCCGGCCTCTGTGCCGGTCGTGACCCTGATCGCAAGGCCAAGACCGATCCCGGCAATGCCAATCTTGAAAACCGTGTAGCCCGCTGCTTCGGCCCCGGGGGCCAGTTTCGCCTGCGCCATTACCGCACCTTTCTGATGCCCCGGCCGGAGGACCGGATGAGCAAGGATCCCCACAGCGCGTGACAATTTTAAGGCGAGTTGTGTGCAGCGGGGTGACCTTTTGCGGGCGCGCGCCTGTTGTTCGGCGTGCCGGGTCCTGAACGATTTTGCCTGCGTGCGCGTGTCGTGTGTCTTGCCATGGCCCCGGTGTTCAGGCTATGCCGCACGCCGGCGCGGGTGGTTAGCTCAGTTGGTAGAGCGTCTCGTTTACACCGAGAATGTCGGGGGTTCGAGTCCCTCACCACCCACCAGCCCGCGTCAGCCCCAGTCCAGCACGACCTTGCCGCTGAGGCCGCTGCGCATCGCGGCGAAACCTTCTTCAAACCGATCGACCGGCATCCGGTGGGTGATCACCGGCCGGATATCGAGGCCGTTCTCCAGCATCGCGATCATCTTGTACCAGGTTTCGAAGATCTCGCGCCCGTAGACCCCCTTGATCGTGATCGCCTTGAACACGATCCGGCTCCAGTCCACCGGGGACTTGCCGGGCGGGATGCCCAGCAGCGCGATCCGCCCGCCCATCACCAGCGCCTCGACCATCTGGTCCAGCGCGGCCTGGCTGCCCGACATCTCAAGCCCCACGTCAAAGCCCTGGACCATGCCCAACTGCGCCATCACCGCGCGCAGGTCATCGGTTGCCACGTTCACCGTGGTTACGTCGGCAACCTTGCCCGCCAGCGCCAGACGTGCGGGGTTGATGTCGGTCACCACCACATGACGCGCACCCACATGGCGCGCGACCGCCGCCGCCATGATCCCGATCGGGCCCGCCCCGGTGACCAGCACATCCTCGCCCACCAGATCGAAGCTGAGCGCGGTATGCACCGCATTGCCGAGCGGATCGAGGATTGCGCCGATCTCGTCGTCGATCGCATCGGGCAGGGGCACCACATTGAAGGCGGGCAACCGCAGATACTCGGCAAACGCGCCCGGTTCGTTCACCCCGACACCGCGCGTTTCCGGATCGAGGTGAAACCGGCCGGATCTGCTCTGGCGCGAATGCTTGCCGATCAGGTGGCCCTCGCCTGAACAGCGTTGACCGATCTTCAGGTCTTCGACATTGCGGCCCAGTTCAACAATCTCGCCGGCAAATTCGTGCCCGGTGATCAGGCCCAGCGGCACCGTGCGCTGCGCCCAGTCGTCCCAGTTCCAGATATGCACATCGGTGCCGCAGATGCCGGTCTTGCGCACCCGGATCAGCACGTCGTCCGGCCCGATCTCGGGCAGGGGGCGGTTCTCCATCCACAATCCGGGTTCCGCCCTGGCCTTGACCAACGCCTTCATCATGTTCGTCATGCCAGCACCCCCGTGGCCTTGCCCGCCGCCCGGAACGCGTCGAGCGCAAAATCGAGATCATCCACCGTCAGCCGCGCGTTCATCTGGGTGCGGATCCGGGCCTTGCCCTGTGGCACCACCGGAAAGAAGAAGCCCGAGACGTGGACGCCGCGCGCGAACAGAGCGCGCGCCATGGCTTGCGCCAGCGGCGCCTCGCCCAGCATCACCGGAATGATCGGATGCTCGCCCGGCAGAAGGTCGAAACCGGCATCGCTCAGCCCCGCGCGCCAGTAGGCGGCATTGGCGAACAGCCGGGCGCGCAGGTCGTCGGCCTGCTCGATCAGGTCCAGCGCGGCAAGTGCGGCGGCCACGATCGCCGGTGGCAGGGCGTTGGAGAAAAGATAGGGCCGCGCCCGCTGGCGCAGCAGATCGATCACCGGTTGCGGCCCGGCGACATAGCCCCCCAGCGCGCCGCCCAGTGCCTTGCCCAGCGTGCCGGTCAGGATGTCGACGCCCACGCCGAAATGCGCCGGCGTGCCCCGGCCGGCCGGGCCCATGAAGCCGGTCGCATGGCAATCATCCACCATCACCAGCGCACCGTAGCGTTCGGCCAGCGCCGTGATTTCGGGCAACCTGGCAAGATAGCCATCCATCGAGAACACGCCGTCGGTCGCGATCAGCACAAAGCGCGCGCCCTCGGCCCGCGCCTGCACCAGTTGCGCCTCCAGTTCGGTCATGTCCGCATTGGCGTAGCGATACCGCCGCGCCTTGCACAACCGGATCCCGTCGATGATCGACGCGTGGTTCAGCGCGTCCGAGATGACGGCATCCTCGGGGCCGAGCAGTGGCTCGAACAGGCCGCCGTTCGCGTCGAAACAGGCGGCGAATAGGATCGAATCGTCGGTGCCGAGAAACGCGGCGAGCCGCTTTTCCAGCGTGCCATGCAGATCCTGCGTGCCGCAGATGAAGCGGACCGAGGCCATGCCGTAGCCGTGATCGTCCATCGCCTGTTTCGCAGCAGAGATCAGCGCCGGGTGATCGGCCAGGCCAAGGTAGTTGTTGGCGCAAAGGTTCAGCACCCGCGCGTCCGATCCCGCCATCCCGATCCAGGTGCCCTGCGCGGTGGTGATCGGGCGTTCGTGCTTGGTCAGGCCCGCAGCGTCGATCGCGGCCAGCGTGTCCGTGAGGTGGCCTAGAAATCCGGATCGGTCGGTCATGTGGGCCTCATTCCCTGGTTGGTGGCAGAGTGCGTCCCTGGGCCCGGCCCGTCAATCTTTGAGGTGCGCTGGTTTTGCGGCGAGACAGGTCGTGCAACAGTTCCGGTTGGCTGGCAGGGTTGGGCCGACGGTGTAGGCCGTGGCCTTTGGGCTTGTCCTGTAGGCAATGGTGGTGCTTTACGGGCGGACGGAGGCGCACGAATGGCCGATCTGATGGATTACGACGCCCTGGTGGAGCGTTTGACAGCGCGGCGGACCTCGCTTTCACCGCGCCTTCAGGACGTGGCCCAATTCGTGCTGAACAATCCCGAGGACGTGGCGATCCTGACCATCGTCGAGATTGCCCGTGCCGCCAAGGTGCCGCCCTCGGCCATCACCCGGTTCACGCAAGAACTGGGGTTGGAACGATTCTCGCAGTTGCAGGCGATCTTTCGATCCCGCCTTGTCGGGCCGCGCCTGGCCTATGTCGATCGCGTCCGGGGCATCGTCGGGCGCGCCGGCGAAAGCGAGGGACCGATTGACCTGAGCGACCCGCAAGAGGTGCTCGGGGTCTTTGCAAGTTCGGCTTATGTCAGCCTGATGAATGTGGTCGAGGATCAGCGCACGGCGCCCCTTGCCGCCTTTGTCGAGGCCATCCGGGCAGCCCCGGCCGTTCATGTCTGCGGCGGGCGCGGCGCGTTCGGCGTGGCATCCTATTCGTTCTACGGACTGGCGGCGGTGGGCAAGCGGGCGTTTCTGATCGACAATCTGGGGGCAATGCGGATGCAGCAGATCCAGGCGATTGCCCCCGATGACGTGGTTCTGGCGGTCAGCTTCGACAATTACACGCGCGAGACGGTCGAGGTGGCCGAACGCGTCGCGGCCCGAGGCGTTCGCCTGCTGGCGATCACCGACAATGAGCTTAGCCCGCTGGTGCCCCTGGCCGAATTGACACTGTTCGTCAAAGAGGCACGTCTGGGCCATTTTCGCAGCCAGGTTCCCGCCATGGTTCTGTGCCAGGCGATCATCGCCAGCGTCGGGCGCAGTGGCGGGCGCGAGATCGGGCACAGCTGATCGGTCAGCCGATTGCCGCTGTCAGACTGCGCACGGAACCGGGAACCACCGGCAGATGCCGCCGTGCCGAGGCGATGGCCGCAAGACACAAGGCCAGGCTGTCAAGATTGCGCCGGGCGTCATGGGTCGGGCGCGTTCCCGTCTCGATCGCGACCAGCAGCGCCCCCATTGCCCCCACGAACCCGTCGTTGAACCACTGTCCGGTCAGCCGGGGCTGCGCGCGGCCCTGGGCCGTGGTCAGCGTGACGGTCTGTTGCCCAAGGTCGGGGCCGCGGCTTTCCAGCGTGCCCGCGCTGCCGGTAATCACCGTTCGGTCCATCGGGCCATGGCGGGTTGCGGCATCGAACAGCAGCGCCGCCTGACCCTGCGGATACGCGATCAGCGACTCGGCCAGCAAGGGGGGCGCCACGCCCTGGCCTGCGGCCCGGCTGGTCGTGGCAAAGACCGAGGTTGCGGCAGGCCCGATCAGGCTGGTCAGGAAATCGAACCAGTGGATCGCAAAATCGAAAAGGATCAGATCCTCGATCCGCTCAAAGGCGGTGCCCTTGATCCAGCCGTGATCCCAGTGGATCGACAGATGAACCGAGTGGATCTGCCCGACCAGGCCGGCGGCGACCGCCTCCCGCATCCAGGCCAGATGCGGCGCCCAGCGGCCATTCTGGTTGACGGCCAGAATCAGCCCGTGGCGGTCGGCCATATCCGCCAGGCGCGCACCGACATCGAGATCCAGCACGAAGGGCTTTTGCGACAGGACATGCTTGCCATGCGCCAACGCCTGCTCGATCAGGGGGGCACGATCCAGCGGATGCAGCGTCAGATCGACCACCGCGATGTCCTTGCGCGCAAGGGTGCCTGCGATGTCATCCGTCGCCTCGGCCTGCGGAAAGAAGGCGTCGCGTCGCGCCACCGCACGGGCCAGCGTGCGGTTTGCAATCACCCGCACATTCAGCCCCGCCGCGCGATAGGCATCAAGATGGGCGCCCGCGATCCCGCCCGCGCCGACCAGCGCGATCGGGATCGCGCGATCGACCGGCAGCGGCGGTAGATACGGCAGATCTGGCGCGGTCCAACTGCCCGCCTCGGTCGTTGCCAGGGAATAGGGTTCGGTCATGCCAGCCAAGTGGCATCAAAGGGCGCGCGCGTGCCGTCTGACAGCGTGACCGAGCCCGCGTCGAGATCCAGCGTGACGGGGGCGGTCGCATCGCAGGGCAGGGCGCCCATGGCGGTTGCGACACTGACTACGGGCGCCGCCGCCAGGTCGAGTGCTGTGGCAATGCCGCGCTCGGACAGGCGGTTGGGCTGGAGTGCGGCAGCTCGACCCTCGGATCCCAGCGCGCGCGCGTCTTCGATCCCCAGCACGCCGACATGCCGACCGTTCCAGGGGGCGCGGTCCCGCCCGCCATTGGACAGCCACAGCATCGTTTGCGGCAGCGCCGACACGCGCTTGATCAGCATCGCCAGATCGGCGCAGGCCGGGCGCAGCACCGTGGCCCAGCCGAGACTTTGCGCCGGGTCGTCGATCAGCATCAGGAAATCCTCGTGCCGTCTGCCGATCGGCCACCGGGTCAGGTCCAGCGGCCCGTCACGGCCGGGAAAGGCCGTCAGGTCCGACCCGCGCGCTGGATAGCGCAGCAGGCTGCGGCCGGGTTCGATCTCGGCGTCAGGCGTTTCGGCCCAAAGCTTGGGCGAGAAGGCCAGCACGCCGCCGGTGCGCAGATCGACCATCACATGATGCGCGACGGGAACCGGCGCCGTGCCGCCGATGAAATCATGGCGCTGATAGAGGAACGGATGATCGTCGCGCAGCCTCCAGATCTTTTCTACCGTCGCGCCTGCGATGCGGCGCGTCAGACGGAAGCGGGCCTGCACATATCCCTCGCCCGCCGTCTGTTCGATCATGGTCCAGGGCGCATTGGCCGACCAGCCGTGCAGCGGCGCGCCCTCGACATCATCGGCACAGAACGGGGCGCAGAAGAAATCGCCGGACATCCGGTTCAGGTGCGGTGGGGCGTCGGGGGGCAGGCGCTCGGGGCTGCCGCCATCGGCCCAGGGCACGCGGGCAAAGGGCGCGATCACGCGGCTGCCGCGGATGACCTCGAATCGCGCAAGCTGGCCTTGGTCGGCGTCGAAGACCACGTTGATCCCGCGCGCCTCGATCCGGTGAAACGGTGCCATCCTCTCTCCTCTCGCGTCCGACTGGGCGGTAAACCAGCGCAGGCTTCGGCCCCCAGGGTGCAGTTGTCCTGCACCCCCCGACGGCGCGCAAGGCGCGCGTTACGCAGGCGCCCCCAGCACCCGCTGCTCCAGATCGGTGATGGTGCCGGTCTGCAGGCCCGACAGATCCGACAGCAGATACAGCGTCAGGTTCGACACCTCTTCCATCGTCAAAAGCCGACCCAAGGGCAGCGCATCGGCCGCGCTTTCGGCCCAGCCGTCGCCCTTGCCCAGGGTCTGCGCCTGCATCGCCTGTTCGGCGGGTGTCGCCGTCCAGCCCATGTTGATGCCATTGACCCGGATGCGGTCACCCAGATGGGCGTTGGCCGCGTTGCGGGTTAGCGTGGCGAGTGCCCCCTTGGAGGCGGAATAGATGGCCAGGTCCGGCGCACCGCAATGGGCGTTGATCGACTGGATGTTGACGATCGCACCGGGCGCGCGGCGCGACAGCAGGTGCCGGATCAGATGCTGCATCAGCCTGTAGGGCGCACGGGCGTTGACGCTGAAGAGGCGGTTCCACAGCTCGACCGTCCCATCCAGCATCGAGGCGCGGGTAGTCAGCCCTGCGGCGTTCACCAGCGCATCCACGCGCCCCATCGCGGCAAGGCTGGCGGCGAAGAGCGTATCCGGCGCCTCGGCCACGGCCAGGTCTGCCGGGCAAAAATGCGCCCGCGGCCCCAGTGCTGCC
>JBGSQL010000038.1:0-7660 GCA_041738105.1 Rhodobacter sp. | reverse complement strand
GAAAGCACCGGCGCGCTGCACGCGGCGCTGGCCGCGATCCGCGCGCGCGGCATCCGCCATGTCGTGCTGCTGGGCGACTATACTGACGATGGCCAGGCCGAGACGACCAGCCGCCTTGCCGCCCTGTTGCGCCGCCAGACCGATCTCAGCTTCTACGCGCTGCCCGGCAACCATGATGTGTTCGGCCCCTGCGGCAAACATACCGCAACCCGCTACAGCATCGCCCCCGGCCGGACGCAGCTCGTCACCAGCGACCCCGTCCTTGCGGCGCAAGAGGCACACCCGGCCATCCTGACCCCCAAGCTTTATTGCGCGGGGGTGCCGGCGGGGCTGCGGCCGATGGCCGACTTCGGCCTCTTTCGCCAGCAGCACTACCTGCACTGGGAAACACCGTTCGGCCCGTCGGACGCGCCCGAGGCCCGGCTGCATGAAGTCCGCTCTGCCGATGGCCACACCACGCGCCGGCTGATGGATGCCTCGTATCTGGTCGAACCTGAGGCCGGGCTTTGGCTCTTGATGATCGACGCCAACGTGTTCGAGCCGCGCAACGGCACCTGGCGCGAGGATCAGAAGCGCGCCTTCCTCGATCCAGCCACGGCAGGCTGGAACGCGGTGTTGCGCGTCAAGCCATTCCTGCTGCCCTGGATCGCCGATGTGACAGCACGCGCGCGCGCGCAGGGCAAGCACCTGCTGGTGCTGTCGCATTACCCCGCGCTCGATCCCTTCGACGTGCCAGATGATCTTGAACGCCAGATGTTCGGCGAAACCCAGACCTTCCGCCGCACCCCCGGCCCCCAAGTGGCCCAAGCACTGGCAGCCGCTGGCGTGCGCACGCATTTCAGCGGCCACATCCACGCCTTTGGCATCACCCGGCACCAGACCGCCGCAGGTCCGCTGACCAACATCTCGGTCCCCTCGCTGGTCGCCTGGCCGCCCGGATTTGTCGTGGCCCACCCGCAAGGCGATGATCCACGCACCGAAACCGTCTCGCTCGCCGCGACGACGCGCGACGCAACCCTGCTGTCTGTCTATAGCGCCGAACCGCCCGAGGCGCCCGAGATGCTGGCCGCGCCGGATCTTGGCCGCTTCCTGCTGGCCCAAACCCGTCGCCGCGCGATCCTGCGCGACCTGCCGCGCGACTGGCCGACACATCTGGCCACCGCCTGCCCCACCGCTACGGCGTTGCACCTCGCCTGCCTGATGGATGGCGCCGACCGCCTCGATACGCCGCCCGACCCCGCACGGCACGTCCGGCTTGCCCGGCAAGGGTACGACCTGCGGGCACTGGCCGCCTGCCCCCTGACTGACCTGATTGCCGACTGGGCCGTGATGAAACAGGCCGGCCCGATGGCGCAGGGCGCACTTGACCCGGATCGGCTGGATCTTTGCCACCGGCTCACCATAGCCTTTGGCACCGCCCATCCCACCACACCGCATGCTGATCGCGCGTTCTTCGCCCGCTTTCTCGCCCTGCTCTCGACGGCTCTGGCCCGTATGGGCTGACCGCCCGCTACCAGCGGATATAGCGCGGCCAGACGAAAGCCCGGTCCGGATCCGGCCCGCCCGGACCTGCAAGCCCATAGCACAACCGCCGCAGCGCAGCCGCCATCTCGGCCCGGCCCGGCCCCTGCGGCAGATCTCCCGGCGTCAGCGGCGCACTGATCGAAACCCGCAATCGCCCACCCACATGTGCCACTGTCTCGCGCAGGATCAGCGCGACACGCAGCGGATAGGACAGGTGACTCGCGATCTGGAACAGCCGCGAGTTCTGGCCATGCAAAAACATCAGCACCGTGCGCACGTCGTGCCGCGCCGCCAGTCGCACGACAAAGGGATGCCAGTCCGTATCCGTCGCATGGCGGTCAAACGGCCGCGCAGCGGTCGAGACACTTCCAGCCGGAAACACGATCAGCACATGACCCTGATCCAGCCATTCCGCCGCCCGACGCCGCGTTTCCAAAGAAGTGCGCCGTGCCGCCTCGCCCGTGCCGAAATCGACCGGCAGCAGCACATCGCGCGCCTCCTCGGGCTGGCACAGCAGGCTGTGCGTCATGATCTTCATGTCGCGCCGCACCGTGGCCACCAGATGCCCCACCAGCAGCCCGTCGATGATCCCGAACGGATGGTTCGCCAGCACCAGCACGGGCCTCGTGCGCGGCAGCGCCGCCAGATCACCCGCAACGATCTCCGGGCGCAGCCGCAGCATCCGGATCGCGGCCGAAAAGACTGGCTCTTCCGGGTCGCGGGAATTGGTCTGCCAGTCGGCATGGATACGCTGCAATGTGGCGCGCCCGCTCAGGCTTTCGACAAACCGGATCAGGCCGCGTCGGAACCAGGTCTGATCAGGGCGCGCATAGCTCAGCGCCAAGGGCTGCACCGCCGCCCGCGGCGCAAGTCCCTCCGGCTCGCCAGCCACCTGATCCATTCGCAGACCCCATGCCACCGGCGGCGCTCGGGAATGGCCGCCTCAAGACATGTGCGTACCTTGCCTGCATGACATCCATGTGACCCGCGTCCGGCTAGCGGCGCAGCCGCGCCTCGTCCCAGCCCCAAAGGCCTAGATCGCCCGCCCGCGCTGCGGCGTCGTCGGCCATGAAGAACTCGTCCAGCTGCGGCGGCCTCACCGAGGTACCCGACAGCATCGCATGGACCTGCCCGCGATGATGCTGGTCATGCAGGAACAGGTGCAGCAGCGTGTCACCCAGTGTCTCGGTCTGAACTCGGTCGGGGCGCTGAATCCGCACGGGTCGGCCCAGATCGTCTTCCCGCAGCGCTTCGCACAGATCCACCATGTGGTGATCCAGCACATCCTGCGCCGCAACCAGATCCTCCAGCGCGGGACAAGGTTCGGGATCGGCCCAGGCCGCCGCCCCAAGTGAACCTCCTGCCACCGCGTCAAGATAGAACCGGTCAACCACCAGTATGTGGTTCAGCGTCGCCCGGATCGACGGAAAGAACGAAACGCGCGGCGCCTCCCACTCGCCCGGCTCCAGGCGCGCGCAGGCACGGTGCAGCCGCGCATTGGCAAAGGCATTGTTGCGCGCCAACTGGCGATAGGGCCGGCAGGGATCGGGCGGTTCGATGGGCAAGACCTGTCACCTCCATTCGCTACCGGGCAACAAGCCGCCATTCGCCCCGTTACAAGTTCGCGGCCACCTCGTCGGGCACGTCGAAATTGGCGGTAACGGCCTGCACGTCGTCATCTTCTTCGAGCGTGTCGATCAGCTTCATCAGTTTCACCGCCGTGTCGAGATCGACATTGGTCCGGGTCTGCGGTTTCCAGATCAGCTTGGCCTCGGTGCTTTCACCCAGGGCTTTCTCCAGCGCTTCGCTGACCTC
Source organism: Rhodobacter sp. (assembly GCA_041738105.1). Taxonomy (GTDB): domain Bacteria; phylum Pseudomonadota; class Alphaproteobacteria; order Rhodobacterales; family Rhodobacteraceae; genus Aliitabrizicola. Next base: position 4,321 of record JBGSQL010000038.1, on the reverse strand, counting down.
GTTCAGCGCCGTGTCGGCACAGTAGATCCAATGGCCCTCCTCATCGGATTCCACATCGTCCGCCCCCGCCTCCAGCGCCGCCATCATCACCGTATCGGCGTCGCCGGCCTCGGGCGGATAGGTGATCTCGCCCACCCGGTCGAACATGAAGCTGACCGATCCGGTGGTGCCCAGATTGCCGCCATGCTTGGTAAAATAGCTGCGCACGTTCGAGGCGGTCCGGTTCAGGTTGTCGGTCATCGTCTCGACGATGATCGCAATCCCGTTTGGCCCGTACCCCTCATAGCGGATCTCCGAATAGTCAGCGGCGTCGCCCGCCAGCGACTTCTTGATCGCCCGGTCGATCACATCCTTGGGCATCGAGACAGACTTGGCCGCCTTCACCGCAAGCCGCAGACGCGGGTTCTTTTCGGGGTCGGGGTCCCCCATCTTGGCGGCGACGGTAATCTCCTTCGCCAGCTTCGAGAACATCTTGGACCGCAACTTGTCCTGCTTGCCCTTGCGGTGCTGGATGTTCGCCCATTTCGAATGGCCTGCCATGACCCGTCTCCGATCGTCGATCTTCGTTGATGGCGCCTCTATAAGCCAGCCCTACGCCGGGCCGCAACCCCGTCCCCAGCACGCTTACAGATCATAAAGCATCGGCACCACAAGCGTAACGACAACCGACGAGATCAGGTTGAGCGGCACGCCAAAGCGGATGAAGTCGGTAAACTTGTAGCCGCCCGGACCATAGACGAGCGTATTCGTTTGATACCCGATCGGCGTCGCAAAACTGGCCGAGGCGCCGATCATCACCGTCAGGACCAGCGGCCGCGGATCCACACCGATCGTTTCGGCCAGCACGATCACTACCGGCGTCACGATCACCGCCACCGCGTTGTTCGAAACCACCTCGGTCAGGATGGACGCGGTCAAATAGATCACATAGACAAGAACATAGGGCGATGCGTCGGCAAGGACCGGCGCCATCCCCGAAACCACCAGCTCTACCGCGCCGGAATGTTCCAGCCCCGCGCCCACCCCCAACATGCCGAACAGCAATGCCATCAGCCGGCCATCGACACTTTCGATCGCCTCATCCGAATCGATGCAGCGCGTCAGCAGAACGATCCCCACACCCACGAAGGCCAGATACTGGATCGGCGCCACATTCAGCGACGCCAGAAGCACGACCCCGGCCAGCACCGCCACCACGATCGGCGCATGGGCGCGGCGGTAGGCGCGTTCAGAGGGCTGCGAGACATCGACCATCTCCATCTCGGTGGCCAGCCGCTGAATGTCGCCCATCGCGCCTTCCAGCAACAGCGTGTCGCCCACCTGAACCACCAGGTCATCCAGCTGCCGACCGATGTTCTGATTGCGCCGATGCACCGCCAGCGGATAGACGCCATAGCGCCGCCGAAGCCGCATCGAGCCCAGAGACCGGCCCACCATATGACAACCGGGCGTGATCAGCACCTCCACCGTCGTGGTCTGCACCGAAGACAGCTTGTTGATGTCGCGCAGCTGCCGATTTTCCTTCAGCCCCAGCACTTCCGACATCGCCGTGCGCAGAACCACCCGATCGCCTTCCGCCAGAACCACCCCGGACAGATCGCGCCGCAACGACACATCGCCGCGCAGCACGTCAATCACCCGCGCACCGCCACGCTTGAACAGGTCCACCTCTTCCGGCCGCTGCCCCACCAGGACGGATCCTTCGGGGATCGCCACCTCAGTGAAGAATTTCATGCCCTTTCGGTCGCTCAGCAGCGTCGACATCGAGTCGCGCTCGGGCAGCAGGCGCGTCGAGAACAACGCCAGGTAGATCAACCCCGCGATCGCCACCGGGATCCCGATCGGGGTCAGCTCGAACACGCCAAAGGGGGCCATCCCCCGGCCCTGCGCCACACCGTCCACCACAAGGTTGGTCGAGGTGCCGACCAACGTGATCGTGCCGCCGAGGATCGTCATGTAACTCAGCGGGATCAGCAGCTTCGAGGGCGCCAGGTTCAACTGTTTGCCCAGCTTCATGAAGACCGGCATCATCACGACGACCAAGGGCGTGTTGTTGACGAAGGCCGAAAGCCCAGTGACACCCACCCCCAGAAACCCCAGTGTGCGCGCAGGTCTCGCCACCACATTGCGCGATGCGATCTGCGTCACGGTATCCAGCGCGCCGGTGCGCACCAGGGCCCCGACGATGATGAAGAACGCCGCAATCGTCCAGGGTGCGTTGTTCGCCAAGACCGCCGGCACCTGCGACATCGGCAGGATGCCCAGAACCAGCATCGTCACTGCGCCACCAATCGCCACCACCTCGACCGGGTAGGTCTCGCGCAGGAACATGACGAACATCCCGACCAGGATCGCCATCGCGATCACCGCGTCAGAGTTGTGGAAAAGCGACAGTTCAAACATTCAGACTTCCGGGCAAGGAACTTGGAGCGGCCAAAAGGGTGTAACAGGGAATTACGCCGCATCAAGCCGGATCGCGGCGCGCCCAAGGCCGCATGACCCTGCGGATGCCCCCGTCGCTGGGCCACCAACCGCGCGCCGCATCACGGCACCGACGGCTCCAGTCGCCCGCCGACGCGGATCATCCGGACCCGTGTCGCACGCCCGGTGCGGTCGTCCGTCTCGACATAAACACCCGAAAGCGTGGCCTCGCCCGCCGCCGGCTCGAACCGCGCCTTCGCCATGCCGGTGATGAAGCGGCGCATCGGCTCGGCCTTGTCCATCCCGATCACGCTGTCATAGTCGCCGCACATGCCCGCATCGGTCTGATAGGCGGTGCCGCCCGCCAGGATCTGCGCATCCGCCGTGGGAACATGGGTATGGGTGCCCACAACCAGGCTGGCGCGGCCATTGCACCAGTGGCCCATCGCCATCTTCTCGCTGGTCGCCTCGGCATGAATATCCACGATCGTGGCCTGCGCCAGACCACCAAGCGGATGTGCTTTCAGAACCGCCTCGACCGCCGAGAACGGATCGTCAAACGGGCGCTTCATGAACACCTGGCCCAGCGCCTGCACGACCAGAACCTTGCGCCCGTTCGTCGCCGAAAACAGCCGCGCGCCATGGCCCGGCGCCGTCCGAGCGAAATTCAACGGCCGGATCAGCCGCGGCTCGCTTTCGATATGCGACAGCATGTCCTTCTGGTCGAACGCGTGATCGCCCAAGGTCACGCAATCCGCACCCGCAGCCAGGATCAGCTTGGCATGTTCCGGTGTCAGCCCCGCGCCCGACGATGCGTTCTCGCCATTGACCACGACGAAATCCAGCCCCCAGTCCGCGCGCAGCCCCGGCAACCGCGCGCTGATCGCCGCGCGCCCCGCCCGCCCCATTACATCGCCAAGGAACAAAATTTTCATGTTTCAGCCCATAGGCAAGCCGCGCACGAAGGGCAAGGGCATCGCGTGCGACCAGTGGCAGCGGGGGCACTCACCCACGGTGCTTCAGCCGAAAGGAAACCGGGCGCTCTCAGCGTGCGAACACAACCGGGCCACGCTCCGTCAGGATCGTGTCCAGCCGCTGATCAGTCGGCTCGGTCGGCACCTCGGACACCTCCTGTGCCGAAAAGGCAAATCCGATCGCACGGGTCGGGCGCCGCGCGCGCAGCCGCTCCAGCGTGCGGTCATAGAACCCGCCACCGTAGCCCAGCCGATAGCCGCGCCGGTCAAAGGCCAGCAGCGGCACGATCAGAACCTCGGGCTCCAGCCAGGCGCCCTCGGCCGGGATCAGCGCGCCGAAATCGCCCGCCAACATCGCGCAGCCCGGCGCCCATTCCCGGAACCGCAGCGGTTGCCCCTTGCCCACGATCACCGGCACGCAGACCGGCCCCTGATGCACCGCCATCGCGGGCAGCGGGTCGATCTCGGTGCGCATCGGCATGTAGCCCGACAGGATCCGGCCACGCTGCTCCGCCAGCAGATCGGCCAGCAGTTCCGCCGCCTGCCCCTGGCCCGCGGCAAAGGCCGCCCGGCGGGTGTCGAAGGCCGCCCGACGCGCCTCGGCCTTTTGCGCAACCAGGTTCACAGCAGCAACAGCGTGGCAAAGCCGAGGAAGGCGAGAAAGCCCATCACATCAGTCAGGGTCGTCACGAACGTGCCCGAGGCCAGCGCCGGATCCAGCCCCATGCGGTTCAGCGACAGCGGCACCAGCACGCCGCCCAGCGCGGCGACCACCTGATTGCAGATCATCGCCAGGCCCAGCACGATCCCCAGCCACAGATCCCCGAAGATCAGCACGCCGCCCAGCCCCAGGATCGCGGCCAGCCCCACCCCGTTCAACAGGCCCGCCCCCAGTTCACGCAACACCACGCGGCGGGCGTTCGAGG
>JBGSQL010000034.1:0-8498 GCA_041738105.1 Rhodobacter sp. | reverse complement strand
GGACCAGACGCGGCGGTGCGTCAAGCAACCGCACCCGCCATGGCACCGGCTGCGAAAGGGCCAGCCTCACCGAAACACCGCCACCCGCAACATCGCTGATCCGCGATTGCGCCGGGTCAAGCCGCGCCAGCGCTGACAGTGTCTGACCATGACCGGGGATCGCGGCAAGCATCAGCACACATGCAAGAGCAAACTGCATCACAATCGAGGGAACGCCCAAGCTCCGGCCTGATCCGCTGCTTGATCTTTGCATCTGCCGCCTCTTATGATTTTGCATCAGTGTCCTGCCGCAAGACGGGCAGGTCAAGCAATCCTTCTGGCCTATCGGAGTTCCCATGCGACTGACCCTTGCCGCCCTGCTGGCCTCGGCCACCCTGCTGTCTGCGCCCGCGCAGGCAGAGATGACCGACGCCGAGCGACAGGCCTTCCGTGACGAAGTCCGGTCTTATCTGTTGGAAAACCCCGAAGTCATCGTCGAAGCGATGGACGAGTTGCAGGCCCGCGAACAGGCCAATGCCGTTGTCAAGGATCGTCAGATGCTGACCGAACAGCATGACGCGATTTTCAACGACGCGGCTTCGTGGTCGGGCGGCAATCCCGAGGGCGACGTGACAATCGTCGAATTCGTCGACTACCGTTGCGGCTATTGCCGCAAGGCCAATGCCGATGTCGAAGAACTGGTGAAATCGGACGGTAACATCCGGTTTGTGCTGAAAGAGTTCCCGATACTGGGCGAGGCCTCGCTGATCTCTTCGCGCTTTGCGATTTCGGTGCTGCAACTGCATGGGCCCGAGGCCTACAAGGCAGCGCATGACCAGCTGATCACCCTGCGCGGCGATCCGGACCAAGAGACGTTGACGCGGCTTGCGGGCGATCTGGGCCTTGATGCGACGGCGATCACCGCTCGGATGGGCACCGATGCGGTGACCGATGTGATCAAGGCCAACCACGCGCTGGCCGATATCATGGAGATCTCCGGCACCCCGACCTTCGTGGTCAATGGCACGATGGTGCGCGGCTACGTGCCGCTGGAAGGAATGCGGCAGATCGTGGGGGACGAACGCGGATGATCGACGTTTGATTTCAGGTTTCTGAGGCGAAAGCAAACGCCTCCCTCCCGTAAAAGGGAGGGAGGCGTTTCCTATGTCGTGAGCCTTGACAATCCTTGCGCTATTCGGCGGCCTGAGCAGCCTCGGCAGCCTCGATCTCGGCCGCCTTGGCCTCGACCAGTTCGACGATGTGATCGACCATCTTGTCGTTACCCAGCTTGTGGTGCTGTTTGCCCGCAAGGTAAACCATCCCCGACCCTGCCCCGCCGCCCGTAAAACCGATGTCGGTCATCAACGCCTCACCCGGGCCGTTGACGACGCAGCCGATGATGCTGAGGCTGAGGGAGGTGGTGATATGGGCAAGGCGGTTTTCCAGTTCCGTGACCGTCTTGATCACGTCGAACCCCTGCCGCGCGCAGGACGGACACGAGATGATGGTGACACCCCGGTGGCGCAGACCGAGTGACTTGAGGATCTCGAAACCGACCTTCACCTCTTCCACCGGGTCAGCCGACAGCGACACGCGGATCGTGTCCCCGATCCCGTTCCACAGCAGGTTGCCCAGGCCGATTGCGGATTTGACCGTTCCGGACACCAAGCCGCCCGCCTCGGTGATCCCCAGATGGATCGGGGCATCCGTCACCTCGGCAAGTTGCTGATAGGCGGCGGCGGCCATGAACACGTCGCTGGCCTTGACGCTGATCTTGAACTCGTGAAAGTCGTTGTCCTGCAGGATCCTGATGTGGTCGAGACCGCTTTCCACCATCGCGTCTGGACAGGGCTCACCGTACTTGTCCAGCAGGTGCTTTTCCAGCGATCCGGCGTTCACCCCGATGCGGATCGAACAGCCGTGATCCCTGGCGGCACGGATCACCTCTTTCACCCGCGCGGCATCGCCGATGTTGCCGGGATTGATCCGCAGGCAGGCGGCCCCCGCCTCGGCCGCCTCGAGGGCGCGCTTGTCGTGGAACTGGATGTCGGCCACGATCGGCACCGGGCGTGCCGCCCCGATCTCGCGCAGCGCGCGGGTGCTTTGCTGATCGGGGGTAGAGACGCGAACGATATCAGCCCCCGCGACCGCACAACGCTGGATCTGCTCGATGGTCGCGGCGACATCGGTGGTGAGCGTATTCGTCATGGTTTGCACCGAGATCGGCGCATCCCCCCCGACGGCCACCTTGCCCACCATGATCTGCCGTGCCTTGCGACGGTAGATGTTGCGCCATGGGCGCACCGGGTTCAGCGACATGTCTGGCCTCGCAGGTCTGGCGTTGTCCATAGATAGACCTGCGCGGTGCGGGCATCAACACGAACCGCGCGCGTCCCGCCCCGAATTCAGTCCGCAACCGGGCTTTCGCTCGGGGCAAGCGCACCCGCATCCGCGACCGAGACCATCGTCGCAAGATCAGGATCCGAGGACAAGTCCGCCAGTTGATAGCTGCCGGTCAGCGCCTCGGGCGACAGGGCGACGTTCTTGACGACCTGCGCGCCGGGGGCGGCCGGGCCATAGGTCTGACCGTTCACAGCAAAATAGACAGACCCAGAGTTTCCAGCACGCAGCACGGCCGGTTCTTCCATCTGCGGCACAACATAGCGCTCGCCCGCATCAAGGATCTTCTCGAACAGGACCGTGCCATCGGCCGATTGCACCCGCACCCAGGACGGACGCACGGCAAGCAGCTCGACCGCCGGGGCATCCGCCTCAACCACCTGCACGGCGTCGAGGCTGCCATCAGTCGTCTGCCCTGTCGCGTCGGTCTCATTCAGCGTGGCACGGCCAATCACGCCGCCCGTGCGCGGATCTATGGCCGCGATCGGACCATCCCGGGCAACCAACACCGGCACATCGAGCGCCTGCGGCCGATAAAGGCGATCATATCCCTGCCCATCTGTCGCAACCGGATCGTTGGCGGCAGACGCACTTTCGGTCGTTGCTTCCGGCGCGGAACGGACCAGCGGCGCATCCCCTGCCACATTGCCAAGCGGATCAATCTCGGCCACCACGACGGGGGCCTGATCCACAGGGGAAAGCTGCACGCGCTGGACTTCTTGCAACACGGTCCAGCCACCGTATCCGATCGCGCCAATCAACGCGATCAGAACGGCGATTGATCCGACGGCCCCTGGCTCGATCCCCGAGAACAGGCCCGGACCGCGCGGGATATAAGAGGCGTGCGGATCGGCAAAGGGATCACGCAGGGCGCCCTGGCCCAGCGGCGCGTGAACGCGCGGCGACGATGCAGCCGCCGCCATGCCATGCGCGGGTGCGAACCCGGCCTCGGCGCAAAACTTGAGGTAGGCCCATTCGGGATCAAGCCCCAGATAGCGGGCGTAGGACCGGATGTAGCCTGCGATGAAGCCCTGGCTTTCAAACGCAGAGACATCACAGTTCTCGATCGCGGCGATGTAGGTCGCCTTGATTTTCAGTTCACGCTGAACGTCCAAGAGTGACCGGCCAAGAGTTGCGCGTTCACCGCGCATCACATCACCGAGACGCACCTCAAAGTCGTCAAACCCCTTGGGTTTGTCGATCTTAGGCGTCGAAGGAGTCGCCCTCCGCCCGATCATGCACCCTGTCCCTACTGCCCCAAACTACCGTGCGAGTCGCTTTGGTGCCGACTCGCTTCCGTGCTATTCACGAAAGCGTATCACAGGACAAGGGGCCATGCATCCCGCCTCTGGGTCAGGCTGCACCCTCGGCGCGATTCAGCGCACAATCTGCCCAAAGACTGTCCATCGCCTTGATGAGGTGGTCGATGTGGCGCGCCTCATGCACCGGCGAGGGCGTGAATCGGAGCCGCTCGGTGCCGCGCGGCACGGTTGGAAAATTGATCGGCTGCGCGTAGATCCCGAAGCTGTCCAGAAGCCTGTCCGACAGCATCTTGCAATGCACCGGATCCCCGACATGGACCGGCACGATATGCGAGCCGTGGTCGATGATCGGCAATCCCAGCGCCTTGAGCCGCGTCTTGAGGATGTGTGCGTTCGATTGATGGGAGTCGCGCAAGCCCTGATCGGTCTTGAGGTGGCGCACCGAGGCGGCTGCACCGGCCGCGACCGCCGGAGGAAGCGATGTCGTGAAGATGAACCCGGGCGCGTAGCTGCGGATGGCATCCACCATCCTGGCGGATGCCGCGACATAGCCGCCCATCACGCCATAGGCCTTGGCCAGCGTGCCGTTGATGATGTCGATCCGCCCGGACAGGCCATCGCGTTCGGATACACCGCCGCCACGCGGGCCGTACATGCCCACGGCGTGGACCTCATCAATATAGCTCAGCGCACCGAATTCCTCGGCCAGGTCGCAGATCGCCGCGATCGGTCCGAAATCGCCGTCCATCGAATAGATCGACTCAAAGGCGATCAGCTTGGGCACGGCAGGGTCATCGGCCGCCAGCAGGGCGCGCAGATGCGCCACATCGTTGTGCCGGAAAATACGCTTCTCGCCCCCGCCCCGGCGCACGCCCTCGATCATCGAGGCATGGTTCAGCGCGTCGGAATAGATGATCAGGCCGGGAAAGATCGTGCGCAGCGTGGAAAGTGCCGCATCGTTGGCCAGATAGGCCGAGGTGAACAGAAGCGCCGCTTCCTTGCCGTGCAGATCGGCCAGCTCTGCCTCGAGCGCGCGGTGATAGACGGTCGTGCCCGAGATGTTGCGGGTGCCGCCCGATCCGGCGCCGGTTGCGTCCAGCGCCCCGTGCATGGCCGCCAGCACCACAGGATGCTGCGCCATGCCCAGATAGTCATTTCCGCACCAGACGGTGATCTCGCGTTCCGTTCCATCAGGCCGACGCCAGATCGCCTGCGGATAGGCCCCACGGCGGCGCTCTATGTCGATGAACGTGCGATAGCGCCCTTCGTCATGCAGCCGCTTCAGCGCTGCATCCAGCGCCATGTCATAGGTCATGTCTGTCTCCCAAAGTCGCCGGCGCCTGCTGTCACGAAGGGTCAGAGCGCTGCCGCACCATGCACAGGGCGCCCGGGCCTTTCCTTGATATCGGTCAATTCTCCGGCGGCGAAAGTGGTCAATTTGACGCCCCGCGCGGCGTCAGTCCTGAACGACGACCCTGCAATCGGCCGGTTGCGGCGGCTTGGTTGCGCAATCCTGCACCGCTTTCGTGGCGGCGTCGCGGCCCTTCGCCACGCCCCAGCCCCCGGTCGAGGGCGATACGGCAAAGGCCTTGTCGCGCCGCACCTTCGCATAGTCCCCGACAAACCCGGCCGTCGCCCCCGAAGACAGCTGGAACGCCCGCTCGGCCCAGCCAGCGGGCCGGATCAGGGCCACGACCGCGCAGCGTTTGGCGCCCTTGCGCCGCGCATCGCAGGCCGCAAGCGCCTCGGCCGAGGCGGCCTCGACCGAATGATGGTTCGCCGCAGCCACCGTCGCCTCGACCATGATCCCCTCATCCGGGGAAACGGCAATCGCGCCATAGTAGGGCTGCGTGGCGCCAACCTGACGCAACAACTCCACCTGATCATCTGGCAACAGGCCCGGTGCCAGCATCTCGACCTCGGACCCGGTCGCCGCGAACAGCAGTGCCTGCGCCGCCTCGCCCGAGAGCGGTTGCGCCGACGCGGTGGCGCCAAGGCCTGCAACAAGACCCAATCCCAGAAGCGCACGGATCATGATCGTTCCCCTCTATGGCGATTCCGGCGCTTCCTAGCGCAACATTGCCGCTCTGGACAGGGGGACGATGCCTGCTAGGGTGCCGCGCGGAACGTCGGCGCTGGCGTCCGGAGCGGACTCAAGGGGCTGCGTTGTCACCAGGGGGGCGCCGCCTGCCCCCGCGCAAGAGAGACGCTGATTGTCAGTCGCGGAAAGCTATCATACCGCGAACTTGGCGCAGAAGGATCACCCGTTCATCCTCTGTTAGAAGGCGAATGAGCGCCAACAACGTGTCCTCACTCTGCGCGGCATCTTGGCATTGCATGAACTGCTCTAAACTCTTGCCGTAGTAAGCGGCAATTTTGGAGGCGATTGTTGACCCTGTGCCGCCTGTAGGCCTCTGGCGCAGCTTTTTGATCGCGTCCACCGACACCCCAGACCCCCGCGACAGTTCCGCGATGGTCGGGCCAAACTTTTCCATGTGCCACAAAAGGGCCTGATTGAATGTCTGCGCCATGTCGGCAACGTGTATAACCACTTTGCAAGCCTATGTAACCGGGGCGACTGGCCCTTGATAGTTTGGGGGACTTATATCCCTATGCCGGTATGCAAAACATCCATCAAATCAACGAGCCGGCTTGCGAGGCTGACATGACCGTGACGATCCGTGCCGCAGATGCGGGCGACGAGACGCGCTGGCGCGCGCTTTGGTCGGCCTATCTTCAATTCTATCAGACCGCCCTGCCGCAGCAGGTCAGCGATCTGGTCTGGGAACGCATCCTTGATCCGTCAAGCCGCTTGTCTTGCCAGGTGGCCGTGGTCGATGGCACGGTCGTGGGCTTTGCCACCTGGCACCATCATGTCGCGACCTGGCACGCGGCGGATGACTGCTATCTGGAAGACCTTTTTGTCGATCCGGCCCTGCGTGGCAGCGGGATCGGGCGCGCCTTGCTGGATGACCTGGTGGCGACGGCACGGGCACGAGGCTTTGGGCGGCTTTACTGGCACACCAAGGCGGGCAATGCGCAGGCCCGCAAACTGTATGATCGCTACGCGCAGGCCGATGACCATTTGCGCTACCGCATGGCGCTGTAAGCGCCGCGATTCCGGGCAAGCGCGACGGATGCTGTCCTCGCGCGGCGGAATGCTTGGCGCGAACATCAAGGGAAGGAATGGCGCGGTGGACGGGGCTCGAACCCGCGACCCCCGGCGTGACAGGCCGGTACTCTAACCGACTGAGCTACCACCGCGCATTTGTTCCAGAGGGTCAGTCCTGAAACGACGCCGGGCGATCCGGGGCAGGTGGCGCGGTGGACGGGGCTCGAACCCGCGACCCCCGGCGTGACAGGCCGGTACTCTAACCGACTGAGCTACCACCGCGTGCGCACCTGCCCGGATCGCCCGGGCGTGGAGAGCCTATTACGCATCCCCACTGGTGCCGTCAAGGACCGCCTCTGAGGTTTTCGGCCTTGTCGAGAAAACCCACCCGACACGCCTCGCGCGGAACGCCCGGCAGGGGTTTCGGCCCCAGCCCCCGGCGCCGGGCTGGTCCGGCACAGGCTAGCGGTCGGGCGCCGGGATGAATTCGTCGGCATCGCCGGGCGGCAGGCGAAAGCGGCCATGCGCCCAGTCGCCGGCGCGCCAGGCCTCTTTCGCCGCGTCGATCCGTTCCCGGCTCGAGGCAACGAAGTTCCACCAGATGTGGCGCGGCCCGTCCATCGTGGCTCCGCCCAGCAGGATCAGCCGCGCGCCCTGATCCCCGGCGCGCACCGAGATCCGGTCGCCCGGACGAAAGACCAGCATCCGCCCTTCCCCGAAGTCCTGCCCACCCACGCTGACCTCGCCCGCCAGCACATAGATGCCCCGATCCTCGTGGTCGTCAGGCAGTGGCAAGGCGGCCCGGGGCGCGAGTTGCGCATCGGCATAGATCGTCTCGGAGGGCGTCTCGATCGGGGCGCGTTCGCCCCAGCCATGCCCCAGAATCAGCCGCACCGTCTTGCCCTCACCTTCAAGTTCCGGCAGCGCCGTACCTGGGGCGTGAACGAAGGCGGCGGGGTCATCTTCGCGCGCGCGCGGCAAAGCCACCCAGGTCTGCAATCCGAACAGGCTTTGCGGGGCCGCACGCGCGGGGCCGTCCATGCGTTCGGAATGGGTGATCCCCTGGCCTGCGACCATCCAGTTCACCGCGCCGGGCTCGATCCATTGATCGGTTCCCAGCGAATCCCGATGATGGATCCGGCCCTTCAGCAGATAAGTGACGGTCGCGAGCCCGATATGCGGATGCGGCCGCACGTCAATGCCGGCGCCGGTCAGGAACTCGGCCGGCCCCATCTGGTCGAAGAAAATGAACGGCCCGACCATCTGCCGCGCCGCCGAGGGCAACGCGCGCCGCACCTCGAAGCCCCCCAGATCGCGTGCGCGCGGCACGATGACGGTTTCGATCGCATCAATGGCATCGCCGATCGGGATGTCCGGGTCGAGGGCGGGATTCCAGCTCATCGTTCACTCCCCTGATTTTCAGCAATTCTAGCAGATCAGTCCCGATCGCCACAGGCGCAGCGCAATCGCCTGGCTGTGCACGGATGCGCGGACCGGCGCCCGTTTTCAGAACGGCCTGCGCCGGAATTGCGTTTCCATCCCCCTGCCCCTAGCATCGCGCCGATAGTGCCGGATCGAAGGACACGCGACGATGCAGATCACGCTGGCCGGCAAGTGCCTGCTTGTCACCGGCTCGACCCAGGGCCTTGGCGAAACCATCGCCCGCGCGGCGCTGGCGGCCGACGCCGCTGCGGTGATGATCACCGGGCGCGATGTGGCGCGGGGCGAGATCGTGCCGGACGAAC
>JBGSQL010000457.1:0-6340 GCA_041738105.1 Rhodobacter sp. | reverse complement strand
GGCAAAGCCGCAGCCCGCCAGCCCCAGCGCGGCCAGCAGGATCAGGACATGGCGGCGGTCAGAAGACGACATTGACGATGCGGCCCGGTACGACGATCAGCTTCTTGGGTGCGGCCCCGGCCAGCACCTTGACCACAGCATCGTCCGCCAGCACCAGCTTTTCAACCTCGGCCGCACTCATGTCCTTTGGCACGGTGATCTCGGCGCGGCGCTTGCCGTTGATCTGGATCGGCAGCGTCACGCTGTCCTCGACCAGCAGCGCGGGATCGGGCACCGGCCACGCGGCCTGCACCACAAGGCCCGCACCGCCCAGCATCGCCCAGACATCCTCGGCCAGATGCGGCACCATCGGCGACATCAGCCGCGCCATCACCTGCATCGCCGCGCGCCGGGCCCCGGCCCCCGCGCCCGAGCGCATCAGCGTATTGGTGAATTCGTAAAGCTTCGCCACCGCCTTGTTGAAGGCAAAGCCCTCGATCCCCGCCGTCACGTCGGCAATCGCCCGTGCCGTAGCCCGCGCCAGCACCGCATCTTCCGCGCTGGGCGGCGCGTCCGAGGTGGCAATCTCGCTGGCCAGACGCCAGACCCGGTTCAGGTGCTTGAACGCCGCCTCGGCGCCCGAGGCCGTCCATTCCACGTCCCGCTCCGGTGGGCTGTCCGACAGAATGAACCAGCGTGCGGTATCCGCGCCGAAAGACTGGATGATGTTGATCGGATCGACGACGTTCTTCTTGGATTTCGACATCTTGGCCGAAGGGATGATCTCGACCGCCTCACCTGTGGTCTTGACGACGCCGTTCTCGACCTCTTCCGGCAGGTGGTAGACCGGCCGGCCCGCCGCGTCGCGGGTCATGTAGATCTCGTGCGTCACCATGCCTTGCGTGAACAGGGCGTCGAACGGCTCGATCGCCTTGGCGGGCAGGTGGCCGGTCTTGTGCATCGCCCGCGCAAAGAACCGGGAATAGAGCAGGTGCAGGATCGCGTGCTCGATGCCGCCGATGTACTGGTCCACGTTCATCCAGTAGGCAGCCTCCTCGGCCACCGTCGGCGTCGTGGCATGGGGCGCGGTAAAGCGGGCGTAATACCACGAGCTGTCCACGAAGGTATCCATCGTGTCCGTCTCGCGCCGGGCCGGCTTGCCGCAGCGGGGGCAGGGCACATCGCGCCAGGTCGGGTGGCGGTCCAGCGGATTGCCGGGTTTGTCAAAGGTCACATCGTCAGGCAGGCGAACGGGCAGGTTCTGCTTGCGCTCGGGCACGACGCCGCAATCGGCGCAATGCACCACCGGAATCGGGCAGCCCCAATAGCGCTGGCGGCTCAGGCCCCAGTCGCGCAGGCGGTAATTGGTGACGCCGCGCCCCACGCCCTTGCCCTCGCAAAAGGCGATGGCGGCGGCCACCGCGTCGTCTCCGGTCTGCACCTCGGGCCCGGCAAAGCCGCGCACATAGCGCACGCGCTCGGATTTCATCGGCACGAAGGCTTCGGCCAGGGGCGCGTCCTCGGCGCCTTCGGCCACAAAGACCGATGGGATCGGCAGGCCATATTTCGTCGCGAAGTCGAAATCGCGCTGGTCATGCGCCGGGCAGCCAAAGATCGCGCCCGTGCCGTAGTCCATCAGGATGAAGTTCGCGATATAGACCGGCAACTCCCATGCCGTGTCAAACGGATGGCGCACACGGATGCCGGTGTCGTAGCCTTTCTTCTCGGCTGTCTCCAGCGCCTCTTCGCTGGTGCCGATCCGCCGGCATTCGGCGACAAAGGCGGCCACCTCGGGGTCATGGCGCTCCAACTGCCGCGCCAGCGGATGATCCGGGCTGATCGCGGCAAAGGATGCGCCCATCAGCGTGTCGGGCCGCGTCGTATAGACCTCCAGCCGGTCAAAGCCCTCGGGCGCTCCCACGGTCGAGAAGGCAAACTGCAAGCCCCGGCTCTTGCCGATCCAGTTGGCCTGCATCAGCCGCACCTTCTCGGGCCACCGCTCCAGCCCGTCCAGCGCCTCCAGCAACTCGCCCGCATAGTCCGAGATGCGGAAGAACCATTGCGTCAGCTCGCGCCGCTCCACCACCGCGCCCGACCGCCAGCCCTTGCCGTCGATCACCTGCTCGTTGGCCAGCACGGTCATGTCGACCGGATCCCAGTTGACGACCGCCGCCTTGCGATAGACCAGCCCCGCTTCCAGCATGTCAAGGAACATCGCCTGCTGCTGGCCGTAATACTCCGGATCGCAGGTCGCGAACTCGCGGCTCCAGTCGATCGACAGGCCCAGCGGCTTCATCTGCGCCCGCATGTCGGCGATGTTGCCATAGGTCCAGTCCTTCGGATGGCCCCCCCGCTCGATCGCGGCATTTTCCGCCGGCATCCCGAAGGCATCCCAGCCCATCGGGTGCAACACGCTGAACCCGCAAGAGGATTTGTAGCGCGCGATCACATCGCCCATGGTGTAGTTGCGCACATGCCCCATGTGGATCCGCCCCGATGGATAGGGGAACATCTCCAGCACATAATACTTCGGCCGGTCGTCGCGCCGCGCGGTGAACACGCCCGCGGCGTCCCAGGCGGTCTGCCATCTTGCTTCGCTTGTGGCGGGTTCATAGCGCGTCATGGCGGCCCTCGTTTCCGGTCTTGCGGCGCCGAGGTATACAAGGTGCCGCCCGAACGTCCAGAGGCGCCGGCGTCAGGCTTCTTTTCGGCCGAAATACACTGGTGTCCGGGGCAGCGCCCCGGCGCGCGGGGTCAGAGCCGGCTATCCTGGATGCGCAACTGCCGCGCCCGGGTCAGGATCGCATCCTCCACCGCGCGCTGCGTGTCTGCCGACACCGGCCCGCCGCCGCGCGTCTGCAGCGCCACCTTCAGCGAGCGTGCGTCCAGCGCGGGATCCTGCACATAGATCGTCGCGCGATAGGCCCGCCCGCCGCCGGGCGGCACGCCATAGCCGGTCACGAACACCCCGGTGAACGGATCGACCGACTCCACCGGCAGGAAGTTCAGCACGTCCTGCGCCGCAACCCATAGATACTTGTTCACCTCGACGGTGGTGTTGGGGTTGTCGTCGGCGCGGAAGATCTCCCAGATCGTGTTCTGGGCATCCTGGCGGTCCTCGCGCCCGGCCGCCGGGCTGATCCCGTAGGCTTCGTTTTCGGCCTGACGGGTGCTCGGGCCGAAGATCCCGCTGTTGCAGGCGCCAAGCAGCATCATGGCGCCGATCAGGATTGCAGGGCGCGCCAGTCGATGAAAGCTCATCCGATCCTCCGGAAGGTTTGGGTTTGTCTAGCCGAGCGGCCCGAGAGGAACAAGTGTCTTTGGTCCCTTGGGGGGCGGCGGGCCAGCCAGAACGCCCGTCCCGCGGGCTTTTCCAGTCGTCACAATCCACTGTGGCAAAGCTGCACCATCGTTTGCGTCTTTCCCCGGACCGCCCCGGTTCACGTTGCAATCGGCCGGGCCAAGAGCGAAACAAGATCATTCCCAGCACGGATTCCCCTGTGTTGGGCACCTTTGACACAACGAGGGAAATCGAATGAAAAAGGTTCTCTTTGCCACAACGGCATTGATGCTGACCGGTGGCGCGGCGCTTGCCGAAGTCACGATCGGCGGTAACGGCCGCTTCGGTCTGCTCTACACAGACCAGAGCGGGTCTGAGTTGAACGAAACGATCGTCAGCTATCGTCTGCGCTTCAACATCGACGCCAGCCGCGAAACGGACTCGGGCGTCACCTTCGGTGGCCGGATCCGGATGCAGTACAGCAGCGGTGACACCGATGCGAACGATCGTCTGATCACCGCCGTGAACGGTGCTCCGCTGCTCGACGCCGACGGCAACCTGGTGTTCGGCACCGAAGGTTCGTCGGGTGCCGGTCTCAGCGCTGCCAAGCTCTATGCCAGCTACGAAGGTCTGACCCTCGAAGTCGGTAACGTCGACACCGCGTTCGACTCGGCCGCGCTGCTGTACAACTCGGAACTGGGCTACCTTGATCGGTCGTTCGGCGATCCGATCGGCTCGTACTACTCGTTCTCGTCCAGCGCCTATGACGCTTCGGAAGCAGATCGTCTCGGCATCGCGCTGACCTACTCGATCGGCGACTTCAACGGTCGGATTTCGTGGGTGACCCCGAACCAGACCGGCCAGATCCGCAACCTGAGCTGTGATCCGGCTGATATCACCGTCGCTGGTGGCGTGACTACCTGTAACGATCCGACCTACGGCGCGTTCATCGACGATCCGCGTTCGGATGAGATCTCGCTGTCCGGCGACTACACCTTCGGTGACTTCATCGTGTCGGCCGCCTACTACAACAACGGCGCTGGCATCGAAGACAACGAAGGCTGGTTCCTGGGTGGTGAGTATAACTTCCAGGACATGGGCGCGGTTGGCCTGCTGTACATCGACAACGGCGATCTCGTGCCGGACGATGACGCATTTGGCGATCTGGGCGAAACCTGGACCCTGTACGGCAACTACAAGATCAACGACGTGGTCGCCAAAGGCTACATCGCTTACAACAGCGAACTCGGCGATATCGATGGCGGCGAAAGCACCGTGTTCGGTATTGGCGCGGACTACGATCTTGGTGGTGCGACCCTCTCGGGTTCGATCCAGCAGGGCTTCAACGGCGATGCGACTGCCGACGTTGGTGTGCGCTTCACGTTCTGATCCCGATCAGATCGCAAAGACTGGAAGAGCGGGCCTTGTGCCCGCTCTTTTCATTTCTACCTTTTGAATTGGGCCGTTCGACAAGATTGGACTCCAGCCTGGGCAAGTTAGCCGCTCGCCAACCGGCGATGGCTTGCCAGGTGCAGGGGCGGTGGCCATGGTGGCCGCAAGACGGGGGGCATGGGTGGATCGCATGAAATCAATCGTCGCCTCACTTCTGCTTTTCGTGGTCACGACCGCCGCGAATGCCGACATCTGGCTGCCCGGTGATCGCAGCTTCGGCCTGTCCCCCGGCTCGGGCGATGCACCTGCCGCAGGCAGCAATCCCTCCGCCCCCCCAAAAGGGGCGACCACACTGTCGCTCAGCGGGAATGGTCGCTTCGGTCTGGTGTATCAGGATGCAGAACCCTCCGCCGAAGACGCGCGACTCAGCTATCGGCTGCGGCTGGATCTGGACGCGTCGCGGCAAACCGATGGGGGTGTCACCTTTGGCGCGCGGGTGCGGACGCAGTCAGGCTCGACCGATGCGGCAAACGCGCCCGGCCTGAACGCGGGCACGCTTTACGCCACCTGGCCGTAGTGCGATGATCGCGCCTCAGTGTAAAAATGGCGGCCCCAGGTTGCCCAACCCGGCAAGGTAGCATGTCCTATCCCGATATTCTGGCCCGCATTACCGCCGCCGAGGCCGCCGCCGGTCGCGCCCCCGGCAGCGTCACGCTGATCGCCGTGTCCAAGGTTCAGCCGCTCGATCGTGTCGAGGCCGTGCTGGAAGCCGGCCATCGCGTCTTTGGCGAGAACTATGTGCAAGAGGCGGCTGGCAAATGGCCCGATCTGCGCGCCCGGTTCGGCCCGGTTGCGGTGCACATGATCGGACCGCTGCAAACCAACAAGGCCAAGCTGGCAGTCGAGTTGTTCGACGCGATCCATACGCTCGACCGTCCCTCGCTGGCCGACAAACTCGCCACGCTGGCGCAGGCACGCGGCGCGTGCCCCGATCTGTTCGTGCAGGTCAACACCGGGGCCGAGCCGCAAAAGGCGGGCATCCTGCCGGATCAGACCGATGCCTTCGTCGCCCGTGCCCGCAGTCTGGATTTGCCCGTGGTCGGCCTGATGTGCATCCCGCCCGAGGCAGAAGAGTCGACGTCGCATTTCCGCAACCTTGCGGCGCTGGCCGCGCGCAATGGCCTTGCCGGCCTGTCGATGGGCATGAGCAGCGATTTCGAGACCGCAATCGCACTGGGCGCCACCCATATCCGCGTCGGCAGCGCGATCTTCGGCGCGCGTGATTACAGCGCGCGGCAGCCGCACGTGGGCGTCTGACGCCCGACGAAAAGTCTTAAGATCTGGTCAACGAAAAAATTGAAAATCGTTTCTTATCAGTAACCTGAAAAAGTGTACACCTGTGCGACATTGGCCCGATCCGGCCTGCGCCCCAGCCCTCATCCCAGCCAGATCCGCGCTTGTGGCGGCAGCACGATCTCGCCCCCGTGCGGCGTGACGGGGCTGTCGGACAGGGCATCCTCCATCCGCGTCACCCCCTGCTCCCGTGCCCAGATCTCGGGCAGGGTGCGCCACTCGTCCGAGAAATTGAACAGGCACAGCACCGTCCCTGTCGGCGCTACCCGGCGGAACCCGAACACCCCTTGCGTCGGCACCGTCACCACCTCGACCGGCACCCCCCCGGGAGATCGG
>JBGSQL010000397.1:0-2896 GCA_041738105.1 Rhodobacter sp. | reverse complement strand
CAGGCCCAGATCTACAGCCGTCAGGGCGTCGATCTCGACCGCTCCACCTTGCCGACTGGGTTGGCCGTGCTGCCTTCGAGCTCCGCCCCGTCTATGACGCGCTGATGGCTGACCTGAAGCGGACCACAAAGCTCTTCATGGACGAGACCCGCGCCCCGGTCCTCGACCCGGGATCAAGAAAAACCAAGACTGGATACTTCTGGGCCTTGGCGCGGGATGACAGACCTTGGGGCGGCACATCACCACCAGGCGTGGTCTTCACCTACGCCCCCGGTCGGGGCGGGCAGCATGCCGAACGGATATTGCAGGGCTTCAGCGGCATCCTGCAGGTCGATGGTTATGCCGGATACAACCGGTTGATTGCACCAGACCGGATTGGTCCTGCCATCCAGCTGGCCCATTGCTGGGCTCATGCCCGCCGCAAGCTGATCGAGATCACCCGCACCGGTCCCGCGCCGATTGCCGAGGAGGGTGTGACCCTCATCCGCGATCTCTATGCCATCGAAGCCGAGATACGCGGCAGCGACCCCGCCACCAGACTCGCCATCCGGCAGGAACGCTCAGCCCTAATCCTCGCCCACATCGACGACTGGCTGGCCCACCATCGCGCCCGCGCCGCGGCAAAGTCACCCTTGGGCGATGCCCTCGCCTATATCGCCAAATACCGCGACGGCCTTGGCCGCTTCCTGACCGATGGCCGCGTCGAAATCGACAGCAACACCGTCGAACGCACCATCCGCCCCATCGCCCTGAAACGCAAGAACGCCCTCTTTGCGGGCCACGACGCCGGTGCCGAAAACTGGGCCGTCATCGCCTCGCTCATCGAGACCTGCAGAATGAACGGCGTCGATCCACACGCTTGGCTGTCAGCCACGCTCATCACCATTGTCCGAGGGCACAAACAGAGCCAGATCGACGACCTCCTCCCGTGGAATTACGCAGTCACCGTGTGATCGGCACACCGCTTACCAATGATCTCCGGTCGTGGCTGGATGAAAGACTGGTGGCAGGTGATGAGGGTGGAGGTGCTTGCGTGCCCCGACGCGGAGAGGCGAGCCAGGGGGCAGGCAGGTCAGGCGGAAACGCGCTGGAAAACGGGGCGATCGGGTTGGCTGAGGTCTGGGTGGTGGCAGTAGCCGCCGGTCTCGAAGCCATGAAGTGCGGCGGGGTCGGTCAGACGGTTTTCGGCGATGAAGCGTGCCATCGCGCCGCGCGCCTGCTTGGCGAAGAAGCTGACGATCTTTGCCTTGCCGTTCGTTTCCTCGAGAAAGACCGGGGTTATGACACGCAGCCGCAGGGCCTGCGGATCCACGGCGGCGAAGTATTCCTGGCTGGCACAGTTGACAAGGGTATCGCTGCCCGTTGCCTTTGCCTGGGCGTTCAGCGCCCGCGCAAGCCGCTTGCCCCAGTAGTCGTACAGCGTGGTGCCCTTTGGTGTGGCCAAGCGGCTGCCCATTTCCAGCCGATAGGGCTGGATCGCATCGAGCGGGCGCAGAAGGCCGTAGAGGCCCGAGAGAATGCGCAGGTGGTCTTGCGCCCAGCGGAGTGCGTCGGGATCGAGGGTTTTCGCCTCGAGCCCGACATAGGTATCGCCTGCAAAGAAAAGCGCGGCCGGGTGGAGGTGGTCGCGCGTCGGGCGGACGCGGAAGGACTTGAAGCGATCGGCGTTGAGGCGGGCCAGGGGCTCGGAGATGTCCATCAGGGCGCGAAGATCTTCCGCGCTCAGATCGCGCGCGATCCGGGCAAGGCGGTTGGCCTCGGTTCTGAAGGCGGGCTCTGTGGGGGTCAGCCCGCTGGGCAGGGGCGGCGGGGTTTCTGCGAGGCGCTTGGCGGGCGAGATGACGGTGAGCATGGCGGTCCCTGACGGTTCGGGGGAGAGGTAAGCGGAACGGGCGCGCTGTCCAGTCAGACGTCTTGGATCGCGTCGAGAAAGGCGGTACCGAACCGTTCGATCTTCTGCGGCCCCAAGCCTGCGATCTGCTCCAGTTCGGCGAGTGTGGACGGGCGGGCCTCGGCGATCTTGCGCAGGGTGGAGAAGGGGCAGTTGAGGTGCTTGCCGATGCCATCCTCGCCACGCGCGAGCGCAAGCTGGATTTCGCAGAGACGGTCGAAGAGCGTGCCCGCCGCACGCCCGGCAAGGCGCATGCGTTGGGGGTGGAGGGGCACGGTTGTGGCGCCAGTAATGACTTCCAGAAAGGCCGCGCCGAAGCTTTCAAGCTTTTTCGCGCCAACGCCGGTGATCTGTGCCATCTGGTCGAGCGTTGCAGGGCGATGTTCGGCCATTTCGATCAGGGTGCGATCGGGAAAGACGATATAGGCGGGCACGCCGGCCGCCTCGGCCAGCGCGCGGCGCTTGGCCTTGAGCGCGGAGAGAAGCGGTGCATCCTCGTCGGCCACAAGTGTCTTGACCACGGGCCGTGGCCCGGCGGACTGGATCGTGTCCTTGCGCAATGTGATCGACGCCTCGCCGCGCAGGATGGGACGGGCGGCGTCGGTCATGCGCAGGGCGCCGTGACGGTCGGGGTCGGGGCGCACCAGATCGCGGCCCATCATCTGGCGGAACACTGCGCCCCAGGCGGGTTTGGTCAGATCCCGACCGACGGCGAAGGTGGGCAACTGATCATGGCCACGCTCGCGCACCTTGGCGGTTGCGGTGCCGGTCAGGATGTCGATCAGGTGGCCCGCGCCGAACCATTCGCCAGTGCGCAAGATCGCCGAGAGCGCCTTGCGCACGGCCTCGGTCGCGTCGAAAAGCTGGGCGGGGGTCTCGCACAGGTCGCAATTGCCGCAGGGCTGCGAGGTTTCTCCAAAGTAGCCCAGCAGCACTTGGCGGCGGCAGGCGGTGGCTTCGGCCAGACCAAGCAGCGCGTTCAGGCGGGCGTGGTCGGCGGCCCGG
>JBGSQL010000380.1:0-9981 GCA_041738105.1 Rhodobacter sp. | reverse complement strand
CAGCCCTGCGGCGCGTGCCGTGCGTCGCGCGGCTGGGGGCACGCTGGTCGATGCGGCGCAGTTGGGCGGACAAGTGGGCTATCTGGCCGTCGATCTGGAGAGCGGCGCTGTGCTGGATGCGCGTGATCCCGATGGCGCGTTGCCGCCCGCCTCGACCACGAAGGCCATGACCACACTTTATGCGATGGAGCGGTTGGGCACGCAGTTTCGCTTTGCGACCCGGCTGGTTGCGACCGGGCCGATTGACGGGGGCGCGATCCGGGGCGACCTGGTGTTGACCGGATCGGGCGATCCGACGCTTTCGACCGACACGCTGGCCGCAATGGCGGCAGATCTGCGGGCGCGCGGCGTGACGCGGGTGACGGGGCAGTTCCTGCTGCATGACGCGGCGCTGCCGGCGCTGCGGGTGATCGACCCCGACCAACCCGATCACGTGGGCTACAACCCGGCAATCTCGGGGCTGAACCTGAACTTCAACCGGGTGCATTTCGAGTGGCGGCGGGGAACGCAGGGCTGGGACGTGGCGATGGACGCGCGGTCCGAGCGTCTGGTGCCGCGGGTCAGCATGGCGCGGATGAAGGTGGTGGCACGCGATCTGCCGGTGTTCACCTTTGACGAACAGGGCGGCGTCGATAACTGGACGGTTGCAAGCGGCGCCCTGGGCAAGGGCGGAAGCCGGTGGCTGCCGGTGCGCCGCCCCGGCCTTTACACCGGCGATGTGTTTCGCACGCTGGCCCGCGCGCAGGGGGTCGAGCTGCCCGAGGCCAGTCTGGTGCGCACCCTGCCCAAGGGCACGGTCATCGTGCAGGCGGCAAGCGAGGTTTTGCCGCAGGTTCTGACCGACATGTTGAAGTACTCGACCAACCTTACCGCCGAGGTGGTGGGGCTGACTGCTTCGGGGGGCGATGCGGCGAACCTTGCGGTTTCGGGCGCGCGGATGAGCGACTGGGCGGCCTCGCGTTTTGGCCGCGCCGGGCAGTTTGTGGATCATTCGGGGCTTGGCGTCGGCAGTCGGGTGGCGCCGGCCGACATGGTGGCCGCGCTGAGCGCGGCGCAGGGCGGCCCGCTGGAGGGCATGATGAAACCCTTTGCGATGCGCGATGGCCGGGGCAAGGAGATCAAGGCGCATCCGGTCCGGGTGGCGGCCAAGACCGGAACGCTGAACTTCGTTTCCGGTCTGGTGGGCTATGCCAAGGCGCCGGACGGGCGCCGAATCGCCTTTGCGATCTACGCGGCCGATCTGGAGCGGCGCGCGGCGATCCCGCCTGCACAACGGGAAGAGCCGCCAGGCGCGATCACCTGGTCCCGGCGGGCCCGGGTGCTGCAATCACGCCTGATCGAGCATTGGGCCGGAGTGGGCGGCTGAGCCGCCGTCAAATGCGCATGTGCCGGGCGCGGGCACCCCATTCGATTGCCGCAGCGTGCAGGCGGTCGATGTTGAGTTCGTGGCGGATCTCTTCGAGCATCCGCAATTCGACGTCCCGCAGCTTGCCGTCGGCGGCGGCCACGTCGCACGACAGCGCATAGGCCGTTTCGTTCAGCTTTTCCGGCAGCGCATCGCGGATCAGGCCAAACAGCGCGTCCAGCCCGTCTTCTTCTTCGAACAGGTCGAACACGATCTGCGCCATGCGGCGGATCCGGTCGGCGTCGTAATCGCCGAAGATCGGCAGGTGGTTCACGATGCGCTGGATCGCCACCAGTTCCGAGGTGCGGATGCTTTCATCCGAGAAGGACACCGCGATCATCAGCGCCACCAGCGCATCCTGAGGGGTCAGCGACGAGGGGATATCGGGCACGGATGCTTCCTTTGGGGGATGTTTCGTTGCGGCGCAGAATATTGACGAGGGGGGGGCGCGGCAATAGGAGACGGTCAGGCGTGGCGGCAAGGGGCCGAACCGCGCGATGAGGGATGCGCCGATGTCTGCCCTGCGTGACGCCGCGATGAAGTCGAAAGCCTGGCCGTTCGAGGAGGCCCGCCGGATTCAGGCGCGTTATGCGAAGAAAGATCCCGAAAAGGGTCATGTGCTGTTCGAGACGGGCTATGGCCCCTCGGGGTTGCCGCATATCGGCACCTTCGGCGAGGTGGCGCGCACGACGATGATCCGCCGCGCGTTCGAAGTGATCTCGGATATTCCCACACGGCTGATCTGCTTCTCGGACGATCTGGACGGGATGCGCAAGATCCCTGAAAATGTACCCAATCCCGAAATGTTGCGCGAGCACCTGCAACGTCCGCTGACCAGCGTGCCCGACCCGTTCGGGCAGTATGACAGCTTTGGCGGGCACAACAACGCGATGCTGCGGCGGTTTCTGGACACCTTCGGGTTCGAGTACGAGTTCTATTCGGCGACCGAGTTCTATCGCTCGGGGCGGTTCGACGAAACGCTGCTGAAAGCTGCGGAACGCTATGACGCGATCATGGAGGTGATGCTGGCCTCGTTGCGCGAGGAACGGCAGCAGACCTATTCCTGTTTCCTGCCGATCCATCCGGAAACGGGGCGGGTGATGTATGTGCCGATCAAGGTGGTCGATGCGAAGGAAGGCACGATCACCTTCGATGACGAAACGGGGCGGGAATGGACGCTGCCGGTGACGGGTGGGCAGGTGAAACTGCAGTGGAAACCCGATTTCGGCGCGCGCTGGGCGGCGCTGGACGTGGATTTCGAGATGTATGGCAAGGATCACTCGACCAATACGCCGATCTATGACGGCATCTGCTCGATTCTGGGGGGGCGCCCGCCGGAACACTTCAGCTATGAGCTGTTCCTGGACGAGAACGGCCAGAAGATCTCGAAGTCCAAGGGCAACGGGCTGACCATCGACGAGTGGCTGACCTATGCCGCGACCGAAAGCCTGTCCTACTTCATGTATCAAAAGCCGAAGACGGCGAAGCGGATGCATTTCGACGTGATCCCCCGCGCGGTGGACGAGTATCACCAACAGCTGAAAGCCTATCCGACACAGGACGTTGAGGCGCAGGTCAACAACCCGGTGTGGCACATCCATCACGGCAATCCGCCCGCGTCGCACATGGTCGTGTCCTTTGGGATGCTGCTGAACCTGGCGAGCGTGGCCGGCGCGCTGGACAAGGACGGGCTTTGGGGCTTCATCCGGCGCTATGCGCCCGAGGCGACACCGGCGACGCATCCGGATCTGGACGCGGCCGCGGGGTTCGCCTTGCGCTATTTCCGCGATTTCGTGGCGCCCAGCCTGGTGTTCCGCGCGCCGGACGCCAAGGAACGTGCCGCGCTGGAGGATCTGCGGGCGCGGCTGGTGGCGTGGCAGGGCGGTCTGGACGCCGAAGCGTTGCAGACCATGGTTTTCGCCGTCGGCACCGAACATGGGTTCGAGCCGCTGCGGACCTGGTTTACCGCGCTCTACGAGGTGCTTCTGGGGCAAAGCCAGGGCCCGCGCTTTGGCGGGTTTGTCGCGCTTTACGGGATCGACGAAACGGTGGCGCTGATCGACAAGGCGCTTGCGGGGGCGCTGGCGGCCTAGTCGCGCCAGATCTTCCACCACCGGACCCAGAGATCGGCCATCTCGCGGGGGGCGCCGGCAAACAGCCGGGCGCCTTCGGGGAAGGCGCGATCCTCGATGTCCTGCCGGGCGACCATGGCGTGCAGGCTGACCAGAGCGGCGCCCTGGGCTGCGGGATCATCGCCCGGCAGGGCCGCGACATGATCGGCCAGAACGAAAAGATCATGGTGATTACCGAGATCCTCGGTCAGATCACTGAGGGCGGTGGCGATCGGGGTCATCACCTCGGGCCAGATCGGGGTCAGCAGGCGCGCCTGATACCAGTGGTCCTTGGCGCGCTTGCGCCACTCGTGCATCGCTTCCATGCCTGGATCGCGGGCGGCAAGGGCAAGGGCAGCGCGGGCGCGCGTGCGGGTCCGCGCAAGTCCGGTCGACAGGATGCGGCGATCCTTGCCCTGCAACGTCCACTGCTCTGCCCGTGCCAGGATGGTGGCAAGGGCGGCGCGCGTCTGATCGACCGAGGCCGCGAGGGCGGTCGGTGCGGCGGCCTCGGCCGCGAGATGGGCCCGCAGTTGCGAAAGCGTCTCGGGAGGTTCGGGAAACAGGCGGTCGAAGGTGGCAAGGCGCACCGTTGCGTCGCGCAGCGCGGAAAGACCCTGCGCCGTTTCGCGCAGGGCGGCGTTCTCGACGGCAAATGTCTCGAAGCCGGGCCGCACCAACCGCAGCAGGCCGCGCAACTTCTTCACGCGCTTGCGGATGTCATGCACGCCTTTGGGGGCGGCGGTGCCGTGGGCGGGAAGCTGCGACAGGGCTGACGAAAGCTCTTCGCGTGCGATGCGCCGCAGCGTGTCGGTCAGGGTCTCGTCGTCTTTCGAAAGGCGATAGGCCATCGGGTTCCTCGCCGTACTGGCGCATGACACAAAAACTTTACCTAAGTCTTGTCTGGTCGGTTTGCCAGCCTAGACCTTCAAGGGGACGAATGATCTGGAGGATCGAGATGCGCCGTCTGATTCTGTCTTTCGTCCTGACCGCCGCGATGGGGGCGGCGGGTTTTGCCCAGGTGGCCCGGGATCCGGCGATTGAGGGCACGATCCAGAGCCAGTTCGATGCCTTCCTTAAGGAAGACGTGACAACGGCATTCTCGTTTGCGTCGCCCAACATCAAAGGGTTGTTCGGCACGCCCGAGAACTTTGGCCGGATGGTGCAGAATGGCTATCCGATGGTCTGGCGGCCGTCAGACGTGCAATACCTCGAACTGCGCGAGGTTGCGGGTCAGCTTTGGCAACGGGTGATGGTCACGGATCAGGGCGGGCGCACGCATCTGCTGGATTATCAGATGATCCAGACCCCCGATGGATGGCAGATCAACGCCGTGCAACTGTTGCCGCAGGTGGGTGTCGGCGCCTGAGGCGTTGCGGGCGGCTGCCCTGCGCCGCGCGCACCCCTGACAAGGTCTTAATCTCCCCGATGCTACCCCTCGTCGCCTGACGGCGGTCCCAGGTCCGCAGGGTTTGTCGGTGCGCGCGATGTCTTCTTTCGAAGACCTGGCGGCCCCTGGTCCCTGCCCTGGTCTGCCCGGTGAAAGCGGCAACCAGACGAGGGTGTGACGGATGAACAAGGCAATCACGGACGGGCTGGTGCTGATGCCGCCCGCCTTTGCGGCGGGTCTGGACCTGTGGTCGCGTGGCGATGGCACGCCCGGAAGCGGCAGCTATGCCGGGCAATCCAACGCGGCCTTCGTGCCGGCGGATCAGGATTTTGGCGGCTGTCTGGAATTGCAGAAGACGGCGACCGTCCAGAAGGTGCGCAGCTTTCAGCAGATCCCGATCGAGCCGGGGCTGTATCTGCAGGTCACGGCACGGGTGAAGGCCATTTCGGGGAACCTGCCGACGGTTCGGATCGCTGCCTGGGCTGGCAATGCGAGCGGGGGCAACGTGGCTACGGTACCGCAGACCGGGCCGGAAACGACGCTGAGCGCCTATGGTTCGGTGGTGACGGTGCGTGCGATCGTGGGATCGGGCAACCGCCAAGGGTGCGACATGGTCTGGGGCACGGCGCCGGTCTATGGCCATTTCGGGCTGGATCTGACCGGGCCGACCGGCGGTGTGGTGCGGATCGACGACATCGTGATCGAGGATGTGACCGAGGTCTTTCACCGCAAGCTGATGGACTGGGTGGATGTGCGCGACTATGGCGCGATCGGCAATGGCATCGCCGATGATGCGCTGGCCTTCGAGGCGGCGGATGCCGCAGCGCAGGGGCGCACGGTGCTGGTTTCGGCGGGATCCTATTACCTGGGATCGAATGTGACGTTTGAAAGCCGGGTGCGGTTCGAGGGCGGTGTGGCGATGCCGGACTCGGTCCGGCTGGCCTGCACGCGGAACTTTGATCTGGATACCTATGCCGCGGCCTTCGGCAGCGAGCTGGCGGGCTTTCGCAAGGCGTTGCAGGCCCTGTTCTTTTTCACGGATCACGTGACGCTGGACCTGAGCGGGCGGCGGATCGACCTGACCGAGCCGGTCGATGTGGCCGCCGCCGCAGGCCTTGTGACCTATGCACAGCGCCGCGTGCTAACGCGGGGGCAGTTGAACGTGGTTGCAGGCCCGGCCTGGGACACCGAAACGGTCAGTTCGATCGCAACCTATTCGATTGCGCAGCCGACGCGGCTGACGGCGGTTGCGAATGTCGCCAACATCCCGGTCGGCGCGCGGATCAGCGCCACGGGGGTGGGGCGCGAGGTCTATGTGCGCTCGACAAACGTGGGGGCGGGAACCGTCGAGTTGAGCCAGCCCCTTTGGGCGGCCGCGGGAACCCGGACCTTTACCTTCGAGCGCTACAGGTATGCGCTTGATTTCAGCGGGTTCGCAGCGCTGTCGAAGTTCGAGATCACCGATGTCGAGTTTCAGTGCAACGGCATCGCAAGCGCCATCCTGCTGGCACCCGAGGGGCTGACGTTCCGGCTGGCGAACAGCGTGGTGAACCGCCCGAGGGATCGGGGGGTGACCTCGATCGGCACCGGCTGTCAGGGGTTGTTCGTCGAGGGCTGCCAGTTCCTGTCGAACGAGCAGGCCGTGCGTGCCCAGGACCGCACCAGCATCGCGTTGAACGTGAATGCGAACGACGTGAAGATCCGCGACAACCGGATCGTGCGCTTCGCCCATTTCGCGGTGCTGGCGGGATCCGGGCACATGCTGCTTGGCAATCACTTCTTCCAGGGCGATGACGAGACGGCCGGGGTGCGGGGGGCGGGTGTCGTTTTCACCCAGCCCAACGTCAAGACGCTGATCGCGGGCAACTACATCGACAACTGTTTCATCGAGTTGTCGAATGAGCATGACGAGGCGCCGGGCTTCAGCGACGAGTTTTCGTTCGGCGGGCTGACCGTAACGGGCAACGTCTTTACCGTCAGCGATGCCGCGCCCTGGTTTCGGTGGTTTGTGGTCACTCCGCGCGGGCCGGGCCACTATATCCAGGGGTTGAATGTCAGCGGCAATGTGTTCCGGACGGTCAACTGCACGATCGACCGGGTGGAGCAGGTGGATACCAGCCACGCTGCTTTGGACGTGACCCGGCTGCGCAACCTGATCTTCGAGGCAAACACCTTCAACGGTGTGACGCAGGCGACGATGAGCCCGGTCGTGTTGAAGCATACCCAGACAACGGCGGCAGAAACCTGGGTGGTGGATGGCGCGGCTTTTCTGCCGTTCGGCGGGCGGGCGCGCACCGTACCCGCGTTGGTGCCCGAGGGGGCGATCACCACGGCGGCGGGCGCGGTGCGGGCCGATTTTCCCTTTGCGCTGGTGGAGCAGGGCGTCGCAGGCGGGCAGGTGAACCTGCGCTGGCCGGTTGCCGTCAAGGGCACGGTGCACGCGACGCTGCGCTGCGACAATCCGGTCTAACCGGCTGGACCGAGATCGGCCGGGGAAAGGCGCATCGCCCGGCCGAACCCGCCGTTCAGAAACGCGGCGAGGGGGAGCAGCCGGACAAAGCCGAAATCCGCAAAATCAATGTAGAGTGCGGATTTCGGATGGTCGCGCAGCCAGAGCGCGCGCAACGCGCTGTGCGCGGGATCTGCACGCTCGATGAAGCGCGCCTCGACCCGGATCATCAGGCGCGGATGGGTCAGCGGATCGCCTTTTGGTCCCGGCTCGCCCACCATCAGGGCCGCCAGCGGCTGCGCCCGCAGGCCGGCGTGATGTGCCGAAAGCTGCGAGATCAGCGTCAGGGGATGACCGGCGTCATCGCGACCGACAGCGACGCGGCTGATCGCGGGCGTACCGGTTTCAGGATCGGTATAGGCGAGCGCGCCAAAACTGGCCCCGGCGATCAAGGCTTGGGCCTGGGCCCGGCCAGCCTCATCGGCGGGGGCGACGGGATCGGGGCGGGGCGGCATGAAACCTCTTGCGCTGGATGGCCGGTTGCCCGGCAAATCTGGGATCGGGGGCAGGGCGGGTCAAGCCGTGAATGACGGGCGGGTGCCCTGCCGCGCCGGATCCTCGTCCAAGGGCAGAAATGGGTCTTCGGGATAGGTCACGCCGCAAAGATATAGCCCTTGCGGCGGGCAGACCGGGCCACAGGCGGCGCGGTCACGCGCGGCCAGCGCGGTCGCTACCCGATCAGGCAGCCAGGCCCCCGTGCCCACACGCTCCAGCGTGCCGACGATCGAGCGCACCTGGTTGTGCAGGAAGCTGCGGGCGCGCAGGTGAAAGCGGATCTCGAGGCCCGCCGGGTAGGGGTGCGTCTCGATCCGGATCTCGTCCAGCGTCTTGCACGGCGAGGCCGCCTGACACAGGGTCGAGCGAAACGTCGTGAAATCATGATGCCCGATCAGATGCGCTGCCCCCGCGCGCATTGCGGTCAGGTCGAGCGGGTTCAGCACCTGCCAGACAAGGCCGCGATCATGCGTCACGGGCGCGCGGCGGCTGACCAGACGAAACAGGTAGCGCCGTTCGACCGCGGAAAAGCGCGCATGGAACGTGTCCGCGACGCGCGCGGCGGCCAGAATGGCAATGGGCGCGGGCTTCAGGTGCCAGTTCAGCGCCTCGGACAGGCGGAACGGATCCCAGTCCTTGGCAAGATCGCAATGGGCGACCTGCGCGTTTGCGTGAACGCCCGCATCGGTGCGACCGGCCGCGGCGATGCCCGCCGCGTCGGGTTCAAGCCGGCGCAACGCCGTTTCGACCGCTGCTTGCACCGAAGGCTGGCCCGACTGGCGCTGCCAGCCCGCATAGGGGCCGCCGTTATAGTCGATCTTGAGCGCATATCTGGGCATGGGTCCGGGTTAGCGGAAGGTCCGCAGGGACGCAACGCCAACGCCCCCTATCCTTTGCCGCGGCTGCTGCCTATCTTGTGCCGCAGGGCAGAAACAGGCGGGCGGCGTGCTGGGGACGATTTCCGAAGGATTGACGCGCGGGGTCGAGAACGCCTTTGCCACTGTTTCCGGCGCGTTCTTCGAGCCGGTGATCCGGCTGGGCGTGACGGGTCTTGCCCGATCCGGCAAGACGGTCTTTATCACCGGGCTGGTTGCAAACCTGTTGAACCGGGGGCGGATGGCGCAGCTTTCTGCCGCCGCAGAGGGCCGGATCTCGGCCGTGTGGCTGCAACCGCAACCGCATGACACGGTCGCGCGCTTTGACTACGAGGCGCATCTGGCGGCACTGACCGGGGATGATCCGCGCTGGCCTGCCTCGACCCGCACCGTATCGGAATTGCGCCTGTCGTTCCGGGTGCAGCCGGTGGGGTTGTTCGCCTCGCTTGGCGGGCCGCGAACCGTGCATCTGGACATCGTGGATTATCCGGGCGAGTGGCTGATGGATCTGGCGCTGATGGAGAAATCCTATGCCGACTGGTCCGAGGATACGCTGGACCGGATCGCGAAACGCCCGCAGGCGCGCGCCTACATGGCCGAGGCCCGCGCCGAGGATGCCAGCCGCAAGCTGGACGAGGTGCGGGCGCAAGCGGTGGCGGCCGCCTTTACCGGCTATCTGAACGCGGCGCGTGAAGCCGGCTTTTCGGATTGCACGCCGGGTCGGTTCCTGATGCCGGGCGATCTGGCGGGGTCGCCCGCGCTGACCTTTGCGCCGTTGCCTGCCCCGGCAAGCGCCCCGCGCGGCAGCCTGTGGCGCGAGATGGAACGCCGCTACGACGCCTACAAGCGCGAGGTGGTGCGGCCCTTCTTTCGGGATCATTTCGCGCGGATCGACCGGCAGGTGGTGTTGGTCGATGCGCTGTCCGCCATCCACGCCGGCCCCCCCGCGGTCGAGGATCTGCGCCGCACGATGGCCGAGATCCTGATGGCGTTCCGGCCGGGACGGAACGCCTTTCTGGCCTCGCTGTTTACCGGGCAGAAGGTGGAAAAGGTGCTGTTCGCCGCCACCAAGGCCGATCACCTGCACCACAGCCAGCACCCGCGCCTGACCGCGATCATGGAGGCGATGCTGCGCGATGCCCGCGACCGCGCCGATTTTGCCGGGGCGCAGACGGCGGCCATGGCGATCGCTGCGG
>JBGSQL010000377.1:0-4739 GCA_041738105.1 Rhodobacter sp. | reverse complement strand
CGGTCGCGCGCCATGGCACGCAGATAGGCCCGGGCCCGCACCCCCGCCTGCGCCGCGTGTCCCGGGATCAGCATTGATTCGCCGTCGATGCGCACAAGACGCCCCAAAGCCGGGGCAAGCGTCAGCATCCGCCCTTCGACCGGCAACCGGGACCCAAGGCCAACCATCGCCGTCTGCGGCAGGGCCGACAGCGCGGCGCGGATCCAGTCCTGCTGATCGCGGGCGAACGCCATCGCGTCCGCCATCCGCGCCCCGGTTGGAACCGACAAGGTTACACGGCCGTCAAGCCGCGACACACGCAGCGAAAATCGCCGCGCCCGCGCGCTGCGGCGCAAGATGATCTCGACCGGCGGCGATCCGGGAAGGTGTGGCAACGGCGTCTCCTAATGATCGTTCAGAATACCCTTGCACCCGGCCGCAAAAAGCTCCATCTGCACGGCTTGCGCAATCCGGCAAAAGGTTTTGACAGCCGACGGGCCTTGTGGCAAGCGACGTCGACTCTGGACCTGCCAGCATTTCGAGGGAACCACCATGCCCAACCCAGAATGGGGCACCAAGCGGATTTGCCCGACCACGGGAAAACGCTTCTACGACCTGAACAAGACGCCGATCGTCAGCCCCTACACGGGTGAGGTCGTCGATATCGAGACCGCACGCCGCAAGGCGGCCTCGGTCGTGATCGCGCGACCGCTGCCCGAGAAGGACGAGGATGTTCTCGTCGAGGATCTCGAGGCGGACGACGATATCCTGGCGCCAGACGTCGCGGATGACGCCGATATCGACGATGACCTGCTCGAGGATGATTCGGACGATACCGTTTCGCTCGACGATCTGGCCGACGTCGGGGGCGATGAAGAAGAAGTGTAGATCCTGCAGGGCGCGTTTTTGACTTGCGCGCCCTTGCCGGCTTCCGTAAACAGCCGCAGCGAATAACCCAAGTTCGCCAAGATGTGGGGTCGTAGCTCAGTTGGGAGAGCGCTTGAATGGCATTCAAGAGGTCAGGAGTTCGATCCTCCTCGGCTCCACCAAACTTCCCAAGAACTTAGCTTCGCATTGCGCGGGTCTGGCGCTTTAATCCGGACATCTGGGCGGGCATGGCACGGACAAGTGGCTTGGCCTGTTGATTTGCACCCCCTCGGATCGCTTCTGCACCGATAGCCCAGGATCGCACAGGAGCGTTGTCGTCCTTCGTATCGGATCCTTCATTGGGCAGCGCCTTGCGCCTCGGACCGTCGTGTTTCCCCTGCGCCTCTGCCGAAAGCGGGTCAGGGACTTTTGGCGAACATCAACGAAACATGAGCGATGGTCGGGCGCTGACTTCGGGCCGCTGCTGCCTAATCGACGGCATGGGCCTGCAATACCTCAAGCGGCACGATATCGAGCGTGCGCGCATGGGTCGCGGTCAGGCGCACCTTGGGTGCAGCGCCCTCGTCATGCGCCTGCAGGAAGCGGGCGGCACAGAGGCACCATTGATCGCCCGGCTTCAGGCCGGCAAAGTTGAATTCGGGGCGCGGCGTGGACAGGTCGTTGCCCAGGTATTTCGACAGCGCCAGAAACTCTGCCGTCATCAGGGCGCACACCGTGTGCAGGCCGCGATCCATCGGGCCGGTGTCGCAGCAGCCATTGCGGAAAAACCCGGTCAGCGGCTCGCGCGAACACTCGGCAAGCGTCCCGCCCAGCACATTCGTCGATGCCTCTTTCATGTCTGCGCCTCGCTCTGGTCGATCCCCGGTCACGATATCACCCGCAAGCGGCCCGGCCTAGCCGTTGCGCCGTGGCGATCGGCCGGTTCTCAGCGAAACCGGTCGGCCAGTCGCTGAAACGCCGTGCGCCGATCCGGTTCCTCGGGCGAAACCTTTTCCGGCGCAGCATCGGCCAGCGGCGCCTTTGCCGATGTCGAGGATCGGGGCGGGGCGGTGCGCAGGGCAACCGCGTTCATGAACCGCGATCCATCCCCCGCCGCCAGGGTAGGCGCGCCATCCGACAGGCCAGTCAGCAGCGCATCCAGCCAGTCGCGATCAGCCTTGGCAAAATCATGCAGCACATAGGCCGCCACCGCATCCTTGTGTCCGGGGTGCCCGATGCCCAGACGGACCCGGCCATAGCTTTCGCCCAGATGGTCATGGATCGACCGCAGGCCATTATGCCCGGCGTGCCCGCCGCCCTGCTTGACCCGCACCTTGCCGGGGGCAAGATCCAGTTCGTCATGGAACACCGTCACATCGGCCAGCGTCAGCTTGTAAAAGCGCATCGCCTCGCCCAGGGACTGCCCCGACAGGTTCATGAAGGTCTGCGGCTTCAGCAGAACCACCTTTTCGCCACCAAGCTGGCCCTCAGTGACCAGCCCCTGAAACCGGCTGCGCCAAGGCGAGAAACCATGATCGGCCGCAATCCGGTCCACCGCCATGAAGCCGATGTTGTGCCGGTTGCCCGCGTATTTCGGGCCGGGATTGCCAAGGCCGGCAAAGAGCTTCATCGGCTGTTCCCCCGCACAGGGCTGGACACTGGACAGGGCGGATCCCGCCCATTAGCACGTTCTCTTAGGGCGCGTGTCCCCGCCTGGCAACCGCCGCCGCGCGCGGACGTATCGCAAGGGGCGCATCACAAGGGGGCGCGGTGGCCGAATTCACCCTGAACGGGATCACGCTCGACCTGCCCGATGCGCACCTGACCCCGCCGCTGATCGACGCCCTTCAGGCCGGGCGCTACGAAAACGCCGAGTCGCAGGCGCTGACGCGGCATCTGCGTGCGCAGGATCGGTATCTCGATCTGGGGGCGGGGGCGGGCTATCTGATGGCGCTTGCCGCGCGCCTGGTCGTGCCCGGAGGCGGAAGCGTGCACGGGGTCGAGGCCGGCCCCGAGATGGCAAAGGTTGCCCGTGCGACGCTCGTGCGCAACGGCGCCACGGGCAAGGTGATCTGGGGCGCCTTGGTGCCCGACGATTTCCCCGCCGCGCGCGTGGTCTTTCAACGCCGCCAGGCGTTCTGGGCATCGGGCCTTGCCGGGCCCGCCACAGGGGATCCCGCGCGCCAGGTCGAGGTGCCGGCCCGTCGCTTCGGGCACCTGCTGCGGCGCTTTCGCCCGACCGTCCTGTCCATCGACATCGAAGGCGGCGAGCGGGATCTGTTCGAGCAGCCCCTGCCGCCCGATCTGCGGCTGCTGATCCTGGAACTGCATCCGAAGATCTACCATGCCGCAGGGGTGAAGCGCATTTTTGACGGGCTTTCCGCCTCGGGCTTCAGCTACTGTCCAGCCGGATCGCGCGGCGCCGTCGTGGTGTTCGAGAGGGTCACTTGATCAGCCCGACAGATGGCCCTCGGGGCCGGGGCAAGTTGCAGGAGAAGCGGCGATGTATCTTACCATGAACCGGTTTCGGGTGAAGCCCGGCCAGGAAGCGCAGTTCGAAAGCGTCTGGCAAAGCCGCGACAGCCAGTTGCTGCAGGTGCCGGGGTTCGTGTCATTCCACCTGATGAAGGGGCCCGAGAAAGACGGCTATCGCCTTTACGCCTCGCATACGCTCTGGGCCAGCGAGGCGGCTTTTGCCGACTGGACGCGGTCCGAGGCGTTCCGCACCGCGCATCGGGGCGCCGGCGCACATGCCGAGATCTATCTTGGCCCGCCCGAGCTTGAGGTGTTTCAGTCGGTCCAGCACATCGGCGCTTGATCCCCCGGGGGCGCCTCCCCCCGACGAAAAAGGGCCGGCCCGATCCGGGGCCGACCCTTGAAAAGCAACGTCGGTCGTCGATCAGACTTCGGCTTCGGCTTCGCCGTCTTCGTTGTCTGCCGAGCGCAGCCCCGAAGGCGCCGAGATGTTGGCGATCACGAAGTTCCGGTCGATCGTCGGCGTGGCACCTTCCGGCAGAACCACATCGTTGATGTGGATCACGTCGCCGATCTGCTTGCCCGTCAGGTCCACCGTGATGTGATCGGGGATGTCACCCGCGGTCACTTCCAGTTCCACCTCGGGGCGCACCACGCTCAGGGTGCCGCCACGCTTCAGGCCCGGCGCGGCCTCGTGGTTGATGAAGGTCACGTGGATGAACAGGTTGATCCGGGACGTGCGGCGCAGGCGCATGAAATCGACATGCGTCGGCAGATCCCTGACGACGTCGCGCTGCACGCCACGGCAGATCACCCGCACGTCGTCGTGCCCTTCGACCTTCAGGTTCAGAAGGGTCGACAGGAAGCGGCCTTTCTTCAGGCGGTTCAGCAGAGTGTTGTACTTGATGTTGATGGCCAGCGGATCGGTGCCGCCACCATAAACGATTCCGGGTACGTTGCCCTCACGACGAGCTTGACGAGCGGCCCCCTTGCCTGTCCCCGTCCGTACCTCGGCGTGGAAATCAGGGATTTCACCAGCCATTTGAGGTTCTCCTAGGTTGAAGTCCGCCGCCCTCCAAGGGTGCGCGGCGCGACCGGGGAGCCTTAACGGGGATTCGCGCGCAGGGAAAGGGAAAATTCCGTCGCTGTGGGCAAAATGCGTCGGGGGCAGACTTGCCGCGCCGGGTCCGGATGGTTAGCAGGGCCAAAGATCGCCGGAAAGACCTGATGTCCGTTGCCACCACCCTTGCCGTATCGCGGCCCGCTTTGGCGGCCTTTGCCGTCATGGGGGTTCTGTGGGGCAGCTTTGCGGCCATTCTGCCCGACACCAAGGCGATGCTGGGGGTGGATGAGGCGACGCTGGGCCTGACCATGCTGGGCGCGCCGGTGTGCGCGGTGCTGGCAATGCTGGTGGCGCC
>JBGSQL010000386.1:0-10253 GCA_041738105.1 Rhodobacter sp. | reverse complement strand
GGGGTCAGCGCGCGCAGGCGCGCCGCCACTCCAAGGGGCGCTGTGGCCTCTGTCGCCTCCACCGCGTCGTCACTTGCGCTGTCTGCCGCCGGTGCAAAGCCCGTCGGTTCCGACCAGAGCGGAAGCGTCTCGACCGGAGCGGTTGGAGGTTTCTTGCGCCCCAGCACCAGCACGTCCGCCTTTGGCGACTCGGGGGCAGGCGGGGCGGATGTATCGGCGGCGGGCACGGGTTCGGCGGTAGTCTGGTCCAGATCAGCCAGGATCGTCCCCGCGGCGCCGTCTGCCAGTGCCATCACGTGCCGGATGCCATGCTCGCGCAAGACCTTCTGCACCCCGCGAATCGTCAGGCCGTCGCTGTGCAGCAGTTTCTTGATGCCGGACAGCAACGCGACATCCGTCGGACGATAGTACCGACGCCCCCCCGCGCGCTTGACGGGCCGCACCTGGGGAAACCGGCTTTCCCAGAACCGCAGCACATGCGCGGGCGTATCGAGAAGCTCGGACACTTCGCTGATCGTGCGGAAGGCGTCGGGCGATTTTTCCATGCGGAAAGGCCCTTCAGCCTTTGCCGCCGGCCGCGACACGATCCTTCATAAGATGCGAGGGTCGGAACGTCAGCACGCGGCGCGGGCTGATCGGCACCTCGTCGCCGGTCTTCGGATTGCGACCGACACGAGCCGACTTGTCGCGCACCGAAAAGGTGCCGAACGACGAAATCTTCACCGTCTCGCCGGTCGCAAGCGCGTCCGACATGTGTTGCAGCACGGCTTCCACCAGCTGCGAGGATTCGTTGCGACTAAGGCCAACTTCGCGAAACACGGCCTCGCTCAAGTCCATGCGCGTCAGTGTCTTTTCACTCATGTCTACCCCCGGCTTTTGTGACAGCTTGGGGGTTTTGAAAACCCAAGTCAATATCAACCACTTGCCGTGGGCACTTGAGCCGCTTTACCAGCGAAGGACAACCGCCCCCCAGGCAAGACCGCCGCCGATCGCCTCGGTCACCAGCAGATCGCCCGGCTTGATCTGGCCGCGCGCCTTGCCGATGGACAGCGCGAGCGGGATCGAGGCTGCGGATGTATTGCCGTGGTCCTGCACGGTCACGACGACGCGATCCATCGGCACCTGCATCCGTTGCGCCGTGGCGGTGATGATGCGCAGGTTCGCCTGATGCGGCACGATCCAGTCAACATCGGCGCTGCCCAGCCCCGCCTTTTCAAGCGCGGCATGTGCCGTTTGTGCCAGCTTTTCAACGGCATGGCGAAAGACTTCCTTGCCCTGCATACGCAAATAGCCGGTTGTCCGGGTCGACACACCGCCATCGACATAGAGCAGATCCTTGAAACTCCCGTCCGAATGAAGATCAGCCGCCAGGATGCCACGGTCTGCGCTGGTGCCCGTGGCCTCTGTCGCTTCCAGCACCAGCGCCCCGGCGCCATCGCCGAACAGCACGCAGCTGGATCGGTCCGTCCAATCCATCAGGCGCGAAAACGTCTCGGCGCCGATCACCATCACACGGGTCGCCTGCCCGGACAGGATCAGGGCGTTGGCGATGTTCAACCCATAGACAAAGCCCGCGCAAACAGCCTGCACGTCGAACGCATACCCACGCGTCATTCCCAGCGCGCTCTGCACCATCGTCGCGGCCGAGGGAAAGGTCAGGTCCGCGGTCGACGTGGCAAGGATGATGACATCGAGGTCATCAGCCCCAAGTTGCGCATCGGCAAGTGCCGCGCTTGCCGCTTCAGCCGCCATGTCTGACGTTGTCTGCCCTTCGGCAGCAAAGTGGCGCCGCTCGATCCCCGAACGCGAGCGGATCCACTCGTCGCTGGTTTCAAGTGTCGCCTCAAACTCGGAATTCGGCACGATGCGTTCGGGCAGGTAGTGCCCAACGCCCCTTACAACGGCGCGTATTGTCATTCAATCTGCCCGGTTATCGCCCCATCTGCGGCGGCATCCTGCCCCGCGCGGCCCGCCGATGCAACCCGCGCCGCAAGCCGTTCCTGAAAGCCTGATTGCGCCAGTTGGAAAGCCAGCT
Organism: Rhodobacter sp.; assembly: GCA_041738105.1. GTDB lineage: Bacteria > Pseudomonadota > Alphaproteobacteria > Rhodobacterales > Rhodobacteraceae > Aliitabrizicola. The sequence goes on along the minus strand of JBGSQL010000386.1, from coordinate 8,218 downwards.
TGATCGCCGCCGAAACGCCGGTCGCATCGGCCGAGCCATGCGACTTTACCACCGTGCCGTTGAGGCCAAGAAAAACGCCGCCATTCACCCGTCGCGGGTCGATCCGCTTTTGCAGCCGCTTGAGCGAGGTCAGCGCCAGAAGGGCCGCAATCTTCGACAGGAACGTGGCATTGAACGCCTCGCGCAGAAAGTCCGAGATCAGTTTTGCCGTGCCTTCACCGGTTTTCAGCGCGATGTTGCCGGTAAAGCCATCGGTTACGATCACATCCACCCGGTCGCTTGGAATGTCACCGCCCTCGACAAACCCGATGAAGGTGAAATCACCCGTATGCGCGGCGGCCGCGATCTGGTCATGCGCCAGCTTCAACTCTGCGCGCCCCTTGTGTTCCTCGGTTCCCACATTCAGCAGGCCGATGCGTGGGCTGGGCAGGTTGAATCCGTTGCGCGCATAGGACGCGCCCATCGTCGCAAACTGCAACAGATCCTCGGCATCGGCCTTTATGTCGGCGCCGACATCGAGCATCAGATTGAACCCGCCGGGGTTGCGCGACGGCCAAAGGCAGGCGATCGCCGGGCGGTTGACGCCGGGCAGTTTGCGCAGCCGGATCATCGACAGCGCCATCAGCGCCCCGGTGTTGCCGCACGATACCGCGACGGTCGCTTCACCCTTGCGCACGCTTTCGATGCACGACCACATCGACGTGCCCTCGCCATGGCGCATGACCTGACTGGGTTTGTCGGTCATCATGACCGCGCGCGGCGCATGACGCAGTTCGCACCGTTCGGTCAGGCCCTTGCGCCGGCCGATCAGCTTGCGAAGTTCGGCCTCGTCGCCATGAACGATAAATCCGATGTCTGGATTCTTGGCGGCAGACAGCATCATGCCCGCGACAACAGCCGCGGGCCCTCTGTCGCCCCCCATAGCATCAACAGAAATGACGATGCGCTTGTCGCCTGCTGCCGGAATGTCGGATCCGTTCGCCATGGCGACGCCGCGCGGACTTCGCGGCTTACGCCGCGTCCTCGTCCAGATCGACTTCTTTCGTCAGGGCGACGACCTCGCGGGCATCATAGTGGCCACAGGCGCTGCAGACGTGGTGCGGACGCTTCAGCTCGCCGCAGTTCGGACATTCCGCCGGGTTGCCCGCCACAAGGGCGTCGTGCGCGCGACGCATGTTGCGGCGCGATTTCGTGACTCGGTTCTGAGGGACAGCCATGTCTCAACCTCGGGTAGCGGGGACATGCCCCTGATTTTCAAAGAGGAAACGGCCATGACGCAGCCATCCGGCTCCACCACCCCGATCCTGTAAACGAGGCGCGGAACATAGCGGGATTCTGTTCCGGCGCAAGCCCTTTCTAGCGCGCGGTTTTCTCAGGCCGCCGCGTCATTGCCCGCTGCCCCCGGCCTCGTCCGGGCCCTCGCCCGACAGCTTCCTGGCCAGGGCCTGAAGCCCTGCAAATGGCTTCAGATCCCCATCGCGCAGCGGCGTCACACCGGGCGGCGCCACGACCGTTTCGGCCAACTCTGCCCCGGATGCACGTGGGTAGTCGGGCAGGGCAAGGGCTATCGCCTCGGTCAGAACCGCGCCGATGTCGATCACCTCGGGCAGCGGTTCTTCATCGGCATCGTCATGCACCTGGCTCTCTGTCTCATGCGGTTCAGGGAAATCTGCAAGATAGTGGCGCCGCACCTGGGTCTCTATCCGCGTCGTGACAGGGGCCAGCGTCACGACACAGGGCTGCACCACCGTTGCCACCAGATGCGCATCCAGCGTGAAATCCCGTGGCCCGGTCGGCGCCAGGCTGCCGGTAAAGCGCAACACCGGCAACGCGCTGACACCAAGGATCAGCGCAAGTGCCTGGCGCTGCGGGTCGGTCGGCGCAAGATCGAACAGCGTCGGCCTGCGCGACGACAGCGATGCGGTGCGCAGCGGATGAGCGACGGGAAGGGGATCAACCATGGCACGCTCCTTTCGCATCTGTGCCGGCACGCGTTCCTTTCTTGAACCGGACCGCGACCTTCTGTAAGCCGGACAGGAAATCGGATACGAGGCCTGAGCCGGCAAGGCAAGAGGCGGCAGCAGGCGGCGGGGGGCAGAGAATGGCATCGAGCGCGAGCAACCGGGCAACGGTCATTTCGCGATTGGTGGACAGATCGCTGCGCGGACTGCTCGTCGGAGCGATCCTGATTGCCGCAGCCTGTCAGCCACTTTACCGAAACCACGGCTATGCCCCCACCGACGCCGAACTTGCCGCCGTCACCGTGGGCACCGACACGCGCGAGACGGTCACGCAGGCCGTGGGCCGCCCCAGCGCGTCCGGCGTGCTCAGCGATGCGCAGTGGTTCTACGTGCAAAGCCGCTACAGACAGCGGGGCATCCGTTCACCACAGGAAGTGGAACGCCAGGTCGTCGTGATCTCGTTCAGCGACGCCGGCACGGTCAGCAATGTCGAGCGGTTCGGGCTTGAGGATGGTCAGGTCGTGGCCCTGTCACGCCGCGTCACCGAAACCAACATCAAGGGCGTGACGTTCTTGGGCCAGTTGCTGGGCAACGTCGGGCGGTTCACGGCCGATCAGTTCATCGGTCCCAACTGATCAGCCGCCCTGATCGGGCGCAGCCGGGCGGCAAAGTGCCGCCCCCTTGCCTCAACCGTGCCCGTCTAGTCGGCCGGGGCAAAGCGCATCGCCACGCCGTTCATGCAGTACCGCAACCCGGTCGGCGCGGGGCCATCGGGAAAGACATGGCCCAGATGGGCGTCGCAGCGCGCGCAATGCACTTCGGTGCGCCGCATGAACAGACTGCGGTCGACCGTTTCTCCCACGGCCTCGGCCGCAATCGGGGCATAGAAGCTGGGCCACCCGGTGCCGCTGTCGAACTTCGTCGATTGATCGAAAAGCGGCGCATCGCAGCAGATGCAATGAAACGTGCCTGGTGCCTTCGGAAAGTCATCATGGGTAAAGGCGCGCTCGGTGCCATGCTTGCGGGTCACCTTGTAGGCAAGGTCCGAAAGCTGTGCCCGCCATTCCGCATCGGTCTTCTCGACTCTGTCCATGGTTTGCCTTTCTTGCCGCATGGCGGCTTTGTCATCATGTCACGTTGTGTATGCTATCGTTGCCTCGTCGATATGTAGAGACACCGTTCCAAGCCGCAAGGTGGCAGGAGGATCCGATGTTCACGTTCAGCAAGGGCCGCTACGCGACACGCCTGGCCAGCACGGCCGAGGATCTTCGCAAGGCGCAGCAGCTGCGATACCTCAGCTTCATCGAAAACCGCGCCGCCAATCCTGGGGGCCTGCGCGACGAGGGCTATGACGCGGATGCCTTCGACGCCGAATGTAGCCACGTTCTGGTGGAAGACATCCGCAGCGGAACCCTGGTCTGCTGCTTCCGGTTCCTGCCGCTGTCGAACGGCACAGAGATCGGGCGCAGCTATTCGGCGCAGTTTTACAATCTGGCCGCGCTCGCGGATTTCGACGGCCCCATGGTCGAGATGGGCCGCTTCTGCGTCGACCCCGACTGGCGCGATCCCGACATCCTGCGCGTCGCCTGGGGCGCGATGACCCGCTTTGTCGATGCGACCGGGGTCGAGATGCTGTTTGGCTGCTCGTCCTTTCACGGCACCGAGGCTGCGGCCTATCACGACAGCTTCGCCATGCTGCGCGAACGCCATCTTGCCCCCAAGCGCTGGCTGCCGCGCGTCAAGGCGCCCAACGTGTTCCGTTTCGCACGGGCCTTGCGGCGGTTTCGCCCGGACGCGAAACGCGCAATGCAGGCGATGCCACCCTTGCTGCGAACCTATCTGCTGATGGGCGGCTGGGTCAGCGACCATGCGGTCGTGGATCGGGATCTGAACACCTTGCACGTTTTCACCGGGTTGGAGATTCGTGCGATTCCACCGGCCCGGGCGCGCCTGTTGCGGGGCGTCGCGGGCTAGCGGGAAACGCAACGGCAGAAGGACTGCGGTTTCGCCGGGCGTTGACCTTTCCGGTTCGCGCCATTAGCTCCGCCGGATGGCACGCGCACCTCTTCTTCAGCTTTCCGGCATCTCGCTCGGCTTCGGCGGAAATCCGGTCTTCGACGATCTTTCGCTGGTCGTCCAGCCCGGCGATCGGGTCGCGCTGGTTGGCCGCAACGGATCGGGAAAATCCACCCTCTTGAAGGTCATGGCAGGTCTGGTGGAGCCCGACCGGGGGGATCGTGTGGTTCCGGCCGGGGTGCATGTGGGCTACATGGATCAGGATCCAGACCTGTCGGGCTACGCCACCTTGGGGGATTTTGCCGCAAGCGGTCTGGATGAGGCCGAGCATTATCGCGTCGAAATGGCGGCGGAAGGGCTCAAGTTCCGGGCCGATACGCCGGTTGTCTCGGCCTCGGGCGGCGAGAAACGGCGGGCGGCCCTGGCCAAGCTGATGGCCGAGGCGCCCGAATTGATGCTGCTCGACGAGCCGACAAACCATCTCGACATCGAGGCGATCGAATGGCTCGAGTCGCAGCTGCGCGACACCCGCTCGGCCTTCGTGCTGATCAGCCACGACCGGGCCTTCCTGCGGGCCCTGTCCAGGGCGACGCTGTGGATTGATCGCGGCCAGGTGCGGCGGCGCGAGGCCGGGTTCGAGGGCTTTGAAGAATGGCGCGAAACCGTCTGGGCAGAAGAAGACGACGCGCGCCACAAGCTGGATCGCAAGATCAAGGCCGAGGCGCGATGGGCGGTCGAAGGCATCAGCGCGCGACGCAAGCGCAATCAGGGCCGCGTGCGCGCCCTGGCCGACCTGCGCGCAGAACGCTCCAGCCAGATCCGGCGTCAGGGCACGGCAGCGATGGAGTTCGAGGCAGGCCAGCAGTCCGGCCGGCGGGTGATCGAGGCCAGAGGCCTGTGCAAGAGCTTTGGCGATCTGACGATCGTGCGCGATTTCGATCTGCGCGTGCTGCGCGGCGACAGGGTTGCGTTTGTCGGCCCGAACGGCGTCGGCAAGACGACCCTGCTCAAGATGCTGATCGGCCAACTGGCTCCGGATCAGGGCAGCGTGACGTTGGGCACCAACCTTCTGATCGCCGTGTTCGACCAGACGCGCGCGCAACTGGATCCCGACTCCAGCCTTTGGGAAAACCTGACCGGCGATCCGGCGATGCGCGTGTCGGGGCAGGCCGATCAGGTGATGGTGCGCGGCGTGCCCCGTCACGTGGTTGGCTATCTCAAGGATTTCCTCTTTGACGAAACGCAGGCCCGCGCCCCGGTCCGGTCGCTGTCGGGGGGTGAAAAGGCGCGTCTTCTGCTTGCCCGGATCATGGCGCGCGAATCGAACCTGTTGATCCTCGACGAACCGACCAACGATCTCGATGTCGAAACGCTCGATCTGCTGCAGGACATCCTGGGCGACTATGACGGCACGGTGCTGCTGGTCAGCCACGACCGCGATTTCATCGACCGGGTGGCCACCACGACGATTGCGCTGGAAGGCAACGGTCGGGCGACAGCCTATCCGGGCGGCTGGTCGGACTATGCCGCCCAGCGCGGCGTTGTTGCGGCAGAGCGTGACGCAAGGCCGCACACCTCGGTGGCCCAGGCAAAACCCGCGGCACGCAAGGCTGCGGACAGCCTGACCTTTTCGGAACGCAATCGGCTTGAAAACCTGCCCGATCAGATCGCGCGGCTTGAGGCCGAGATCGCGAAGCTGGTCGAGGTGCTGGCGCAAGACGACCTTTTCTCGCGCGACCCTCTCAAGTTCCGAAAGGCCAGCGAAGCGATGGCCGAGCGTCAGGCAGCCCTGGCCGCCGCAGAAGAAGACTGGCTGCGGCTGGAAGAAAAAGCCTCCGCCTGACGCCGCCGACGCGCTGGCGCGCGCCGCGGGCAATCGCGCGCCAGCCCCCGGCCGGCGGAAAGGGGCCTTGGCGCGCGCGGGCGTTTGCGCTATGTCCTCGCCATGAAGATCAACCGGCTCATCTGCATCTGCTGCATTCCACGCTGACATCCGTCAGGCGGGGCCGGTCTTCTGTTTTCAAGCATGAACGAAGTTGGTAAGCCCGCCGCGGGACTGCGCTTTGCGCCAAAGGACGGACCATGACCACGATCAGGCTCACCAACGCCAAGACGCGCAAGAAAGAGGTCTTTTCGCCGATCGACCCGGCGAATGTGCGGATGTATGTCTGCGGCCCCACCGTCTATGACCGCGCCCACCTCGGCAACGCGCGCCCCGTCATCGTGTTCGACACGCTGTTTCGCCTGCTGCGCCACGTCTACGGGGCCGATCACGTCACCTATGTCCGCAATTTCACCGACGTGGATGACAAGATCAACGCCGAGGCGCAGCGCCGCAAGGCCGCCGGCGCCCCCGGCACGCTCGAGGATCTGATCCGCCAGCGCACCGAGGAAACCATCGCCTGGTATCACGCCGACATGGACGGGCTGGGGGCGCTGCGCCCCACGTCCGAACCGCGCGCGACCGAGTACATCGGCGCGATGATTGCCCTGATCGAGGGCCTTGTCGCCAAGGGCCACGCCTATGCGGCCCAAGGCCATGTGCTGTTCGACGTGCGCAGCTACCCCGCCTACGGGCGCTTCTCGGGCCGGACGCTCGACGACATGATCGCGGGCGCCCGGGTCGAGGTGGCGCCTTTCAAACGCGATCCGATGGATTTCGTGCTGTGGAAACCCTCCGCCGCCGATGAGCCCGGCTGGCCCAGCCCCTGGGGTCGGGGCCGGCCCGGCTGGCACATCGAATGCTCGGCCATGGCGCACGCATTGCTCGGCGAAAGCTTCGACATCCACGGCGGCGGCATCGACCTGCAGTTCCCCCACCACGAGAACGAGATCGCCCAATCCGCCTGCGCCTTCCCGCACGGCGACTTCGCCCGCTACTGGATGCACAACGAGATGTTGCAGGTTGACGGCAAGAAGATGTCCAAGTCCCTGGGCAATTTCTTCACCGTGCGCGACCTGCTGGATCAAGGCATCCCCGGCGAAGTGATCCGCTTCGTCTTCCTCCAGACGCACTATTCGAAGCCGATGGACTGGACGGTAGAGAAGGCGCGTCAGGCGATGGACACGCTGAGAAAATGGCGACAGCAAACTGCGGGGGTAACGCCCGCTGACAGGCCGCTCATTCAGGTTGCCTCGCTCTTGGCCGACGATCTGAATACCGCCGGCGCAATCGCGGAACTCCACCAGCTCTCTCACGCCTCGGATGCGCCGAACCTGCTCGCCTCCGCGCGCCTGCTCGGCCTTATGACCGACGAGCTCGGGGAATGGGCCGAACTCAGCCCGGCAGACGGTGCCGACTGGAGCAAGCTCGACGACCTGAAGCGCTGGATCGAGACCGCCCGCAGCGAGGCGAAGGAAACGAGGGATTTCTCGTCCGTCGATCGATACAAGGCCTTGCTGGTCGCGGCTGGTGTGGATGTCCGCATGTCGAAAGACACGATCGAACTCGTTCCCAATGCCGATTTCTCCAGCGAAAAGCTAGGGAGCATCGAACGTTGACCCCCACCCGCCTCTCCCTCTTCGACACCACGCTCCGTGACGGCCAGCAGACGCAGGGCGTGCAGTTCTCCACGGCGGAAAAGCACCAGATCGCGGCCGCGCTCGATGCGCTCGGGGTCGATTACATCGAGGGCGGCTGGCCCGGCGCCAATCCCACCGACAATGATTTCTTCGCCGCCGCCCCGCAGACGCGCGCCACCCTGACCGCCTTCGGCATGACCAAGCGCGTCGGTCGCTCGGTCGAGAATGACGACGTGCTGGCGGCCGTGCTGGATGCCGCAACGCCCGCCGTCTGCCTCGTCGGCAAGACGCACGAGTTTCACGTCACCACGGCACTCGGCGTCAGCCTTGACGAAAACCTCGACGCGATCCGCGCCAGCATCGCGCATCTGGTCGCGCGGGGCCGCGAGGCGCTGTTCGACGCCGAGCATTTCTTCGACGGATACAAGGCCAACCCCGCCTATGCCCTGTCCTGTCTGAACGCCGCCCGGGACGCTGGCGCGCGCTGGCTGGTGCTGTGCGACACCAACGGCGGCACCTTGCCTTCGGATGTCGCGCGGATCGTGACCGAAGTCATCGCCACAGGTATTCCGGGAGACGTTCTTTGCATCCATTGCCATGATGACACCGGCAATGCGGTCGCCAATTCCCTTGCAGCGGTCGAGGCCGGGGTGCGTCAGATCCAGGGCACGCTGAACGGGCTGGGAGAGCGCTGCGGCAATGCCAACCTGACCACGCTG
>JBGSQL010000362.1:0-4794 GCA_041738105.1 Rhodobacter sp. | reverse complement strand
GCCTCACGCGTGGCGGAGCGTGCGGCGCCGCTGGCCGAGAATCTGCGGCCGGTGCGGGCGGGCTTGCCCGGGGGGCAGTACAAGCCGTTGACCGAGGCGGGGATGGCGAAGATCCACGCCTCGGCGCTGGAGGCGCTGGAGGTGATCGGACTCAGCCAGGCGCCGGCCTCGGGGGTTGAACTGCTGACCGGGGCTGGGGCGATCCAGGGGGACGACGGGCGCATCCGCTTTCCGCGGGCACTGGTCGAGGACATGCTGGCGGTGGCGGCGCGCGACATTACGCTGCACGCGCGCGATCCGAAGTACGATCTGCACCTGAGCGGAACCAACGTGCATTTCGGCACGGCGGGCGCGGCAGTGCATATCGTGGATCTGGAGCGCAACGAATATCGCGATTCAACGGCGCAGGACCTTTATAACGCGGCGCGGATCACGCATCATCTGGACAACGTGCATTTCTTTCAGCGCGCGATGGTCTGCCGGGATGTGACCGACAACTTCGATATGGACATCAACACGCTTTACGCCTGTCTGTCGGGGACGACAAAGCATGTCGGCACCAGTTTCAGTGAGCCGGCCCATGTGGAGGGGTGTTTCGACCTGTTGCACATGGTGGCGGGTGGCGAGGCGGCCTGGCGGGCGCGGCCGTTTGTCAGCAACTCGAATTGTTTCGTCGTGCCGCCGATGAAGTTTGCCGAGGAAAGCTGCATCACCATGGAGAAGTGCATCCGCGCCGGGATGCCGATGCTGTTGTTGAGTGCGGGGCAGGCGGGGGCGACGGCGCCGGCGCCGATCGCGCTGGCGATCGTGCAGGCAATGGCGGAATGCCTGGCCGGTGTTGTCTATGCCAACGCGATCCGGCCCGGCGCGCCGGCGATCTTTGGCACCTGGCCCTTCGTCAGCGATCTGCGGACGGGGGCGATGTCGGGCGGGTCGGCGGAACAGGCGCTGCTGACGGCAGGGTGTTCCCAAATGCACCACTTCTACAACCTGCCGGGGGGGGCGGCCTCAGGCATTTCCGACAGCAAGCTGCCAGACATGCAGGCGGGCTGGGAGCAGATGGTCACCAACGTTCTGGCGGGCCTGTCGGGGCTGAACATGTGCTACGAGGCGGTGGGGATGCATGCCTCGCTGCTGGGGTTCTGCCTTGAATCGCTGGTTCTGGGGGATGACATCCTGGGGCAGGTGCTGCGCTGCGTGCGCGGGATCGACGTTACCGAGGACTCGACCAGCATCGAGGCGATGAAGCAGGTCTGTCTGGGCGGGCCGGGGCACTATCTGGGCAGCGAGCAGACGCTGGCGCTGATGCAGACCGAGTACATCTATCCGGCGGTCGGCAACCGGATGAGCCCGAAGGAATGGGTCGAGGCCGGCAAGCCGCAGTTGCTTGACAGGGCCATCGCGCGCAAGAACACTATCCTGGCAAAGGCGGGCAGCCAGATCGACCCGGAGATCGACGCGGCGATCCGGGCTGCATTCAACATTCACTTCAAGTGAGAACACCATGATATCGAAGCATCTCTCGCAATTCTACATCAACGGGGCGTGGGTTGCGCCCTTGGGCGGATCAACGCTGGGTGTCGAGAATCCGGCCAATGAGGAGATCGTGGCCGAGGTGGCGCTGGGCAGTGCCGCCGACGTGGATCGGGCGGTTGCGGCGGCGCGGGCGGCATTTCTGGACTACACCACGACGCCGGTTGCAGAGCGTATCGCGCTGCTGAAGCGGATCCTCGAGGTCTACAACGCGCGCGAGGATGATTTCGTCGAGGCGATGTCGACCGAGATGGGGGCACCCCTGTCCTGGGCGCGCGAGGCGCAGTTCTGGGCGGGACAGACGCATATCGAAAGCACGATCAAGGCCGCCGAGCAGTTCCACTGGGAAGCGATGCGCGGATCGACGAAGATCGTGCGCGAGGGGATCGGGGTCTGTGCGCTGATCACGCCGTGGAACTGGCCGATGAACCAGATCTCCTGCAAGGTCGCGCCGGCGATTGTCGCGGGTTGCACGATGATCCTGAAGCCATCCGAGATTGCGCCGCTGTCGGGGGCGCTGTTTGCCGAGGTGATGCATGAGGCGGGTGTGCCGAAGGGCGTGTTCAACCTGGTGAACGGGACCGGGGCCGATGTGGGCGCGCGGATGTCGTCGCATCCGGATGTGGACATGGTCAGCTTTACCGGATCGACCCGCGCGGGCATCCTGGTGGCGACGGCGGCCGCGCCGACGGTGAAGCGGGTGGCGCAGGAACTGGGCGGCAAGTCGCCCAATATCATCCTGCCGGCCGCCGATTTCGCGGCAGCGGTCGCGGGTGGCGTCGAGGGATGTTTCGGCAACACGGGGCAAAGCTGTGACGCGCCGACGCGGATGTTCGTGCCACGCGGGCGTCATGACGAGGCGCTGGCGATCGCCAAGGAGCGGGCCGAGGCCTTTGTCACCGGCGATCCGCGCGACAGTGCAACGACCCTGGGGCCGGTGGTCAGCCGGGTGCATTTCGAGAAGGTGCAGGGGTTGATCCAGAAGGGCATCGACGAGGGGGCGACGCTGGTGACCGGCGGGACGGGGCGGCCTGCGGGGTTGAACCGGGGGCATTTCATCCGGCCGACCGTCTTTGGCAACGTGACCAATGACATGACGATCGCGCGGGAAGAGATCTTTGGCCCGGTGCTGTCGATCCTGCCCTATGACAGTATCGACCATGCCGTCGAGATGGCGAATGACACGCCTTATGGTCTGGCGGCTTATATCTCAGGTCCGGTCGAGGATGCGCGGCCCGTCGCGCGGCGGCTGCGCGCCGGGACGGTCAACCTGAACTATCCGGCCTGGGATACCTTTGCGCCCTTTGGCGGCTACAAGCAGTCCGGCAATGGCCGGGAATATGCCGACTGGGGCATCCATGACTTCTGCGAGGTCAAGGGTATCGTTGGATACGGCGCATGATCCGCTACGGCTACGTTGGTCTTGGCAATCTGGGTGGGCATCTGGCGGCGAGCCTGGTGCGCGCGGGCTTCCCTGTCACGGTCTTCGACCGCGACGCGGGGCTGGCAGATCGGCATCTTGCGATGGGGGCAGAGGGCGCGGTGAGTGCCGGCGATCTGGCGGCATCGGTGGATCATGTGATCACCTGCCTGCCCTCGCCCGCCGTGTCCGAGGCCGTGCTGCGCGAGATGCTGCCACGGATGAAGTCGGGGTCGACCTGGGTCGAGAATTCGACGCTGGGACGCGACGATATCCTGCGGCTTGGTGCGCTGGCCGCAGAGCATGGCGTGCGCCTGATGGAGGCGCCGGTGACGGGGGGCGTCCATCTGGCGGCGCGGGGCGAAATCACGGTTCTGGCCGGGGGGGACCGGGATCTTTACGATCTGCACCTGCCCGCGTTGCAGGCGATGGGCAACCGGATCTTTCACATGGGGCCGCTGGGATCGGCGGCGGTGATCAAGGTGATCACCAACATGCTGGCCTTCATCCATCTGGTTGCAGATGGCGAGGCGCTGATGCTGGCCCGGCGGGGCGGACTGGACCTGAAGGTGGCGTGGGAGGCCATTGCAGCCTCGTCCGGCACCAGTTTCGTGCATGAAACGGAAGGCCAGCTGATCCTGAACGGCAGCTATGACATCGCTTTCACCAATGATCTGGCGTTGAAGGATCTGGGATTTGCGCTCGGGTTCGGGCGTGAATTCGGGGTTCCGCTGGAGTTGGCGGGGCTGGTCGAGCAGACCTTTGTCAAGGCCAAGGCGGCCTATGGCGGCGGGGCGCAATCGACGCAGGTGGTGAAGCTGCTGGAAGATGTGCTGGGCACCGACCTGCGCGCCGACGGATTTCCCGCGCGGCTGGAGTAGCCGCCGATGACCGCGATCAATGCGGCGCGCGGGGGCGGTGCCCAGGCATTGCTGCGTTAGGCCGGTGATCGGATCCTGATCCTTGGCAAGATGCGGATTGGTGGCCTGGACGGCCTGCGCCGCGCGCGGGCCGATGCGCCAGAAGCAACCGCTATCTGGATCGAGGTGGAGCGGGACGGCGCGCCGTATTTTCTGGCCTTGCCCTGGTCCCGGATTGACGGCTGTCAATGCGGCGGCGCCCACGGCGGTTCAACCTTGACGGGCTTTTCAAAGCGAAAGGGGGGAAAGCGCCATGGGCGATCTGGCAAGATGGAGCGCGCTGACCGTTGCGCTGGGGGCGATGCTGGCGATGGGTCAGGGAGCAAGCGGCACGATCGCGATTTGTGTCGCAGTGATCTGTGCGGTGAGCCGTGTTGGGTACAACGCGGCGAGTCCCGTCCGGGTCGGGGCCGCGAGGCGCCCACATGGCGCCTGAGGGCGCGATGCCGGCCCACGCGGCCGAACCTGACGTGGATCTGTCGGAGAACCGCTTGCTGGCGCAGCGGCTGGATGAATTCGCGGCCTTGCTGGAACAGCAGGACGATGGGGGTTTCCGGATCCGTGCCTATCGCGAGGCGGCGGAAGAGATCCTGCGGATGACGGTTCCGGTGCGCGGTGTGTTCGAGCGCGAGGGGGTGGCGGGGCTGATCGCCCTGCCGAAGATCGGGCGCGGCATCGCGGCAGCGCTGGCCGAGATGATGACCTTGGGGCGGTGGTCGCAACTGGACCGCCTGCGGGGCGAGGCAACGGCGGCGCACCTGTTCATGACGATCCCGGGCATTGGGCCAAAGCTGGCGCAGCATCTTGCGGACGAGGCCGAGATCGAGACGCTGGAAGAACTGGAGATGGCGTTGCAGCCCGGCCAGCCACCGATCGCGGGGTTCGGCCCCCGACGCCGGCGCGCGGTGTTGGCGGTGCTGG
>JBGSQL010000385.1:0-8384 GCA_041738105.1 Rhodobacter sp. | reverse complement strand
AGCACATCCGGCACCACCTGCCCGTCGGGGCCCAGGCCGAACCGCACGAGCCCGGCCTTCGGCTGGCTTTCGCCAGTGACGATGCACCGCCGCTCGGGGTCGTCCCGCGTCTTGTCCTGCCCGCCGCGCGTCATTGGCGCTTCTCCGGGGCCTGCGCTCAGGCCCCTGCCTCCTCGTCTTCGCTGGCCTCTTCGGCGGCAAGCAGGTCTTCCGCTTCCGTCGGATCGACCCAGCCCAGCATGACCCGTGCGGTCATCACCAGATGCTGCGCTTCTTCCAGGCTCATGTCGAACTTCTCAAGCACGCCTTCGTCCTTCTTGCGCTGGCCGTTCTCGGTGGTCCAGCCACCGGCCAGTTCCCAGTCGGCACAGGTCGCAAAGTCTTCCAGCGTCTTGATGTTGTCCTTGGCCAGCGCCTCCAGCATCTGCGGCGTCAGCCCTTCAAAGTTGATCAGGCTGTCCTCGACACCCAGCGCGATGGCGGTTTCAAGCGCCTTCTTGTTTGCCGCTTCCAGATTGTCACGCGCGCGCAACTGCAACTCTGCCGCCGTCGCCTCGTCGAACCCGTCGATCGACAACAACTCGTCAATATCGACATAGGCCACTTCCTCAAGGTTCGTGAACCCCTCGGATACCAGCAATTGGGCCATCATCTCGTCGATATCAAGGGTCTCGACGAACAGATTCGTCCGTTCGGTGAACTCTGCCTGGCGCCGCGCGCTTTCATCCGATTCGGTCATGATGTCGATATCGAGGCCCGTCAGCTGGGACGCCAGCCGCACGTTCTGGCCGCGCCGCCCGATCGCAAGGCTCAGCTGCTCGTCCGGCACCACCACCTCGATCTTGCCCGCTTCCTCGTCGATCACGACCTTGGAAACCTCGGCTGGCTGCAGCGCGTTCACAAGGAAGGTCGCCTGATCCTGGTTCCACGGGATGATGTCGATCTTCTCGCCCTGCAATTCGTTCACCACCGCCTGCACACGGCTGCCGCGCATACCCACGCAGGCGCCCACCGGGTCGATCGAGTTGTCATAGGAAATCACGGCGATCTTGGCGCGCGATCCCGGATCGCGGGCCACGGCCTTGATCTCGATGATGCCGTCATAGATCTCGGGCACTTCCATCTTGAACAGCTCTGCCATGAACTCGGGCGCCGTGCGGCTGAGAAAGATCTGCGGGCCCCGCGCTTCGCGGCGCACGTCCTTGATATAGCTGCGGATGCGGTCGCCGATACGATAGCTTTCGCGGCCGATCTTCTCGTTGCGGCGCAAGATCGCCTCGCCGCGCCCGTTCAGATCGACGATGATGTTGCCGTATTCCTCGCGCTTGACCACGCCGTTCAGGATCTGGCCCTTGCGATCCTTGAATTCTTCATACTGGCGGTCACGCTCGGCCTCGCGGACCTTCTGCAAGATCACCTGCTTGGCGCTTTGCGCGGCGATCCGCCCCAGATCAACCGGCGGAACCTCTTCGATCACCTCGTCGCCCACCTTCGGGTCAGCCAGGAAGGCCTTGGCCTGAGCTACCGTCAGTTGCGCCTGATAGCTCTCGACCGCATCATCCTCGACCACGGTGCGGATGCGGGCAAAGGTGGCCCGCCCCGTCTTGCGGTCGATCTTCACCCGGATATCAAGCTCCGAGCCGTAGCGAGACTTCGCCGCCCGCGCGAGGCTTTCTTCCATCGCCTGGATCACCAGGTCGGGGTCGATCATCTTCTCGCGCGCGACCGCCTCGGCGGTTTGCAAAAGTTCAAGCTGGTTGGCAGATGTAATCGCCATGTCAGGGGCTCCCCGGTGTCAGTGTTTCGTCTCGGGCGCGTCAAGGTCGTCGTCGGCCTCGTCACCCTCGGTTTCTTCGATCTCGTCGAACTCGCTCTCGTCGATCACGCCACCCGCCGTGCGCTGGCGCAGCATCTCGGCAATCAGCTCGTCGGTCAGGACCAGCTTCGCGTCGCTCAGCCAGTCGAACTTGAGGCCGATGGTCAGCGTTTCCTTGCCGTCCTCGATCTCGATCAGCACCTCGTCGCCCTCGGTGCCGCGCAGGATGCCCTTGAACCGCCTGCGCCCGTCGATCAACTCGTTCGTCTCGATGCGGGCCTCATACTCCACCCACATGTCGAAATCCTTCAGTCGAGTCAGCGGCCGGTCGATGCCGGGTGACGAGACTTCCAGCGTGTAATTGTCCTCGATCGGGTCTTCCACGTCCAGCACCGCCGACACGGCGGTCGAGATGCGCGCGCAGTCGTCCACCACGATCCCGCCTTCGGGCCGGTCCGCCATGATCTGCAATGTGGGCGTGCGCCCGCCCATCAGCCGGATGCGCACCAACTCGAACCCCATGCCCTCGATCACCGGGGTCACGATCTCGGCCAGGCGCCGGTCGATGGCTGTTTTCGCGATAAGGTCGGACATCGGATACCCCAGAAATGAAAAAACGGGCCAGCGGCCCGTCGTGCGTTCCGGTGAGCATCGAGTTTGGACCCCGACACCGCTTTGTTGAACGCCGTATAGGCCGGACGGCCCGAGTCTGCAAGGGCTGGATGGCGGATGTGGCCGCGATCGTGCGCGCGATTGGCTCCAAAAGACTAAGACCCGGTTAAAAAAAACGGGAAATCGTTTTATAACAATGCCTTAATCAGCGTTACACCTGTGCGACATTTACCCCCTCAAGGTATCCATCACCCGCACCAGTTCCGCGCTGATCCCCGGCTCCGACAGGGCATGGCCGGCCAGCGGGACGATCCTCAGCTCCGCCTTTTCCCACCCATCGGCCAGGTTCCACGCCGCCACCGGCGGGCAGATCATGTCATATCTCCCCTGAACGATGCTCGCCGGGATCGCCTCGATCCGGGCCCGCTGCTTCAGGATCCAGCCATCCTCTTCCAGAAAGCCGGCGTGCTGGAAATAGTGATTCTCCAGCCGCGAAAACGCCCGCGCATAGTCCGCCGGACTCTCTCCCAGCGGCCCGTCATGATGAACCGAGGCCAGCGCATTTTCCCAGTTCGCCCAGATCCGCCCGAACTGCGTTTCTTCCATCAGATTGCCCGAGAACAGCCGCCGATGATACGCCCCGATCAGATCGCCCCTCTCCGACTCCGGGATCTGCCCGGTGAAGCGCGCCCAGACCTCTGGGAAGAACGCGCCGGCCCCGCCGCCATAAAACCAGCTCAACTCGGCCCGCGTCATCAGGAACACGCCCCGCAGCACCAGATGCGCCACCCTGTCGGGGTGAGTGATCGCATAGATCAGCGCCAGCGTGGCGCCCCAACTGCCGCCGAAGACGATCCAGCGGTCGATCCCCAGGGTGGACCGGATCGCCTCGATATCCGCCACCAGGTGCCACGTCGTGTTGGCCTCTACACTGGCGTGGGGGCGGGACCGGCCACAGCCGCGCTGATCGAACAGGATCACCCGGAACACGCCCGGATCAAAGTAGCGCCGCATCGCCGGGCTGCATCCACCCCCCGGACCGCCGTGCAAGACCACCACCGGGACCCCGTGTGGGTTGCCGCATTGCTCGACATAAATCCTGTGACCGTCGCCCACGTCGATCACGCGCTGATCGAAGGGATCGATCGGCGGGTACAGGAATTCGACTGCGCGCTTTTGGCCTGATCTCTGATCCATGATCGACCTATATACCTCTCAACGCTGCCCTGCCACGGGCCAAACCGCAAGGAGTTCGTCAAGATGACCACGATCGATCCAGCCGAGGTCGCCAAGTTCGAGGCCATGGCCGCCGAGTGGTGGGATCCGAATGGCAAGTTCAAGCCGCTTCACATGCTCAATCCCTGCCGGCTGGATTACATCGCCTCGCAGATCGCGGCCGAGTTTGACCGGGATCTGGCGCGGCCGCGGCCGTTTGACGGGCTGCGGCTGCTGGATATCGGCTGCGGCGGCGGCTTGCTGAGCGAGCCGATGGCGCGGCTGGGGGCCGAGGTGGTGGGCGCGGACGCGGCGGCGCGGAACATTCCGGTGGCGCAGGTCCATGCTGAAGTCTCGGGGCTGGAGGTTGATTACCGGCATACCACGGCCGAGGATCTGGCGGCGGCGGGCGAGCAGTTCGATGTGGTGCTGAACATGGAGGTGGTGGAGCATGTGGCCGATCCGCTGGCCTATCTGACGGCCTGCCAACAGCTGCTGAAACCGGGGGGGCTGATGATCTGCTCGACGCTGAACCGCAATCCGAAGAGCTATCTGATGGCGATCGTCGGGGCCGAGCAGGTGATGCGGTGGCTGCCGAAGGGAACGCATGACTGGAAGAAATTCATCACCCCGGACGAGCTTTACGAGCTGATCCGGCAGGCCGGGTTGGAGCCGGTGGATCGCAAGGGGATGGTGTTCAATCCGCTGGGGTGGAGTTGGAGTCTTTCGGCGCGGGATCTGTCGTGCAACTATGTGACGGCGAGTGTGAAACGCTAGATGTCGCACAGGTGTAACGCTGACCAAGGTGTTGTTATAAAACGATTTCCCGTTTTTTGTTAACCGGATCTTAACCCTTGCCCCGAGGTTTCGACCCGATCCAGGGTCTCGCCGGGGTGGCAGCGGGCAACCACGGAGGACGTGATGAGAGCAGATTTTCTGGCCGGGCTTGCGGGGGTTGTCGCTTTGGCGGCCTGCGTGCCGACGGGTGTCGCGACGGTGCAGCTTGGCAATTCCGTGCTGTGCGGACCGACCGAAGTGATCATGCCCTCACAGGCCGTGACCTCGATGCGGGCGCAGTTCGGGGATGCCAGCTATGGTGCCGAAGTGTGCCGGGCGGTGGCGGGTATCGACGCCACCGGCATCGTGGAGCCGACGCCGGTGCGGGTGATGCTGCCGATCGGCGACACGACCGTGCGGGTGCGGCAAAACAACCGGTAGCTCGGGGGGTAGGCGCCCCCCAAGTCCTCAGTCGGTTTCCGAGGATTTCGCCCAGAGGTTCACGTCTTTCTCTTCCGAGATCCGGTCGATCTCGGCCAGTTCGGCCGGGGTGAAATCGAGATTGCCGATTGCGCCGACACAATCCACCACCTGTTCGGGCCGCGAGGCGCCGATCAGGGCCGTGGTGATGCCGCCGCCGCGCAAAACCCAGGCCAGCGCCATCTGCGCAAGGGTCTGGCCGCGCGCATGAGCCATCGTGTCAAGCCGCCGGACCGAGTCGAGCGCGCTTTGGGTAATGATCGCGGGATCCAGGGATTTGCCCTGCGAGGCGCGGCTGCCCTGCGGGATGCCGTTCAGATACTTGCGGGTCAGGATGCCCTGCGCCAGCGGCGTAAAGGCGATGGAGCCGATGCCAAGCTCTGCCAGCGTCTCCTTGAGCCCGTCATGTTCCACCCAACGGTTCAGGATGCTGTAGCTGGGCTGATGGATCAGGCAGGTCGTGCCCAGATCCTTGAGGATGGCGGCGGCCTGACGGGTGCGTTCGGAATTGTAGGACGAGAGGCCCACGTATTGCGCGCGCCCCGAGCGCACGATGTAATCGAGCGCGCCCATTGTTTCTTCCAGCGGGGTGTCCGGGTCGAAGCGGTGCGAATAGAAGATATCGACGTACTCAAGCCCCATGCGCCGCAACGACTGATCGCAGGACGCGACCAGATACTTGCGGCTGCCCCATTCGCCGTAGGGCCCGTTCCACATGTGGTAGCCGGCCTTGGACGAGATCACGAGTTCGTCGCGGTAGCCGCGCAGATCGGTGCGCAGAAGCGCGCCGAATGCCTCTTCGGCGCTGCCGGCAGGCGGGCCGTAGTTGTTGGCCAGATCGAAATGCGTGATGCCGGCGTCAAAGGCGGCGCGCAGGATGGCCTGTTTCGTGGTGTGTGGCGTGTCATGGCCGAAGTTGTGCCACAGGCCGAGCGAGACTGCGGGCAGCATCAGGCCCGATCTGCCGCAGCGGCGATAGATCATGCGGTCATAGCGATCTTCGGCGGGAACGTAGGGCATGGAGACTCCTTCTGTCGGTTCGTGATAGCGGGCCGGGTCGGCAGTGGAAAGAACCGTGGTGGCCGCGCCGCAGGCATCATCGACACGATCGCCGATGATTTGTGCCTTGATGCTTGTCGCAGCGCCGATCGTCACCGATATGGGGCGTTGCGGGGCGGGCGTGTTTTTTGTGACGGGATCGAAGGGAATAGACGGGAGATGTCGTTGACCAACAGACTTGCGGCCTGGCTGGAACGCCCGATTGTCACGCGGTTCATCCTGGGGGTGATCCTGTTCAACGCGATCATCCTTGGGCTTGAAACCTCGGACCTGATGATGGCGCGGTTCGGGCCGGTGCTTCTGTTTCTGGACGGCGCCTGTCTGGCAATCTTTGTGGTCGAGATCGCGTTGAAGCTGCTGGCCTATCGGTTCGGGTTCTTTCGCAACGGGTGGAACCTGTTCGATCTGGGGATCGTGGGGATCGCGCTGGCGCCGGCCGGTGGCGCGCTGTCGGTGCTGCGCGCGTTGCGCGTGTTGCGGCTGCTGCGGGTGATTTCCGTCTCGCCCAGCTTGCGCAAGGTGGTGGAGGGGCTGATTTCGGCGCTGCCAGGGATGGGATCGGTGGTGATCCTGATGAGCATCATCTTTTACGTCGGATCGGTGATCGCGACAAAGCTGTTCGGCGCCACGCACCCCGAGTTCTTCGGCTCGCTTGGTGGATCGGCTTATTCGCTGTTCCAGATCATGACGCTGGAAAGCTGGTCGATGGGCATCGTGCGCCCGGTGATGGAACAGCACCCCCATGCCTGGGCGTTCTTTGTGCCGTTCATCCTGGTGACGACCTTCTCGGTGGTGAACCTGCTGGTCGGCCTGATCGTGAATTCGATGCAGGAGGCGGGCGGCAAGGAAGCGCAGGATCAGACGGCGCTGCATCGGGACGAAATGGTGGCCCGGCTTGCGCGGATCGAGGCGGCGCTGGCCGATCTGGCGGCCGAACGGCCGGGCGCGGTGGCTAATCGCGATCGCGCGGCACGCTGAGCGCCGCGCGATGCGGGATCAGACGTAGCGGTTCCACAGGTTTTCAAGGCGTTCCTGCCGGCCCGAGACGGGCTCGGGGCGGATGTCCTTTGCCAGAACCTCGGCGGTGATCGAGTCGAGCGTACCCTTGGCCAGCATCGCTTGCGCCTCGGGCGTGGCCCATCCGGCGTAGCGGGCCTTGCGATTGGCCTCGAGTTCGCCCGACTCGATGAGAGCGGCGGCGGCCTTGAGGCCGCGCGCGCAGGTGTCCATCGCGCCAACATGGGCAAGGATCAGATCCGCCGGGTCGAGCGATTGGCGGCGCACCTTGGCATCGAAGTTGGTGCCGCCGGTGGTGAAGCCGCCGGCGCGCAGGATCTCGTAATAGGCCAGCGCGATTTCAGGGACGTTGTTGGGAAACTGGTCGGTATCCCAGCCGGACTGGTAATCGTTGCGGTTCATGTCGATCGAGCCGAACACGCCAAGCGCGGTCGCCGTGGCAATCTCGTGCTCGAAACTGTGGCCGGCGAGGATGGCGTGGCCCTGTTCGAGGTTGAGCTTGACCTCTTTTTCCAGCCCGTATTTCTGCAGGAAGCCAAAGCAGGTGGCTGCGTCGTAGTCATACTGGTGCTTCGAGGGCTCCTGCGGTTTGGGTTCCACCAGGATCGCGCCCTTGAAGCCGATCTTGTGCTTGTATTCGACGACCATGTTCAGGAAGCGGCCCATATGGTCGAGTTCCTGGCGCATGTCGGTGTTCAGCAGCGTCTCATAGCCCTCGCGCCCGCCCCACAGGACGTAGTTCTGCCCGCCCATGCGATGGGTGGCGTCGAGGCAGGATTTCACGGTGGCGGCGGCAAAGGCGAAAACGTCGGGATCGGGGTTGGTGCTGGCGCCGGACATCCAGCGGCGGTGGCTGAACATGTTGGCGGTGCCCCAGAGCAGCTTCGTGCCGGTCTGGACCTGCTTTTCAGTCATGTAGTCGGTGATCTCGTTCAGCGTGCGCAGGTTGTCGGCGAAGTTGCCGGTTTCGGGCCGCACGTCGGCATCGTGCCAGCAATAGAAGGGCTGGCCGAGGATGCGGAACATCTCGAAGGCCACGTCCGCCTTGATCCTGGCGGTCTGCATCGAATCCTGCGGATGCCAGGGGCGCTGGAAGGTTTGCCCGCCAAAGGGATCGCCGCCCTCCCAGGCGAAGCTGTGCCACCAGGCGATGGCAAAACGGAGGTGATCCTCCATCCGCTTGCCAAGGATGACCTCATCCTTGTTGTAGTGGCGGTAGCCGTAGTCGATGTCGGAGGTGGGGCCGACGTAGGTGACGGCGGGAATGTCCTTGAAGAAATCGGTCATGACAGTGTCCTGATGGCGGATTGGGCCGCGCGGTAGCGGGCGTGGCCCGCGTCGAACGCGGCGGTGAGGGCGCGCACAGGCTCGATCGTGCGCGCGATCTGGGGAAGGGTGGCGATCTCGG
>JBGSQL010000307.1:0-2860 GCA_041738105.1 Rhodobacter sp. | reverse complement strand
CCAGCGGCAGAACCTTGCGCCGCCAGGCCGCGTCCTGCTCTTCGAACAACTCCCAGCAGGGCATCGACACGACGCGCGTGCCGATCCCGTCGGCCTGAAGCAACTCGCGCGCCTTCAGCGCGATTTCAACCTCGGACCCTGTCGCCATCAGGATTGCCTGCCGCTTGCCCTCTGCCTCGGCCAGCACGTAGCCGCCGCGCGCGACCATGTTCTGGCCCGTATGGGTGTGGCGCACAGCAGGCAGGTTCTGACGGCTCAGAGCCAGAACCGACGGCGTCTTTGTCGAGGACAGCGCCAACTCCCAGGCTTCCGCCGTCTCGACCAGGTCGGCAGGGCGGAACACCCAGGTGTTCGGCGTGGCCCGGCTGATCGCCAGATGTTCGACCGGCTGGTGCGTCGGGCCGTCCTCGCCCAGACCAATGGAGTCATGTGTCATCACGTAGACGACCGGAATGCCCATCAGCGCCGACAGGCGCATCGCGGGGCGCGCATAGTCGGTAAAGCACATGAACGTACCGCCGTAAGGCCTTATCCCGCCGTGCAAAGCCAGCCCGTTCATAGCTGAAGCCATGCCATGTTCGCGGATGCCGTAATAGACGTAGCGGCCTTTGCGGTTGCCCGGCTCGAACACGCCCAGATCTGCGGTCTTGGTGTTGTTCGATCCCGTCAGGTCTGCCGACCCGCCAAGCGTTTCGCCCAGCACCGGGTTTATCGCCTCCAGCACGATCTCGGACGCGCGCCGGGTCGCGACCTTTTGCGGGGCCTCCACGGCCTTCTTCTTTACGGCGCGGATGACCTGGGCCAGTTTGGGATGCGGCGTGCCCGCCATGATCCGGGTGAACTCGGCCTGTTTGGCGGCCGGAAGCGTGGCGAACCGCGCCTCCCAAGCCTCGCGCTCGGCCTTGCCGCGCGCGCCGATTGCGAGCCAAGCCTTGCGGATATCCGAAGGAATGTCGAACGGCCCGTGGTCCCACCCATAGGCGGCCCGCGTGTCCGCGATCAGCTTGGCATCGGTCAGCGCGCCATGTCCTTTCGAGGTGTCCTGCGCCGAGGATCCCAGCGCGATATGCGTCTTGCAGGCGATCAGCGCGGGCCCGGCACTGGCCTTGGCCGCTGTCAGCGCTGCGTCGATCGCCACCGGATCGTGGCCATCACACTCGAACACATCCCAGCCACTGGCCGCGAAGCGCGCCTTCTGGTCGGTCACATCGGCGAGCGACACCTTGCCGTCGATGGTGATCCCGTTGTTGTCCCACAACACGATCAGGCGGCTCAGTTGCTGCTTGCCGGCCAGCGCCAGCGCCTCCTGGCTGATGCCTTCCATCAGGCAGCCGTCGCCCGCGATCGCATAGGTGTAGTGGTCAATCACCTTGGCGCCCCAGCGCGCCCGCAGGCTTTCCTCGGCAATCGCAAAGCCGACCGCATTGGCGATGCCCTGGCCCAGCGGGCCGGTCGTCGTCTCGATCCCCTTGGCGTGGCCATATTCCGGATGGCCCGCCGTGATCGCGCCCCATTGGCGAAACGCCTTCACCTGGTCCAGCGTCATGTCGGCATAGCCGGTCAGGTGCAGCAGGCTGTAAAGCAGCATCGAGCCATGCCCCGCCGACAGGATGAACCGGTCACGGTTGGGCCAGTCGGGCGCGGCTGCGTCAAAGCTCAGGTGTTTTTCGTAAAGAACGGTCGCGACATCGGCCATGCCCATCGGCATCCCCGAATGTCCCGAATTCGCCGCGGCCACCGCATCCAGCGTCAGCACGCGAATCGCGCAGGCCTTGTTCCAGTGGTCGGGATGTTCTGCGCGCAGGCGGGCGATGTCCAAGGCTCGGTCCTTCCGATCGGATGACGGGGTTTTGCAGGCTGCATACCAGCCCGGACGGCAAGATCAAGCGCAGCCCGCAAGCCGTTGGAGCGAAAGGCCGCGCAAAGACTTTTGCCTTTCGGTTAAGATCGCGGAAGATGAACCAGTTCCCGATTCGCCCGAACGGCTGTCCGTGGCACGACCAGGACGACAGCGCAGAAAAAACGAGGGATGCAGGCAGATGAGCGACATGGACACACTTGAACGCCGGATCACCACCGCGCTGGAACGGATCGGGCAGGCGATCGACGCCTTCGACGTTGCGCCGTCCGCCCCGGCCCCCGCGCCAGAGCCGGGTCCGACAGCAGAAGCCGAGGCAATCATCGCGGCCCTTCGCGAAGACCTGCAGACCGAACGCGACGCAAACAGCCAGTTGGCCGAACGCCTGCGCGCGATCAAGGAACGGGACTCGACCCTGGTCGCGGACTTGCAGGAAAAGAACGACCGCCTGACGCGACAGCTTGATGCCCAGGGGCTTGAGGTGCAGCGGATGCGCAAGAACGTGATCCAGTTGCGCGAAACCGTGCGCGCATTGCGCGAGGCGCAATCCGAAACGGTCGATCCGCACCTGCTGAACAAGGCGATGCTGGTCGAGCTTGAGGCGCTGCGCGCCACACGCCAATCCGAGATCGTCGAGATGGACGAGATCCTTGCCGAACTGACCCCCCTGATCGGAGACATGCTCGATGCCTGAAGTTGATATTCTCATCGGTGGCCGGACCTTCCAGGTCGCCTGCCAGCACGGAGAAGAGCATTTCCTGCGCGCCGCCGCGAAACTGCTCGACAACGAGGCGCAGCCTTTGGTCACCCAGATGGGTCGCCTTCCCGAAGCGCGGATGTTGCTGATGTCGGCGCTGATGCTGGCTGATCGCATGGCCGCGATGGAGGATGAACTGCGCGTGCTCAAGGCCCATGTCGCCACGCTGGAACAGCGCGCGGCCAGCCTCAGTGCCGGCACCGGCGACGTGCCCGCGCCAGTGCTCGACGGTCTGGCCGAACTGG